>DATANR010000450.1:0-20398 GCA_036266155.1 Gemmataceae bacterium | reverse complement strand
ACCCATACCGAACGGAAAGGCTTCGGGGCCTGCATCCGCACGGCACTTGAAGCTGCCAGCCAACCGCTCTTCTTCTACACGTCAACTGACGCCGGCTGGACACCCAGTGATCTGCCGCGCATGTTGAAGAGCCTCGCGGTGCAGGACGAATACACGAAGAAGTTCGTCGAGATCGTCAACGGTCACCGCCGCGGCACCATGCTTCCGGCCGGCCGTAAGCGTTTGAACTGGGTCTATCGCGTTATTATCCGCATCGTATTCGGCTACCTGCCGGATCCGCCACGAGGTTGGCTCGGGGCCGCGGAGAGCCGCTTCTGGTGGAAATGCCGGCTTATGTTTGGTCTCCGCCTCGGCGACATCAACAGCAAGTTCAAGCTCTTCCGCCGATCGGTGTTCAATCGCATGGTGCTGCAATCGAATGGTGAGTTCATTCACGCGGAGATATTGGCGAAGGCCAACTTCCTCGGCTGCCTGATGGACGAGATTATCTTGGCCGATCGCCAGTCGCCGCCGACCCAACCGGACGTCCGGACGGAGATGTGGAAGGTCTTCCACGACCCGAAATTCCGCTCGCCGGTGCCGACGCCGGGGAAGGGGAAGGCAGCTACGTTGCCAGCGGAATCTCCCCCCGAGGCGAACGGATCGCCGGAAACCGTTTCCGCGCCAGGTTGAGGAGGCACGCGTGAATCGTCACCGGGCGATCATCGCATTCATCGGCCTCGCGCTGCTCGCCGGCTGCGGCCCCTCAACGAAGCCGGACGTCGTCTGGGGCAAGCGCGGCGTGCTGGACGGCGACTTCGTTCGCCCGCGGGCCGCAGTCATCGATCACGACGATCGGATCTGGATCGTCGACTTCACGGCTCGCATCCAGGCATATGACCTGGACGGCAATTACACTGGCCCGACGTTCACGACGCCCGATTTCCGCAACGGTCGGCCGAGCGGCCTCGGCGTGACGCGTGACGGCAAGCTCATTGTCTGTGATTCGCACTATTCGTGCATCCGCATCTACGAGGCGAACGGCACCGAGATCAAGAAAATCGGCGGCGACAAAGGAACCGAGCCGGGTAAATACGGCTACGTCAGCGACACGGTTCAGGATGCCGACGGATTTTTCTATGTCAGCGAGTTCGGCATTAATGAGCGCATCACCAAGCTCGACGCCGACGGCAAGTTCATGTCGTGCTGGGGCAAGTCCGGCACGGGCGACGGCGAGTTCAATCGCATTCGCGCACTGGCCCTCGGGCCGGACGATCTGCTCTATGTCGCCGACTCGTGCAATCACCGTATCCAAGTGTTCACCAAGTCCGGCGAGTTCGTGAAGTCAATCGGCTCCGAAGGCGATGGGCCTGGCGAGTTGAAATACCCATACGATCTGGCCTTTGGGCCGAAGGGCGACCTGTACGTGATCGAGCGCGGTAACCACCGCGTGCAAAAGTTCTCGCCGGCCGGCGTCTCGGAAGGTGTCTGGGGCGGCCCCGGTCGCCAACCGGGCCAGTTCTCTGATCCGTGGGCGCTGGTCGTTGATAAGAAAGGCCGCATTCACGTGATCGATACGGAGAATCACCGCGTCCAGCGGATCAAGTTCTAGATACACTGCCGAAGCCATGAGCCGTTTGCTCGCCCTCTTCGTCGACCACTGGCTGCTCGTCGTCCTCGTGGCGATCGTGCTCACAGCCGTTGCGCTCGTGGGGTTTGGCCGACGACCGCGTTTCTGGTGGCCGGCGTGCGCCGGTTTGCTGATCGGCGGGCGCTTTCTCTTCGCCAACGCGACCGTACCGGAATATCCGCCGTGGGAATTGGCCGGCTGGACAACCCTCGGCATCATCGGGCTGTTCCTTCTTGCCACACTCAATCTCATTCTCACGGGTCTATGGTCGCGTACTTTAGCGTGGGCGCTCGCTGCACTTCTGGCAATTGCACTCGGCGGTTTCGTCGACACCGTTCAGAGCGCCGGCATCTCCGCCGTTCGGACGTTGCGAACTCTGGAGTTCGTCCAGCCCTGGTGGTTGTTGCTGTTGTTCGTGCTGCCGCTCTTGGTGAAGTTCAGTTACAAGAGCCTGACCGGGCTCGGGCCGATCCGGCGGTGGGTTGCGCTGACGGCTCGATGCGTGCTCGTCTTGCTGCTCGTGATGGCGCTCGCCGAGCCGCGACTACGTCGGCCGAACGAGAATGTTTGCGTTCTCTATGTCGTCGATCGCTCGATGAGTGTGCCGCAGGAAGCTGATTCCGGTTCGGCCGAGGGCGAACGCGATCTGCGTTGGTTGCGGCTCCAAACATTCATCAATTCAAGCGTACAGCAACGCGGCGTTGGTCATCGCAATGATCTGTCGGGGTCGATCCTCTTCGCGCGCCGGCCACGGCTCGTGTTGCCGCCAAGCGCGGTGGACAAGCTCATCGTCACCGATGCGCTCGCCGGAGCAATGGACCCAAATTACACGGACATCGCGGCCGCGATCAAGCTGGCGATGGCGTCGTTTCCCGAAGGCACGGGCAAGCGCATCGTCCTCTTTTCCGACGGTAACGAGAACCTCGGCAACGCGGAGGAGCAGGCCAATCTTGCCAAGCAGAACGGCGTGCAGATCGATGTCGTGCCGCTCGGCGAAGGCTATCGGCAACAGAATGAAGTGCTTGTGCAAGCGGTCGAGGCCCCGGCCCAAACGGCCAAGGGTGCCCGGTTGCCGGTTCACGTGCTCGTTCGCAATGCACACCCAACGCGCATTGTCTTTGGCAAGCTCGAACTCCTTCAGAATCGTGACGGCAAGGAAAAGCCGCTCAACATGGTTGGCCGCGGCGAAGAGGAGCAGTCGCCGTACACCGTGCGGCTGGCGCCAGGGCTCAATCGCTTCACGTTCCGCGACAAGGCCGAGGGCGGCAAGAAGGGCGACGAAGAACTGTCCTACACCTATCGCGCTCAATTCATGCCGCTGGAATCGCAGAATCCGGATGGCTCCGACCGCACGCCGGGCCTCGCGGGCGACCGCATTCAGAACAACAAGGCGATGGCGCATGTCATCGCCCGCGGCGCTCGGCGGGTGCTGTTCGTCGAGCCAGACGCGGATGAGGATGCCACGTTTCCACATCAGCATCTCATCGACCAGCTCCGCGGCGCCCGCTTCCTCGTGAATCCGAAGACGGTCGGGCAACTCCCGCAGAACAAAGACGAGTTGACCGTTTACCTCAGCAACTTCGACTGTCTGATCATCGGCGACGTGCCGGCGGAGCGCTTTACGCCGACGCAGCACGAGATCATTCGCTCGAACACGTACGACCAGGGTTGCGGCCTGGTCTTCGTCGGTGGCCCAGACAGCTATGGAGCCGGCGGCTATCAGAAGACGCCGATCGAGGCCGCGTTGCCGGTCGATTGTGAAATCAAGGCAATGAAGGCGGCCGGCCGCGGCGGGCTCGTGCTTATCATGCACGCCTCCGAAATGGCCGACGGCAACAAGTGGCAGAAGGAGATCGCCAAGCTCGCGATCGATCGACTCAGCGCGAACGATTTCCTCGGCGTCATGGATTACAACGGCAGCGTCAATTGGCCGGTGAAATTTCAGCAGGTTGGCGACAACAAGGCGGGTCTGAAGGGGCTCGTCGACAAGATGACGCCCGGCGACATGATGGACTTCGACCCGTTCCTCCGGGCGGCCCATGATACGCTGACCGACGACAAACATGGATTGGCAGTTAAACACTGCATCGTCATCTCCGATGGCGATCCGCAACTCAACGCCATCGGCAAGAAGGCTCTCGCGGACATGCAGAAATCCGGCGTGACCTGTTCGGCCGTCGGCGTCGCCACGCACTCGGCAGCCGAAGACACGAAGATGTCGCAGATGGCCGAGGGTGCGGCCAAGGGCGGCAAATACTACAAGGTCAAGAACCCGGACGACCTGCCCGCGATCTACATGCGCGAAAGTCGGCGAGTGAGTCAGTCGTTCTTGTACACCCAGCAATTCAATCCGAAGCTCGTCCTGCGCAGCGGCGCGACGGACAAGCTCGACGACCCGTTGCCGGACTTGCATGGCTTCGTCCGCACGACGATCAAGCCGTCGGCCCTCGCGGAAATGCACATCGAGGGGCCGCGCACGTTCGACCAGCGCTTCCCGATCCTGGCCACGTGGCAATACGGCCTCGGCCGATCGGCCGCGTTCACGAGCGACGCTCGCACCAAGCCCGGCAAGCAGGAGGGCTGGGACCGCAAATGGGTCGGCAGCGAAATCTATCTAAAGTTCTGGGAACAAGTCGTCGGCTGGGCGATGCGCGGCCTCGAGACGGATCGCCTCGTGCTCACGACCGAATATCGCGAAGGCAAAGTCCGCGTTGTCGTCGAAGCCCGCGATGAGGCAAGCCGGCCGCTCACGGACCTGAAGCTCGAAGGCAAAGTATCGTCGCCCGGCGGGTTGCAAGAAGGCCGGCCGCCGATCGAGTTAAAGTTCGAGCAGCGTGCCGGCGGCTATTACGAGGCCGAGTTCAAGGCCGAGGAGGCCGGCTCCTACATCGTCAACGCTCAAGCCCGACAGCGCTCGGCGGCGTACACGGGCCGCTTCCGTCCTGGCCTGCCGATGACGATTACCGAAAAGGACGGCCAGCTCCAACTCGCCGATGGCACGCTCGTGCGCAAGACGCCGGATGGAAAGCTCGTTTATGCCGACGACGGCACGCCCGTGAAGATCGAGGAAGAGACCGAGCGCGTCGTCGATAGCCGGCGCAGCGGTGTGACCATTTCGTATTCGCCGGAGTTCGCCGATCTTGAATCCAACGTCACGCTGTTAAAGACGCTGGCCCGCATCACCGGCGGCAACGTCTACGGCGAAGAAGCGAAGCCGCTCAAGGACCTCGCGGCCTCCGGCGATCTCTATCGTCCTGCCCCAGAAGGCGCACGCGCATTGTTGCCACTCTGGTACTGGCTGGTGTTCTTCGTCGGCGTGGGATTGCTCTTCGACGTCGGCGTCCGGCGCATCTCGTTGGAGCCGGGCGAGGTGCGAGCTTACGCGAATCGCACCTGGTCGCGGATGCGCAAGAAACAAGCCGCCAAGGCCGCCGCCGAGGACGATGTTTTCCTGGCTCGGCTGCGCCAAAAGAAAGCGGTGGTTGAGGAAAATTTGGAACGCGAGAAGGCCGGTCGCAAGTTCGAAGCTACTGGCACCGTGACCGAACCGCCACCGCCGGGCGCCGACGAAGGCGTCGACACCGGCCCAGCAGCCTTCACGCCGAAGCCGCCACCGCCGCCGGCGCCGCCGAAGCCGACGGAAGAGAAGGGCGACGACTACTTAAGCAAACTGCGGCAAGCCAAGAAACGCGCGCCCCACGACCGCGGGAAGAACGAAGAAGATTAACTTAATGGCAGTACAGCGCGGCTCGGTATCGTCCCAAGCGTCTTCTACGTCCCATACGTCCCATTTGGTTGACACCATGTCCGACATGATCGAGCGAGCGAAGCAGTTCCGTGAGCGGTTTGCCAAGGTGCAGGCCGAGATCGGCAAGGTCATCGTCGGCCAGCCGGAAACGGTGCAGGGCGTGCTGACGTGCCTGTTCGTCGGCGGGCATGTGCTGCTCGAAGGCGTGCCGGGCCTCGGCAAGACGCTGCTCGTCCGCACGTTGGCGCAGGTGCTCGACCTCAAGTTCTCACGCGTGCAGTTCACGCCGGACCTGATGCCGTCTGACATCATCGGCACGAACATCATCACCGAGCATGAAGGTCAGCGCCGCTTTGCATTCCAAGCGGGACCGATCTTCGCGCAGATCATGCTCGCCGACGAAATCAACCGGGCGACGCCCAAGACGCAGTCGGCCCTGCTCGAAGCGATGCAGGAACACTCGGTGACGATTGGCGGGACCGTCCACAAGCTCGAAGAGCCGTTCTTCGTGCTCGCCACGCAGAACCCGATCGAACAGGAAGGGACGTATCCGTTGCCGGAAGCGCAGCTCGACCGCTTCTTCTTCAAGCTGCTTGTGCCCTTCTGCACGCGGGCGGATCTGAATTTGATTCTCGATCGAACGACCAGGAACGAGTGGCCGAAGCCCGAGAAGATCATGGATGGCGAAGAAATCCTGCGCTGGCAGGGTCTGATCCGCGAGGTGCTTGTCGCCCCGCCGGTGCAGGACTACGCGATTCGCCTGTTGCTCGCGTCCCATCCACAAAGCGACTTCGCGCCGCCGGTGACCAACAAGTACATCCGCTGCGGCGCCAGCCCCCGCGGCGTCCAGGCGCTAACGCTCGCGTCCAAGGTGCAGGCGATCCTGGCGGGACGGTTCAACGTGAGCTTCGAAGATATCCGCAAGATCTACCTGCCCGCTCTGCGTCATCGCGTGCTGCTCAACTTTGAAGCCCAGGCCGAGAACATTCCGGCCGACAATGTGCTGGCCCAGATCGTGCAAGATGTGCCGGAGACGGTGGAGAAGGGAAAGTGATCGTCGGCCTTCGCTTGTTATGATGAACCCATGCCCCAGGTCGTCCCCTGTCCCGCGTGCGGCCAGCACTTGAAATTGCCCGACGGCTTGCTCGGCAAGTCCGTCAAGTGCAAGTGTTCGCATGTCTTTACCGCCCCGCTGCCCGTGACGCAATGCCCGGTCTGCGGGGCCGGCATGACGGAGGGAACGAGCGCCTGCCCGGATTGCGGCTATCAGTCGGCCGTGCTCGCCGTGCCTTCGAAACTCGAAGCCGACGACAAGCCCAACGTCTGTCCCAACACTTCCTGCGGCACGCTCAACCCGCCCGGCGAGCGCCTCTGCCAGCGCTGCAACACGCCGCTGCCGCGAGCCATTGGTCAACTCATCGTCGGCAAATACCGCATTGATGAGGCGCTGGCCACGGGCGGCTTCGGCATCGTCTATCGGGGCACAGACGTCGGAAATCGCTCGTCGATTGCGATCAAGGAAATGATTGCCGCCGATCCGAAAGAATTCGAACTGCGACGAAAGTTCTTTCGTCGCGAGGCTGACATGTTGCGCAGCCTGCAACATATTTCGATCGTGCCGCGCGTGCATGACTTCATCGAAGATGGAAGCGCCGCATATCTTGTGATCGACTTCATTCCGGGCAACAACCTCCTCAGTCTGCTCGACAAGCCGGGCGCCGCCCCGTTCCCGATCAAAAAGGTCGCGGCGTGGGGCGCGAAGATCTGCGAGGCCCTCGCGCACATGCACCGAATGAATCCGCCGGTCGTGCATCGCGATATGAAGCCGGAAAACGTCATGCTCTTGCCGGATGGCGAGACGATTCGGCTGATCGACTTTGGAACAGCACGCGACATGGGGCAGGGGCAAAAAGAACGCGGCGTCGCCAAGACCAAAGTTTATACGGAGGGTTATGCCCCGCCCGAACAGGTCATCGGTAAGCCGGAGCCGCGCAGTGATCTGTTCGCATTGGCAGGGACGCTCTACCATTTGGCAACCGGGCGCGCGCCGGAGGGGTTCTTTACCGGCCGCGAGGTCATGCGCAATCTCTCGTCCCATGCCGTCGGCGATCGGTGGTTCTGGGAGTTGATCGGCATCAACCTATCGGAGGATGTGAGCGATCGCTATTTGTCCGCGCGTGACTTCAAGGGCGATCTGGAGCGCGGATCGGTGACGCGCGAAATTTACTGCGCCAAGTGCGGTACAGCGACGCCCGCTCGCGAGCCGTACTGCCGCGGTTGCGCATCACCTATGGCGCCGAGCGGGATCCCGTGCTTGAAATGCGATCGACCGACACTGCTCGGCTGTCGATTCTGCATCACCTGCGGGGCCCGCCTGTAACGGCGCAACCGGCGCATCCGGCCTGGGCCGGCAGTTGCGGTTCAGGAGCATGTGGCGTCACCCCTTTCAACACACCGGCAACCGGCTTACGATATGCCGGAGACCCTTCATTCGGCTGGATACATCGCCTGTGACCGACGAATCGACTGCCGCCGAACCCGCCGCTCCCACGGGAGCGGATGTCACCGCGCCCGCTGCACCTACGATGCCTGCCACGTGCGCGCAATGCGGCGCCCCTCGTGTTGGCGACGTTGTTTTTTGCGGGGACTGCGGCTTCATTTTCGGAGCGGAAATCGCAAGTGCGTCGAAGTTACCCGAGGGTCTGATCGCGGGCCGTTACCGGTTGACTCTGCTCATCAGCGACCGGGCCGGCGTGACGCGCTTTCGCGGTCACGACGAAGGCACGCTTGGCGAGGTCATTCCCGTCGTCGTCATCCGCCAGCGATTACCGGAAGAGCCGGCCATACCGCCGACGATCGCTTCGGATGTTTCATTAGGTTCCGACTTCGAGTTCACTCTCCCTGACATTCCAGCCGATCAGGCGACGATCCAAATTGCCGCTCCCACGGGCTCACACGGATGGCCGGGCGTCGCGTGGGAACAAGCGTTGCTGTTGCGTGCCGCCCACTTGTCGCTGCCGCGTCTCATCGACTCATTTTCGGAGGACGGATACAGCTATCTCGTTGAAGAGATTCCGACCGGCGTGGCGTTGTGGGATGCTTGGGATCGGTCGGATGTGACCAATCGCGATCGTTTCGGGTGGCTCACACAAATCGCCGCGGCGCTCGATCGCCTGCACTTCGCCGGCGCAATCGTCGAAGGACTTCGGCCCGAAATGATTGTGGTCTCGCCCAGCGGCCTGGCCATCCTCGCGGACCTGACGGAACTCCTCCCGCTGCCTTTGCCCGCCGACGTTCCCCTGCGTGGCGGCTTCTCGACGGCGCCCGAACTCTTGCTGAATCCCGCGGAGGTCGACGCACGTTCCGATCTCTTCGCCTTCGGGGCCTTGCTGTACGCGTTGCTCATGGGCCGAGAACTCTCGGACCTCGACTTCACGTTGACCGGGACGCCGAAGCACTTCCTGGAACGCGTGCCCGATGCCAACCCGTTTATCGTTCGCATCCTTTCGCGGACCTTTGTTCGCGATCCGGCCGAACGATTTCCGACCGCCGATGGCGCGCTCGTCGATCGGACTGGCTTTCACGAGTTGATGGCCGCGCTCGGGTCATGCCGGCGCAATCTCGACCGCGTCAAGATCGATGTGGCCGCGTGGTCGACGGTCGGCATGGTGCGCAGCGGCAATGAGGACGGTGTCACGATCTACCACACCGGCAACGCCCGCCTCGACGACACGGATGAGGCCGCGCTCGTCCTTTTGGCCGACGGCATGGGCGGCATGGCCAGCGGCGAGGTTGCGGCCGCGCTAGCCTTGCACGCCCTTCGCCAGGAATTGTTGGCTTCGCCGCCGTTCTCCATTGGCCTCCCGGTGACACCTCTGCCCGCGCCGCCACTGGATGCGAGCGAAGATGAACCCACGCCGACGATTGACGAAGGAACGACTTACGAAATCCAGTCCGCGGCGCCGCTGTCGATCCCGGCGTTCACTGTCGATCCCGAGTCCCCTGAACGATCGTCGGATGCTCATGCGGAACGTGTGACGGTCGCATTGCGCGAGGCCAATACTCGGGTGTTTGCCGCGTCGCAGAACAACCAGGGCGCCCGTGGCATGGGCTGCACGGCCGAGGTCGTTCTGGTCGACGGCGCCTCCGCGGTGGTCGGTCACGTCGGCGATAGTCGGGTCTATCGCATGCGCGGCGGCAAGCTCGTGCAGATTACTCGCGACCATACCCTGGTCGGCCGACTGGTGGAATTGGGGCAAATCACACCCGCCGAGGCCGAGGTACATCCGCGGCGATCCGAATTGCATCAAGCGATCGGCGGTCGGCCCGACGTTTATCCCGACGTTTATGCGGTCGCCTTGGAGCCCGGCGACTGGATCATCGTCTGTTCGGACGGCCTGTCGAATCAAGTCACGCTCGATGCCATGCAGGGCGTCCTGCGCGACGCTCGCAATGCCGAACGCGCCGCACGCCGACTCGTCAACCTGGCGCTTTTCGAGGGGGCGCTGGACAATGTGACCGTCGCCGTCGTGCGAGTGGCGTAGGGCCTGGTTTTCGTCGCAAGAATTCAGAGATTGCCAACAGAGATTGCCAAACACATATGGGGGGTTGGCAATCTCTCACTGCAAAAACCGCATTGAACTGATTACGGCGTAATAAGATGCGCCGAAAAATCGCGACGCAAAATTCTAGCGCCAGGAACCCCCGGAATTGACCGGCCAACGACGTCGTAGCCGACTTTGTTGCAACAAAATGAAATCTATTGTGGCGTGACCCGACAAAAATACTCAAGTGTTCGGGCGCATTGCCTTCAGAGAAGGTCATCCCGTTTTGGGCAAGAAAAGGACGCGACTAGTTTCCGCAAACTGTCTGCTTCACCTTTTCTTGCCCAGTCAAGGTTTGACGAATCATTCCTTGGTGCTCTGAAACGACACCTTGCCGACTTTGATCTTGGCGTCCGTTTTGATTTCCAACGGGTGCCCGTCCGAGTCCTCAAGGCCGCGGGGGATGAAGGTGATCGTGGCCTTCTCCGGATCCCACTTCTTCTCGGCGGACAACTCCCGCACTAGCCCGGTGATGTCGAACACGTGCGACTGCTTTGCGCCGCCGTCGGTCATCGCGGCGTGTGGGTCGGCACCGGCGGCCGGCTCGTGCGTCTTGGCGAAGAAGCCCAGGTTGCCCACGAAGTGGCCGTTGTGAAACTCCGGATTGTCCTCGTCCGCCGGAACGTTGAGGTACACTTCGTAGTAGATTCCCGGCTGTTTGTCGAACGCGACATCATCAAGGTGCAGGGTGATGGGGTTGTCGGCCGCCACGGCCGCGGCGCCGAGCGCGCGGGCCACGGCCTTCTTGGCGGGCTCCTTCAGTGTCACGGCGACCCGGACCGGACGGGTACCCAGCGCGATGCCCTGCTGTTCGGCGACCGCAACCGATTCCACGGGATTCTCTTTCTTGGGCGGCGCCGCTTCCGCCGACACGGCAAATGCGGCGGGCCCGAAGGTCACGGGGTCGTCGTCGTATCGGTACTGAAGCTGCGTGACGGTGTTCAGGACGTCCGACCCCTTCAACTTAACTTTGTGTCCATTTTCATCATAGAACTCGAACTCGTGGGTCATCCACGCATTGTTCGCGGTCGGGTTCACTCGTCCGCCGCCTTGCTGGAGCCAGCGCTTCCAGAGGCGGTCGATGTTCGCGTGGTGCAGCCAAAAGATGGGATCGCGCGCGGCGCGGTTCGGATCGCCCATGTCGCCGGACCCGCCGAGGAGTCCGTGGATGATGTCGTGCGGCTGCGATTCGAGTTGGCCATGCGGTCCCGCGAAGTGGGCTGGGGCCGCCAGTGTTTGCCCGCCAAAGCTGGCCCCGCTCCCGCCCGCGGAAGCGAAGTTCGTGTAGCCGAAGGCAGTCGAAAAGAGCGTGGCCGAGTACGACAGCGCCGCCGGGTTGGCAGTGCTATTGATGCCAGTGTTGCGCGCCGCATCGTAAAGCGGGTTAGGGCTGCTGTTAAATGTCGGCTGCCGAAACGCCAGCGGCAACTGTCGGGCCGAGAGGGTCTGGGAAGTGTAGTTCCAGTACGGGAGAGCGAAGGCATTGTTCCCGCAGGCTTTCCGCACGATGCGCTCGAAAAAGTACAGGTACATGCGATGCCAGGAGAGGAAGAAGAAGCTACCGTGCTGACACTGGTTCCAAAGCGCCCCGGCCGGCGGCGCCGTGTATGTTCCATGCATGTTCGCTTGGTAGATCCAACTGGTCGGGTCAGTTGCGGATCGCGTCTTCATGACGCCTACGCCCGTGCGGTAATCCGCAATCGGGGCAGTCAGGCTAAAGACGCTCCGCCGGGTGCGGACCGACCCCGGTTGGCCGAGTGCGTCCCCAGGCAAACATAGGAACCCGCTGGCGGTCGCGCCGGCAGTGGCCAGAAACTTTCGTCGAGTCACGTTGTTGCTCATCGCGGCGGTCTCCCATGTGCTTGAGGAATTTACGGAAAACAATTCATTTCTTGCCGATCACTTTCTTGATGGCGTCCTCGGTCTGCTTCACCAGCCCCGCCATCCCGGCCTGGACCGCAGAGAAGATGTCGGGATCGGCGGCGTGCGGCAGTCCGTCGTTGAATGGCGGGGCCGGCGCGTACTGGTTCGCGAGTTGCGATCGTTTGGCGGCCGTCGTCCCGTCCTTCCCGCCGAGGAACGTCACGGTCATGGCCAGGGCCGCATCCATACCGCTGGAGATTCCGCCGCCGGTAATCCGGTTCCGGTCGATGTGGTAACGGGCATAATAGTCCGTCGGTACCTTCACCTTGTCGAACATCCGGAGGCAGTCCAGCCACCCCCAGTGCGTGATCGCCTCATAGCCGTCCAACAGCCCAGCGGCTGCCAAAAGCAGCGACCCGTGGCAGACGGACGTGACCCACTTCACTTCGGCGCCCTTCGCTTGCAGAAACTTCCGATATGCGGTGTTCTCGATCGCTTCGGGAATACCGCCACCGCCCGGCACCAGAAGCGCGTCCAGCTTGGGACAATTCTCAAACGTCTGGTTTGGAACAACGGAGATGCCCTCCGTACAGGCGACTGGTTTGTCGTTCTCTGCGACCAGAACGACCTTGAGCCCCGCGAAGAAGAAGATTTGGAGTGGTCCCGCGAAATCGAGAAGGGTGACGCCAGAAAAAAGAGGAATCCCGATGACAATAGGGCCTGCTGCCCCAGGCGCCTTGTCATGCGCGCCAGCCTCGCGAGTGCCAACGCCGGCGAGGACGGTACCGGCCGCGACTGCCATCACATCGCGGCGACTCGGTTCGAGCATCGTGATTCTCCCAGCATTACTACCGCCGAATGACTGTTACGTAGTCCCAGCTCGATGACCACCGCTCGGCGTCAACACGTCGCTAAAATATGGCTTTTCAATTGCCTGCCGCCACACGCCAGGGATCAACCACGCGTTGTTTCATGGATAAGTCGGCGGCCGCCGATGCGTGAACGATCACTTTGCGCCGTGACGTCGGCGATCGGCTTCCATTTGGAATGTTCTTTTCTCATTTTTTTTGATTGGATGGAAGTCTAGCTGTGGGCCGCCCTGGATTGCAAGGGGTAGCTTTGGGTAAATTTCGCTTGACTCTTCAGCCTGGTGAACTGGTCTTGCGCGATTGTCGATGGTCATGGCAAAGTCTGTGCCCCATGACAGCGTCGATCCCGAGTGGAAAACCGGATTTTCTGAGATTGTCTTTTTCACCCAGCAATCCGTTTCAATTTAACGCCCTCCGATCCAATACACGTACTCGCTCAGCGAAAACGCCATTGACGGTCCGAAGGAGTGCCCGAGCCCATCGGCTACGGCGTCCGTTCGATTACTTCGAGCACATCCGCGAACGCACGATCAGACAGCACGGGCTGGCCGTTCGTGGGCAATTCGGATCCAAAGTCGACCCAGGTTTTGCAGCCGTCGTACTCCGGTCGATTGGGCACTTCGACCGGCTCCGCCAACGCGAACACGCGCACGGGCAGAACGAACAGGCCGGGTTGGCGATAAGTGAACCGCTGCCGGACGGTGGCTTCCGACCACACGTGCAGCCGATCCAACTCCAACAGCGCGTCGAGACGATCAGCGCGGAAGACGCCGGGGACTTCGGCAAAGTGCGTCAGGCGAATGACGTCCGTCGGTGGCCGCTCGCGTTCGATCTCGGGGAGCCAGACCGCTGCTGCCGGCTTGAGGCCGTCGGCGTTCTGGTGCAGGTAAGTGGGCAGCAGCCAGAACCGGGCGTGATCGGGCCGGAAGACGCCGTCCTCCTCGGCGATGCCGCCCTTGCGCAGGATCAGTGCCTGCCGGCCGGCCGCGAGCGCCCGGCAAATGACCGCCCATTCCTTGAAGCCGAAGCGCATGGTTGATTCCTAAGTGCGACGGAGGCGCTCGCTGCCTGATCGCCGGGTCATCAGTTCGGAGACGCCGGCGAGGGGCGACAGGCCCTCGTATAGCACGCGGAAGACGATCGTTGCGATGGGCAATTCAAGCCCGAGATTGCTGGCCCGCTCGTGGACACTGCGCGCGGTCGTCACTCCCTCGGCGATCGCCGCGGTATCGCCCAGGATCGTCGCCAGCGTTTCGCCGCGGCCGAGTCGTTCGCCGACCCGGCGGTTGCGGCCGTGCGGGCTAAAGCACGTCGTAATCAGATCGCCGATGCCGGCGAGGCCGTGGAATGTATCGTGTTCTGCTCCATGGGCCATGCCGAAGCGAATCATCTCGACGATGCCGCGCGTCAGCAACGCCGATTTGGCGTTGTCGCCAAAGCCGAGGCCATCGCAAATGCCGGCCGCGATGCCGATCACGTTCTTGAGCGCGCCCGCCAGTTCGACACCCACCAGGTCGGGGTTCGTATAGACGCGAAACCGATCCGTGATGAAAAGGCTTTGAATCCAGGCGGTTAGGGCCGAATCGGAGCCGGCGACGACGACCGACGTCGGCATCCCGCGGGCGACTTCTTCCGCGTGCGATGGGCCACTCAGGGCCGCGACGCGATCCGACCCAAGTACTTCCGCGATGATTTCGGACGGGCGTCGAAATGTCGCAAGTTCAATCCCCTTGGTCAAACTGACGATCGGGACATCCCGCCCGTTGAGGGCCGCGAAGCGCGTCAGCGTTGTGCGCAAATGGATCGTCGGTATGGCGCTTACCCAGAGTTCGGCGTCCGCGATGGCGGCTGCCGAATCAGTCACCAACTCGATACTTTTCGGAATCGGCACACCCGGCAAATAGCGAATATTTTCGCGCACTTCGCGCAGCCGGGCGCCGTTCTCGGCACGGGCGCTCCAAAGGCGAACCCGGTGATCGGAAGATCGTGCCAGAATGAGAGCGGCAGCCGTTCCCCAGGCGCCGTCGCCGAGCACGGCAATCGTCACGGGCATTGGTGGCCCTCATCGAGCTTACGCGGTCGGCACAGATTACCGGCCATCTCCAACGAGGTCGACAACCCTTTGAGGTTTCGTCCAGTCCGCGGTCGCACTTGGCCGATAGACGGTGGGCGGCCGGTCAGTTCATTGCCGGCCGCGCCGCATGGAGGTACAACGATGGGCCCGCACCTACGCCTTTTCCCTGGCTCGGATGAGGAGATCGACGGACAGGACGCGCTGTCGTCGACCCCGACCGTCCGCATCCGGCTTCGCGATCTTCTGCCGCTCGTGGCGATGGCCCAAAAGAATCATTTTATTTGGCTGAAAGACTTCCTGGACGACGAGATCCGCATTTCGGACGATCTGCACGACGTCCTGATGGCTTTTCGCAGCACCCGGCCGGCGTAAATGCCGGCTGGGCGAGCAGGCGAGCGGCGTCTCCAACGAATTACTTTTCTTGAGCGGCGTGCTCTGGTAAGATGACGGTGTCCGCTCGGAGGCCGCCGGAGTCGTCAGCCATGCTCCGCATCCGCAAGATTCTATTTCCGACCGACTTCTCCTCCTATTCCAATCAAGCCTATTTGCACGCCGTTGCGATTGCCGAAGTGCATAAGGCGACGCTCGTCCTGGTGTACGTCAACGTGCCTGGGCAAGCGGCGGACGCCAATTACTGGCGCGACCTGTTGCACCAGATTCGGCCGGCGAACCCCGCCATTGACGTCGAGCACGTTTTCCTCGAAGGCGACCCGGCGACGGAGATCGTTCGTTATGCCCGCGACTCCGGTGTCGACCGCATTGTGATGGGGACACACGGACGCACCGGCACCGACCGGCTGCTGATGGGCAGCGTGGCCGAGAAAGTCCTGCGGGACGCACCCTGTTCCATCCTGGTCGTCAAACTGCCGCACAGCCAGCGGAAGTCACACCGATCCGATGACGCCCTGGTCGTGCACCATTGATGATGAGGACACGTCCCCGATGGATCACCTCTGGGCCCCCTGGCGATTGTCGTATGTCGCGCGTGAGGGCCCGAGCAAATCCGGCGACGATTGTTTCATTTGTCGCGGGCTTGCCGAGGCGGACGATCGCCGCAACCTGATCGCCCAACGCACGCCTCTCGGCGTCGTGGTTCTCAATCGATTCCCTTACAACAATGGCCATCTACTCGTCGCGCCCCAAGCGCACAAGGGACGGCTCGACGAATTGACCCCCGATGAGTCGGCGGACTTGCAGCGAACTCTCACGCGCCTGGTTGCGACGCTGGAACGGCTGATGAAACCCGAAGGCTTCAATATCGGGCTCAACCTCGGCAAGGTCGCGGGCGCCGGACTGCCCGGCCACTTGCACTGGCACGTCGTTCCGCGCTGGAACGGCGACACGAACTACATGACGGTCGTCGCCGATACTCGCGTGATTTCGCAATCGCTCGACGCCTTGTACGATCTCCTGGCCCCCGCTCTGGCGACCCCGTGAACGCGTCCGACTGGAATGAGTTGGAAGACGCCTGGCTCGCATCTTATGCCCTGCGCAGCCGCGACAGCCGCGGTCGACGTTATCCCGAACCGCCCCATCCTTTCCGCACGATCTTTCAGCGCGATCGCGAACGGATCGTCCACTCGACAGCCTTCCGTCGACTCGTGGGCAAGACGCAGGTCCACGTTGGCCGCGTCAACGATCATCATCGCACACGCTTGACGCATACGCTTGAGGTCGCGCAAATTAGTCGCACGGCCGCACGGCGCTTGCGACTCAACGAGGATTTGACCGAAGCGATTGCTCTATCCCACGACATCGGTCACCCGCCGTTCGGACACGCGGGCGAACGAACGCTCGCCGAATGTCTGAAAGACCAAGGCGGATTTGACCACAATCTCTTCGGGCTCCGCCGGATCGAATTGCTGGAGGAACGTTATCCCGAGTTTCCGGGTCTCAATCTCTCGTGGGAGCTACGGGAAGCGTTCGTTCAGCACAGCAAGTGCCGTGATCGGCCCGAGTGCCAACCTTACCTGGCGGTCGGCAAGCCGTTTCTTGAGGCGCAACTCGTGGACGCGTGTGACAGCCTGGCCTACGGCACGCACGACACGGACGATGCACTTGGCATTGGCTTAATCAATTTGGGCGACCTCGAAGAGGTCGAACTTTGGAATCGAGCTGCAGCGCCGGTGCGGGCAAGGTACGCGGCGCTGTCGTCGGATGCCTTTCGCACGGCCGTCATCCGTGAGTTGATTGCCTGGCAGGCGAACAATCTGATCGAGGAGACGACTCGGCGATTGGCGGACCTCAACATCCAATCGGTGGCCGACGTTCGCAACGCGCCAACGACGATCGTCGGTTTTGGTGCAGAACTTGTGGCGCTCGCCGCTGGGCTTGGCCGTTTTCTCTACGAGCGCGTCTATCGTCATCCGCGCGTCATCCGACTGGCCGTGAAGGGTCAGCTCATCCTGCGGCAACTCTATACCAAATTGACGGCCCAACCGGAATTGTTGCCCGATCGCTATCGGGCGCGCTGGATTGATTCGGCCTTGACCGAAACTTCACTCGCACGCGTCGTCGTCGACTATCTTGCCGGCATGACGGACCGCTTTGCCCGCCAGGAGCACCTGCGCCTGTTCCATCCGGACGGCGACCAGTAGACTAGCGTCGATTCATTCCCGCCGCCGTTCGGGCGGCCGCACTTATCTCCCTCCCAACCTCGGAGGACCGTTCGATGCTGTTATGGCTTCTGCGCGGCTTATTTGTCGCGATTGTGCTCGGTGTCTCGTTTGCGGCGTTCAATACGTTTGCCGACGCTCAGGAGGCCAGGATCCTGCCCGGCGTGTTGGCCGCCCTGACCATTCTCGCGGTCGGGGCCCTGGTGATGTTCACCGACCTGTGGGAACGAAACAAGCAGATCACCACGCTCTCGGCTCTCTACTTCGGCTTGCTGTTGGGTCTGCTGCTCGGGTGGTTGATCTCGATGGCGATGGCCGAGTTTATCAAGGCCTGGCTGCAAGAGAGGGCGGCCGAGCCGGTGCTCATCACAACCCGCGTCTTCGTCACCGTCGTCTGCTGCTACATAACGATTTCAACGCTTTTGCAGACCAAGGACGAGTTTCGCTTCATTATCCCTTATGTCGAATTTGCCAAACAGGTAAAGGGAGGCAAGCCCCTCGTTCTCGATACCAGCGTGATTATCGATGGCCGGATCGCGGACCTGTGCGATACTCGCATTATCGACAGCAAGCTGATTGTGACACGGTTCGTGCTGCAAGAGCTTCAGGGGATCGCCGACAGCTCGGACAAGCTCAAACGGAACCGCGGCCGCCGCGGGTTGGACATCCTCAAGAAGCTGCAGTCGAATTCCAAGATCGACATCGAGATGCAGGAGGGGCGCGTTCCGGAGGCAGGCGACAAAGCGCGGGTGGATGAACGCCTCGTGCTCTTCGCCAAGTCGGTCGGCGGGCGGGTCGTCACCAACGACTTCAATCTGAACAAGATCGCCACGCTCCAGGGCGTCGACGTCATCAACCTCAACGAGATGGCGAACGCGCTCAAGACGGTGGCCTTGCCCGGCGAGACGATGGCCATCCGCATCGTCAAGCCGGGCGACCAGCCGGGCCAGGGGATCGGCTACCTCGACGACGGGACGATGGTGGTGGTCGAGCAGGGCCGGCCGCACATTGGCGCTGAAGTGCCGATCACCGTCACGAGCGTTCTGCAGACGCCGGCCGGCCGCATGATCTTCGGGCGTGTCGAAACCCAGAAGCCCGCCGGACAGGCGCCGGGGACCGCCGAGGCACGGGCGCTGGACAAGTAACCGAGACACGATCGCTCGTGTCTCCAAATGGGGGACACGAGCGTGCTCATTCGCTGGATCATCGCTGCCCTTCTCACCGCCGGCGGCGGCGCGGCCATGGTTGTCATGGCCGACTCGTCAACCACTTCAACCCCACCCGCCAAGGGGGCAACCGCCGAGCACAACGGCGAAGTCGAACTCATTGAAAGCGTGCTCAAAGCACGCAAGGATTATTGGACGTCGCTCGACAAGTTGCGCCAGCATTACATTTCCGTCAACGAAATCGAGAAGGCCAAATGGGTCGAGGACGAACTCCGCGCTTATCACCGCATGATGAAGTACTCCTATCGGCTCGACGTCAAGGACGTGCCCCCGCCGACGTTGCAACCGAAGCAGAACATCACGGAAGCCAACAACCTGTTCCGCCGCGCCATCGAGTTCAAGGGCAAGGGTGAGGGCGACGTCTACATCGACAATCAACGGCGTGCCGAGATCTTGCTGCAGGCGATCCTGGAGAAGCATCCGGAGTCCGACAAGATCGCGGAGGCGGCCTATCACCTCGGTGACATTTACGAGAACTACCGGCCCCGGCCACAGTACGAACGCGCAGCCGCCTACTTCGAACGTTCCTATCAGTGGAACAAGGCGTCGGCGACTGATGCCCGCTTGCGCACCGCACGCATCTACGATCAGGACCTGAAGATGCTGGACAAGGCGAAGGAAGCGTACCGGGCCGTCATGAACCACGACACGAACCCGGCCCGTGTCGCGGAAGCCGAAAAGCGTCTGACGGAACTGAGCGGCGGCGCGCCGCCGCGCAAGCAGAAGTGAGCTATAACCACAAGCTGGCAGCTCGTGGCTACGACGGCCTTCAGCCGTGGCCACAAGCTGCCATGACTGCTTGTGAGCCTCACCACGCCGCGAGAACGCGATGTCCCCGGCCGGATTGCGCGGTCTGATCCTTCTGTCGGTGTTGGCCGCGCTCATCACTATCGGATTGAAAGCCGCCGCCTATTCGCTCACGCGTTCCGTTGGCTTACTCTCGGACGCGCTCGAATCCGGCATCAATCTGTTCGCCGCGGTCACCGCGTACCTTTCTCTGCATTACTCGCAGCGCCCCGTTGACGCCACGCACACGTACGGCCATCAAAAGATTGAGTTCTTCTCTTCCGGACTCGAAGGCGTGCTGATCGTTCTCGCGGGCATCGGCACCGCGTGGTATGCGGTTCACCGGCTCATCGATCCCGAGCCGATCTCCGATCTCGGCATCGGCGCTGCCGTCGCGCTTGCCGCGTCCGCAGTGAACCTTGCGGTCGGAGTGTTGCTCGTCCGCGTTGGCAAGCGGCACCACTCATTGATCCTGGAAGCCGACGGCCGGCACCTGCTGACGGACGTCTGGACCTCGCTGGGCATTGTGGCCGGCCTGGTTATCGTCTGGCTCAGCGGCTATCACGTGTTCGATCCGGTCATCGCCATCCTGGTCGGGGCGAATATTGTCGTGACCGGCGTGCGCCTGATCTATCGCTCGTTCAACGGGCTGATGGATCACGCGCTCGATGAACCGCAGCTCGGAGCGCTGCGGGCGGCGATTCGGCAACACTCGCCGCCGGGCACCGACTTTCACGCTTTGCGAACACGTCAGGCCGGTGCACGCAAATTCGCGGACTTCCACTTGCTCGTGCCAGGCGCGATGTCGGTACGCGATGGCCACGACCTCGCCGAGCGTGTCGAGGCCGCTCTGCGCGCGGCGGTTCCCGGCGTCGAGGTGACGATTCACATCGAACCGATCGAGGAGAAGGCGAGCTTCGAGGACAACACGTTGAAAGGAATTGAACCGCCCGGTAACGCGGCTCCGTAAGCTCGTGGCGAGCGTCGAGGCGTAAGCCCGAGGT
>DATANR010000449.1:0-29311 GCA_036266155.1 Gemmataceae bacterium | reverse complement strand
CACCAGTTGGTGGAATGCCCTTGGGCTGGTGAATCTCGTTCGTCGGTACGAGGCGTTACAACCCAGTTAGGAACCGCCGGATACGCAAGTACGTCCGGTGGTGTGGGAGGACGGCGGGGTAACCCCGCCTCCTACCCGATTATGCCATTCCGCTTCGACCTATTGACGTCCGATGGCGCCGCTCGGCGCGGCCGAATCGTCACGCCGCACGGCGAAATCCAAACTCCCGTCTTCATGCCCGTCGGTACGCAAGGCACGGTGAAAGGGTTAACTCCCGACCAGATCCGCTCGACGGGGGCCGAAATCATTCTCGGCAACACCTACCACCTGGCCCTGCGACCAGGCGACGAACTCATCGCCGAGCTGGGCGGGTTGCACAAGTTCATGGGCTGGGATCGGCCAATCCTCACCGACTCCGGCGGGTTCCAGGTCTTCAGCCTGGCCCAAATTCGCAAGATCAATGACGCCGGCGTCGCGTTCCGTTCGCACATCGACGGCGCCTTGCTTGATCTGACGCCGGAACGAGCGATTCGCATACAGGAGAATTTGGGCTCCGACATCGCGATGGTGCTCGATGAGTGCCCACCTGCCGATGCGCCGGAGCCGGTCATGCGTGAGGCGATTCGGCGCACGATCCTTTGGGCCGAGCGCTGCCAGAAGGCCCACGTGCGGGCGGATCAGGCCCAATTCGCCATCGTGCAGGGCGGCACCAACCTCGATTGGCGGCGCGCGTGTGCGGAGCCGCTTGTATCAATGAACTTTCCCGGCTACGCTCTCGGCGGCTTTAGCGTCGGCGAGTCGCCGGACGCGATGCACGCGGCCCTGCCCGCAACCGCCGACCTGTTGCCGAGCGACAAGCCACGCTATCTCATGGGCGTCGGCCGGCCGGAGGACTTGCTCGCCGGTGTCGCGGCGGGCATCGACATGTTCGACTGCGTGATGCCCACCCGCAACGGCCGCAACGCCTCCGGTTTCACGATGAACGGGCCGATCCGGCTGCGGAATGCCTGCCACCGGCGAGATTCGACGCCGATCGAGTCCAGTTGCCCGTGCTACACGTGTACGACGTTCAGCCGGGCCTATTTGCATCATCTGTTCCAGGCCGACGAGATGCTGGGGCCGACGCTGCTGTCGTTGCACAATGTCGCGTTTTACCTGCGCTTGATGGCCGAAGCCCGACAGGCGATCGCCGACAAAACGTTCGCGGCCTTCCGGGCAGACTGCCTTGCCCGCTGGACGCGCGCTACCTAAACTAGTTCCCTTCCCGCATCGACGAACACGGAAACTGACGTGATCCCGCTGATTTCATTGTTGGCTGAAGGCGAAGCGGCAACCCAAAACGGGCCACCGCTGATGTCCTATTTGATGTTCGCCCCGGTGCTGCTATTGGTGCTCATGTTCTTCCGCGCCTCTTCAAAACAGAAGCGCGAACAACAGTCCTTGTTGGCGAACATGAAGAAGAACGACAAGGTGGTGACGTCCGGCGGCATCCTCGGCACAATCGTTTCGATGAAGGACAACGAGGACGAAGTGACCCTGCGGGTTGACGACACGTCCAACACCCGCATCCGCGTGCTCAAGAGTTCAATCGTCCGGGTAACTTCGGGCGAAACGCCTGCCAGCGAGACCAAGTAGCTTAGCCGCTTGCGGCGTAGCAATATCCCCAAATCCCGGCCATGGATGCCGGGCGGCCCGAAACCGGTGGAACGATGCCTCGTACTTTCCTGACGCGAACGATTCTCGTCCTGCTTCCAACCCTGCTGGCCGCGGGTTGGGTGGCCCGGGCCTATTTGAAGGACACCGAGCACTTCACCGGCTTCAAGCTCGGCATCGACCTGAAGGGCGGGACGATCCTCGTTTACGAAGTCGATCAGGACGCGTCGAAGCTGCAGTCCCGCGGCTCGGATGGCGGCCGAGTGAAAGCCGACGCTGCTCTGGCGGGGGCGCTGAAACGCCGGATCGATCCCGCCGACTTGCTTGGCGTCGTGATTCGACCGATCGGCGAGAGCCGCGTCGAGATTCTTCTGCCGTATGGTTCACAGGCAGATGGCGGCGTTAGCCAGGGCGAGGTCGAACGGATAAAAGACACGATCAAGGAGGTCGGGAGTCTGGAATTCCGCATCCTGGCGAACACTTATGACGACGGACCGGCCATATCAGACGCGGAGAAGTACTTGCTGCGCGGCCAGGAGAAGGACTCCGACGAAGCGAAGGCGCTGGCCAATAACGCTTTGCTCGGGTTGCCGCCGCCATTTCCGAATAAGCCGCCCGGCGACGTCGATGAGTACCTGGTCAAGGCTGCGGATGAAACCCCAATTCCTGTGCAATACGCTTGGGTCGAGTTGGACAAGGTCCAGCGAGCCCACCTGGGAATTAGTTCCTCCAAGCCGGGCGTCGACGGCAACCACCGAGATTGGAACCCGGTGTTCGCCGCCGCTCGTGACGGCAACCGGATCGTGACCATCGACCACGACACGTATTACAGCCGTCCGTGCGTGAATGCCAAGATTCCGCAGAGCGAGCGTGACCAGAAGAAATTCGACTTCTTCGTCCTGTCACGGATCTCCGACAAGGACCGTGTTCTTGTCGGCGGCGACGTCGCCATCAATGCGTTCGTCGACATTCAACAGAACGGATCGCCCTCCATCGGCTTCAATTTCAACGGTGCTGGCGGCGACAAGTTCTATGCAATGACGAGTCGCAACAAGCCCACTACGCCGGGCGGCGGCGAGAAGGTGTCGCGGGAATTGGCGATTCTCCTCGACGGGCGCTTGATCTCTTCGGCCAATATTCTGACCGGCATTCGCGACCGCGGGCAGATCACGGGCTCGTTTGATCGCGGCTATGTGGACCGGATCGTCAACCTGCTTCGCGCGGGGGCCTTGCCGGCGACATTGAAGGCGCTGCCCGTGAGCGAAAACACCATCGGCCCAACGCTTGGGGCCGACACGATTCGCAGTGGGACGCTTTCCGTCGTCCTGGCTTTTGCGGCCGTGCTGGTATTCATGATCGTCTACTACCGCTTTGCCGGATTGGTGGCGACGGTGGCGTTGCTCGCCAATCTGCTCTTGACCCTCGGCTTCATGGTGGCCGTCAACGCCACGTTCACGCTGCCTGGCCTGGCGGGTCTCGTGCTCATGCTCGGCATGGCGGTCGACGCCAACGTGCTCATTTACGAGCGTGTCCGTGAGGAACGCGACCGCGGCATGAACTTGATCACGGCTCTGCGCAACGGTTACGACCGGGCGCTGCCGACAATTATCGACACCCACTTGTCGAGCATCTTCACGGCAGTCGTCCTTTACGTGGTAGGCAACGATCAGCTCAAGGGCTTCGGTGTTTCGCTGACGGTGGGCCTCATCATCAGCCTGTTCACTTCGCTGTTCATGACCCGGTTGCTGTTCGATTTCTGGCAGTCGAAGAACTGGCTGACGCAGTTGCGCATGATGCGCCTGTTCAGCAAGCCGAACATCAACTTCATGAAGATCCGTTACCAGATGTTTGCCCTGACCGGCTTCTTGACAATTGCCGGCGTTAGCTTGTTCTTGATTCGCGGCCAGAAGGGGCTGAACGTCGATTTCATCGGCGGGACGGCTTACAGCGGCAAGTTGGAAGCGCCGATGGACATCGGCGGGCTCCGCAAGCTCTTGAACGAAGATCGCCAGCGCGAAGTGCTCAAGATTGCCGAGGTAACGGAACAGCCGCTGAACCCGGACGGCAAGAACAAGAACACGTACGTCATCAAGTACGCTGACGGTGGGACCACGACCGTGGCGCTCTCGAACGCCGCGGAGGGCAATAACGCGGAAGAGCGGGCCAAGAACGTGGCCGCACGCGCGTCATTCCTGCCCGATGCATCAGTCGAGCAAATCTTCTCGGGTGGGCAGGTCGGCAATACGAGTTCGCTGTTCACTGTGCGGACAACCGAGCGCGAGCGGGAACTGGTTGAGGCGTCCATCAACCACTTGTTCCAGGAAGGCGGCAAGGATTTGCTGGTCAAGAACGAAATCACCAGCGACCGCAACGTCGGTGACGATTACTTCTTGACCTTCAAGTCTCCGGTTTCGAAGTCCGCGATCCGCACGCTGTTCGAACGGCAATTCCAGATCAAGCTCGGCGAAGGATACGTTGCCTCCGACGTGTTCGAGGTGATCGAGCAGGGCAAAGAGACGGATGGCCGTTACTCCGAAATGACGGTCCATATGCTGCGCGACGCCAACGAGGGAATCAAGAACCTTGTCCAGGCCGGGCAGATTAAGGAAGTGGTCGAGGCGGCCAAGAAGGAGTTTGCACAGAAGCCGCAGCCGGAACGGCTCGAGACCTTTGACGGAACCCTGGCGTCCGAGACGCGAACCCGAGCCCTCTACGCGATCCTGGCGAGTTGGGCGGCGATTCTCTTGTACCTGTGGTTCCGCTTCGGAAGCTGGACGTTCGGCGCCGCCGCGGTGATTTGCCTGATCCACGACTTGTGCTTCACACTCGGCGCCATCGCCTTGTGCTATTACTTACATCACACGTGGGTCGGAACTTTGCTGGGGCTACAAGACTTCAAGATCGACTTGCCGGCCGTGGCCGCGCTGTTGACACTGGTCGGCTACTCGGTGAACGACACGATCGTCGTCTTCGACCGCATCAAGGAAGTCCGCGGCAAGAGTGCCCTCTTGACGCCGCAGATGATTAACGACAGCGTGAACCAGACGCTGAGCCGAACGATCCTAGCAGCCACGACGGTGTTCCTGGTGGTGCTCGTCCTGTATGTGTTCGGCGGCGAAGGCCTGCACCTCTTCGCGTTCGTGATGGTGATGGGTGTGGTGGTGGGGACATATTCGTCGATCTACATCGCGAGTCCGCTGCTCCTGATCTTCGGCGAGGGGCGTGTGCACCATCATCATGGGCACCAGCCGGTAGAAGCCGTGGCGCAGCCGGCTTGAATGGCAATGGGACTTATGGGACCCATGGGTCCCATAAGTCCCATTTGCTCTATTCCGAAAGACTAGATCACCTTCCCATCCGGCACCACCATCCCCTTCGGTATCACCACGATCCCATCTCGGATGTAATAGCAATCGCCATCGACATTCGGCTCCTTGCCGCGATAGTTGATCGTCACGTTGTTGCCGACCCGGCAGTCCTTGTCGAGAATCGCCCGCTCGATGTGGCAGTCGTCGCCCACGTTGATGTTCGGAATGCCCGCGGCCTGATTTCGGGCGCGTTCCTCGTCAGTTTCAAAACGATCTGCTCCGATGATGACGGTTTGCACAATGCGGCACCGCTCGCCGAGCCGGCTGCGCACGCCGAGCAGACCGTTGCTGATCGTCGTCCCCGAGTGAATGACGCAGCCATCGGAGACCAGGCTGTCCTTGATCATCGCGCCGCTGATGCGCGCGGCAGGCAGGAAGCGCATGCGCGTGAAGATCGGGCCATCCGGATGGTAAAACTCGAACGCAGGTGGATCGCGGGCGAGGTCGAGGGCGGCCTGGTGATACGACTTGATCGTGCCAAGGTCTTCCCAGTAACCGTCGAAGAGATGGACGGTCACCTTGAGCTGCTTGTAGTGCTTCTGGAACACGTCGCGGCCGAAGTCGGTCGCCTGCGGATCGTTCAGCAGATCGAGCAACACTTCACGCTTGAAGAGGTAAATCCCCATGCTCGCGAGGTAATTACGGCCATCGCACTTGATGCCGCGTGCCTCGATCCAGTCGGCCGGCGTGAAGTACGGCTCGTGCTCCTTCTCGGCGACGCGCGGCTTTTCGACAAACGATTGCACGCGGCCGGCTTCGTCCATCTTCAAGATGCCGAACCCGGCCACGTGACTTTCCGGCACGGGCAAGACCGCAATTGTAATGTCGGCATCCGCCTCGGTGTGCGTCTTCAACAATTGCCGGTAGTCCATGCGGTAAAGCTGGTCGCCGGACAGAATCAACACGTCGCTGCACGGGTCTTCTTCAATTTGCCGCGCGTTTTGACGGACCGCGTCGGCCGTCCCCTGATACCACTTCGACCCTTCCATCGTCTGTTGGGCGGCCAGGACCTCGACGAAGCCGAGATTGAACATGTCGAACTTGTACGTGTGCGCAATGTGCCGGTGCAAGCTGACCGACATGAACTGCGTTAACACGTAGATGCGGTTGATGCCGCTGTTGATGCAGTTGCTGATCGGGATATCAATGAGCCGATATTTGCCCGCGACGGGGACGGCCGGCTTGGCACGGAGCTGCGTGAGAGGAAAGAGCCGGGCGCCTTGGCCGCCGCCGAGAATCAGGCTGAGTACGGATCGTTGTTGCATGGAGGGCCCGAGGATCGAGGGATCATTTAGGAGGATGCTACCCGACGGTGCAGGACAGGTAAATGGTCCACTCGGCAGGAAGCCCGAATTATGCACCGAAATATCGGGCCAACCGTTCCGACAGGACAAGCGCTTGTTCGGTGCAATCGTTCATCGCAACGCCGTGGTAGGCGTTCCCGCCGACGAACAAGCCCGGCAGGTCGGCCACGCCGGACTCGATTCGCTGAACGCGGCCGATGTGCCCAATCAGGTACTGTGGGATGGCGGCCGGCCAGCGGACCACGTGGGAAAAGACCGGCTCGGCGGTGACACCCATTGCATGACGCAACTCGGCACGCGCCGCCTCCACGAGTCGCTGATCCGACCAATCGATCATCTCTCCGCGATGCCAGCCGCCGCACAGGGCACGCCACAACACCATGCCCGGCGGCGCACGTTCGGGAAAGATCGACGAACACCACTGCACGCCGAGCAGGTCTCGCCGTGTGTTCTGCGGAGCGATAAAGCCGAAGCCATCGAGCTTGCGACCGAGCACATCGCCTTGTCGAAAGCCAACCGCCACGACGGCAACCCGGCTATACGGAATGGACGCCATCTCGCCCGCGAGTTGCGGATCGACACTCTCGATCATCGCCGCCTGCTCATGCGCATGAGCCGTCAGCACCACGGCGTCCGCGTGCCACACTTCTTGACCGTCGCCGTGCACGACCCAGGCGTTGTCTTTTCGCTCAATGCGCCGCACCGTGACACCGGAGACAATCGCCGAACCAAATCGGTCCCGAAACGCATCGACCAGGACCTGCAGGCCCTCGCGAAACGACCAAAGTCTCTGCGGCGACGGCTCTTCGCCGCGAGCCTTGGCCTCCGCGCGCCGCTGTCGGCCAGCAGCGGTGAAACCACGCATGACGCTGCCGAACTCGCGTTCGAATTGCGGCAACCGAGGGAACGCCGCTGCCACGCTCAAGAGTTCCGGATCGCCCGCATGGATGCCGGTGACAACCGCGTCGGCGAGAACAGCGGCCACCTCGCGGCCGGCTCGTCGACGGGCGAACTCCGCGATCGACTCGTCGGCGGGCAAGTGGGCGGGCCGTTTTCGATATTTTTCAAATAGCAGCGATACCTTGGCTCGCATCGAAAGGAGCGGGGAAAACACAAAAGACGCGACCGAACTTGGCAGTCGCTGAAGTTTGTCGTTGAGAAACAGATAACGGTTTTTCCGCGACGCCTCGCTGGCAACGATGAGCCGATCCGCCAGGCCGAGATCGCGGCAGAGTTGCAACGTGAACGGCTTCGCGTCGAAGATCCCGTTCGGTCCACATTCGACGCGGAAGCCATCACGCTTTAGCGTGGCGATGTTGCCACCGGCCGTCGGTCGCTTTTCGAGGATCGTGATTTGCGCGGTCTTCAGTCGCTCTCGAAGGCGGTATCCGAGCGCCAACCCGGACAAACCGCCGCCAACGATGACCACGCGTGGTTCAGGCATGAGTTGCGTCTAAGCCGATTCCCATTTCAAAAGAGCACCGGCTTGTTGAGCTTGCGCCGGATCACCGTGAACTGGCCGACATGCATGATCGTGTGGTCGGAAGCCATCAAGAACAGATGGGCCAACGTGGGTGCGAAGTCCTTGGCCGCGCCGGTCGTCTTGCGATCGAGGTCGGCGTCCGTGAGTTTATCCAGCGCCGCAATCGTCGCCGCACGCACGTCGTCGAACAACTTCAAGTACGCGTCCTTGGTCAAGAAACCTTGCGGCCCTTCTTGCGACGCGCCAGGCGTGCCATGCAGATCAGCGAAGCCAGCCGGCAACGCAGGGAAAGGCGCATCGGGAAACTCGCTGTGAACGAAGAAGATGTCACCGCCGATGATGTTGCCGACCTGCCAAGCCGCGTGATTCGCTCCCGGAACCGGCCGCACCAACATGTCCGCATCGGTGAAGTCGCCGAGATACCAATGCAGGTACGACTTGGTCGTCTCGAGTGCCGCTTTGATCGCCTGGCAGCCGTTCATGATGGCCTCGGTGAGATGTTGGGATGTCGTCGAAAAGGCATTGTAGGCATCCCCTTGGGACTTTGGGGTGTCGGCAAGGCACAAGTTCCAAACTGAGCGGTCACGCCGATTGCGCGGGTCGGACGGTGCCGCGATCGGCGTAACAGTGATTCAAACGGACTAATAGAATTATTCACGGATGACTCGGCAAGCAGACGGGAGTGGCCGATGCAGGAAGTGAAGATCAAACCCGGCAAGTATGGGCAGGCAATCGCCATGCTCTTGCAGATGGGCGAAGGATTTCAAACGCGATTTCAGCGCACGCTGATCGTCAACTCGCAACAACGCCGCGTGCTGCAAGACGCCGGTTTCGTCGCAACGAACGGCGCCGTCACCAAGACAGGGAACCGCCGTGGCGAAAAAGCCAAGTAAGCTCGACAAGTTCCGAACCGACCTCGCGGCGCTCGACCGAACGATTCCTCAAGATTTGCACCTTGCGGCCCTTGCCGACTAGTCGCCAACGCTGGACGTCGTTCGAGGACACAACTAGCTCATCTCCTTGGAAAACTGAACGATGAACCAGTCGACGTCACCGTTCGACCACTTCTCTTGACCAACCAAAACATGTCCACTGTCGTTGGAGTACAGGATTGCTTCGACCGCAGAGACTAATTCCTTTGGTGTACCAGCCGCCCAAACCGATCGTCCAATGAAATTACTTCCTGTAGTTCGCTTGAGTTCAGTACTTGTCGCTGCGCCGTCGAGTGGTGTCCAAACTAAAGAGATTTCGGCCTTACCGCGAATGATTGCCTGACCCAGCCGTGTACGCAAGCAGTCGGTCAATATCCCATAGTCCCACGCCGCTCGCGCCGAGTACGATGTCGCGGTTCCAAACAGTTGCATTGACATGGTGAAACTCCTTGGTGCGATGTGCAACTCGAGTGCCTCCTCCGACGGCACGAGTAGTCACGTTTTAAGTAAAGGCTAATTGGCCCCTCGAACCGCCCCCACCAGCTCTGCCTCCTGATCCGCAAACACTGTCCGCAAATCGAACAGCACCTGTCCATCCTGCACGCGTGCCAGCACCGCCGGGTTTCCCGCGTGCAATCGCTCCGCGAAAACCGCGTCGCTGAGTCCATCGACCGTCACCGCCAGCACCGTCGTCGGCACGGGCAAGTCCGGCAGCGAGCCGCCGCCGACGAAGGCGGAGTCGTCCCGCACTTCGACAGTCACGCCGGGAATGGCGCGAAGTTGGGTCGCCAACGACTCGCCACGCCCGCGAATCGCTTCCTGCGTCATTCCGAGCATGCGCAGGGTGGGAATCTCGTTCAGCGCCCGTTCGGGGCGCGCGTAAAGCTTTAACGTCGCTTCCAGGGCCGCGAGCGTCATCTTGTCGAGTCGGAAGGCACGCATCAGCGGGTCCTCCTCAATCCACTGCACGAGTTCTCTCTTACCGACGATGAGGCCGGCTTGTGGACCGCCGAGCAGTTTGTCGCCGCTGAAGAGGACGAGGTCGGCACCGGTCGCGAGGCTTTCGCCGACGACGGGGTCGCCGGGCAAGCCGAAGTAGGCGAAGTCGATCAGTGCGCCGCTGCCGACGTCGTCGATCACTGGGATGTTGTGCTTGCGGCCCAGTGCGACCAGTTCCTGAAGGCTCGCCGATTTGGTGAAGCCGCTGACTCGATAGTTGCTGGGATGCACGCGGAGAAGTAGGCCCGTGTTGGGCGTGATCGCCTTCTCGTAATCGCCGATGCGTGTGATGTTGGTGGTGCCGATTTCGCGCAAGCTTGCCCCGGAAACGCCCATGATTTCGGGGATGCGGAAGCTGCCGCCGATCTCGACGAGCTGGCCGCGGGAGACAATCACTTCTTTGCCCGCGGCGAGGGCGCGAAGCACGATCACCGTGGCCGCGGCACAGTTATTGACGGCCGTCGCCGACTCGCAGCCGAGCAGCGGAACGATCGCGTCGCGGATCGGGTTCTGCCGACTCGATCGCTTGCCGGTGGCGAGATCGAGTTCGAGGTTCAGGTAACCGCGTGCCGCGTTGAAGGCCGCTTCAGCCGCTACGGCCGCAAGCGGCGAACGGCCGAGGTTGGTGTGCAGGACGATGCCGGTGGCGTTAATGACGGAGCGGAGCATCGGGATCGCGGCGGCGTTCACGCGCGCCGCAACGCGCGCGGCAACAGCCGGAATGGCGATCTCGCCGTCAAGCGTTTCGCCATTCTTGAGCCGCTCGCGGAGCGCATCGAGTTCTCGCCGGACTGCTGCGAGCACCGCATCGCGCCCGTGCGTGACCTCCAAAGCGACGATTGAGCGCTCTTCGAGCACGGAATTGACAGCCGGGAGATGCCGGAATGGGTTCGCGGACATGAGGGAATTGTACCGGCCCGTTCAGAGGATTTCCGGAGCCCATCCGTTCGAAGCGCGGCGGGCTTTCGTTTCTGGGATAAATCGTCGAAGCAAGACCAGGATGGTGATGGCTTCGATGGACCGTTGGTAGCAGCCGACGTTTGGTGCCGTAAGTGACTCGGCGGAATTCAATTGCGACGAGGCCACGACGGGCGTCTTTATTTCATTTCGTTGCGACAAAAATCGGTGAAACTCAAGGGTGGTGGTGGTGTGTGTATGTAATCCATTTTCCACGCCGTTCACGATAACTAGAATAGCTGACTCTCATCACCGAGTTTCTTGAACTAGCGGATACCCGATGGACCCGTTGCAGAAGACCGACCCGGAGATTTGGCAGGCCATCCAGGCCGAGCGCGATCGCCAGCAGCAAGGGCTGGAGATGATCGCGTCCGAGAACTACACGAGCCCGGCGGTGATGGCGGCTCAAGGCTCGGTGCTCACGAACAAGTATGCCGAGGGCTATCCGGGTCGACGCTATTACGGCGGCTGCGAGCATGTCGACACCGTCGAGCGGCTGGCCATTGAGCGCCTGCTGAAGTTGTTCGGGGCCGAGCGGGCCAACGTGCAATCGCACTCGGGCGCTCAGGCGAACACGGCCGTCTTTTTCGCGGCCCTTCAGCCCGGCGACACCTTCCTCGGCCTCGACCTCGCGCACGGCGGGCATCTGACACACGGCATGAAGATCAGCATCTCGGGCAAATACTTCAAGCCCGTCGGGTACGGCGTGACGCCGGACACTCATCGGATCGACTACAGCGCCGTCGCCCGGCTGGCCCGCGAGAACAAGCCCAAGTTGATTTTGGCCGGCGCGAGCGCATATCCGCGTGAGATCGACTTCGCGAAGTTCGGCGAGATCGCAAAAGAAGTCGGCGCGCTCTTCATGGTGGACATGGCCCACATCGCCGGGCTCGTCGCGGCCAAGCGTCATGCGGACCCGGTGCCGCACGCCGACTTCGTCACGACCACCACGCACAAGACGCTGCGCGGCCCACGCGGCGGCGCGATCCTGTGCAAGGAAGCGTGGGGCCAGAAGATCAACTCGGCCGTGTTCCCGGGCCTTCAGGGCGGGCCGCTCATGCACGTGATCGCGGCCAAGGCGGTGGCCTTTCACGAGGCCTTGCAACCCGCCTTCCGCGACCACATCGGCCAGGTGCTGTCGAACGCGAAGACGCTGGCCGAAGAACTAATGCGAGCCGGCTTCCGCATCATCTCTGGCGGGACGGACACACATTTGATGCTCGTCGACGTCTGGTCGAAGGGCGTGCCGGGCAAGACGGCGGAGCACGCTCTCGACGCGGCCGGGATCACCGTGAACAAGAACATGATCCCGTACGACACCCGCCAGCCGATGGACCCGTCCGGCATCCGCATCGGCACGCCGGCCCTCACGACCCGCGGCATGAAGGACACGGAGATGCGGACGATCGCGAAATGGATCACGGAAGTACTGGCCAAGCCCGACGATGCAGCCACCGCGAAGCGCATCCGCGGCGAAGTGCTTGCATTGGGCCAGCAATTCCCGGCGCCTTCGGCGGGGTATGGGGTATAGGGTGTAGGGTATGTCGCCGATACATCGGCATACCCGCGACTCTGCGCTTTCCATACCCAATACCCAATACCCCATACCCTTTCAAATGCTGAGCGATCGGACGTTCGTATTCCTGGGAACCGGCACCTCCGTCGGCGTGCCGATGATCGGTTGCGACTGTCCCGTGTGTCGGTCGACCAATCCCAAGAACCATCGCTATCGCTCGTCGGCGTTGATTCAGGCTCCAGCGGGCAACATCCTCATTGACACCGGTCCGGAATTGCGCCTTCAGCTCGTTCGCGAGCGTGTCGGCCTCGTGCATGCGGTCTTGTACACGCATTTTCACGTCGATCATCTGTATGGGCTCGACGATCTGCGTGTTGTCGCCAAGTATCTCAACGGCCCGGTCCCGCTCTATTGCACCGAGGAAGTCGAGAAGGTTGTCCGGCAGACGTTCTCGTATGCGTTCACCGACGAGGCGGCGCCGATCGGCTTCGTGCCCAAGCTGTATTTCCATCGCATCGACGCCGAGCCGTTCGAGGTGCTCGGGCAAGCCGTCACGCCGATCCCGCTGCATCACAGCGTGTTCAACGTTTTCGGCTATCGCTTCGGCGATCTCGCCTATTGCACGGACGTGAGCGAGATCCCGGAGTCGAGTTGGCGGCTGTTGGAGGGCGTTCGCTATCTGGTGATTGACTGCCTGCGCTACAAGAGGCACCCGGCACACCTTGGGCTGAACGAAGCGCTCGAAGTGATCGAGCGACTCAACCCGGAACGCGCGTTTCTGACGCACATGTCGCATGAACTCGACTACGAGATTCTGCCCGCGTCGCTGCCCGGCGGAGTCGAGATGGCCTATGACGGGCTGCGGCTCCGGTTCTAGGATGGATAGACGCCAACGAGAGGAGCACCATGCACGACGTCCCACCCGAGCTGATGCATCGGCTTCGCCACCATAGTCAGGAACATGTCCTGCTCAGTTGGGAGCGTCTCAATGCACAAGAGCGCTCGGCACTTGTCAACCAGCTCGCCGGGATCGACCTGGATGAGATCGCTGAGTTGTATGCAAAGCGGACACAGTCCGCAGAAGCTCCGACCGCCGAGCGCTTGAAGCCGATTCCCACCGAGTCGTCGGCCACGATTGATGCCGACACGGTTCGCCTGGGTCATGAAGCGCTGGCTCGCGGCGAACTGGCCGTCTTGCTCGTCGCCGGCGGCCAGGGCACGCGGCTTGGGTTCGACAAGCCGAAGGGCATGTTTCCGATTGGGCCGGTGTCGAACAAGACGCTCTTTCAGATTCATGCGGACAAAGTGTTTGCTCTTGCGCGTCGTTATGGCAAACCGGTCCCGTTTCTCGTCATGACCTCAACCGCGACTCATGCGGACACGACGGCGTATTTCGCCGAGCAAAACTACTTCGACCTCGGTCGCGACAACGTCTATTTCTTTCAGCAAGGCACGATGCCGGCCGTCGATATTGCGACGGGCCGACTTCTGCTTGAGGCACCGGGGGTCCTGTTCACCAGCCCCAATGGACATGGCGGTACGCTGACCGCCTTGTCCGAATCGGGTGTGCTCGACGCCGTGGCCGCGCGCGGTGTCAAGCACGTCTTCTACTTCCAGGTGGATAATCCTCTCGTCAAGATTGGTGACCCGGCATTCCTCGGGAAACACATCGTTCGTCAAGCGGAAGCATCGTCCAAGGCCATTGCCAAGGTACACGCCAGGGAGAAGATGGGCGTCCTGGCGCTCGTCGACGGCCGCTGCGGAATCGTTGAATATTCCGACTTGCCGGACGAACTAGCTCACTTGAGCGACAAGGACGGCCAGCTCATCTATCGGGCCGGCAGCCCGGCGATCCATCTGTTTGATCTGGCATTCTTGAGGCGAATCACGCAGGGCGCGACGCGCCTGCCGTTCCACATTGCCAAGAAGAAGGTGCCGCACATTGATGATGCGGGGAAGCCGGTGACGCCGGCCAAGGAGAACGCGCTCAAGTTCGAGATGTTCGTGTTCGACGCGTTGCCGATGGCGGAGCGCTGGCTAGTCATGGAATCGCCGCGGGAAGACGAGTTTGCCCCCGTGAAGAACGCGGACGGCGCCGACTCGCCGACAACGGCGAAGCAGGCGATCAGCAATCAGGCCGGCCGGTGGTTGGCAGCGGCCGGGGTCAAGGTGCGACGCGATACGCGGGGAAACGTAGGGGTGCCGTTGGAAGTGTCGCCGCGCTTCGCGCTCGATGTGGATCAGTTCAAGACGCGCGTCGATCCTGGCCGCACAATCAATGGGCCCACGTATTTTGAGTAATACATGCTCCACGCAATGATCATGGCCGGTGGTGGTGGCACGCGTTTCTGGCCCCGCAGCCGGGCGGCTCGGCCCAAGCAGTTCCTCACGTTCGACGGCGAGCGCACGCTTCTACAAGGGACGCTCGACCGCATCGAGGCGCAGGTGCCGCCCGAGCGCTGTTGGGTCGTCACGTCGGCCGCACATCGCGACGAGGCCTTGCAGCAATTACCCAACGTGCCGGCCGCGCAGATCGTCGGCGAGCCAATGGGCCGCGACACGGCGCCGTGCATTGGTCTCGGGGCCGCGCTCATCGCCCGGCACGATTCCGATGCGACGATGATTGTGATGCCGGCCGATCACGCAATCGAGCCGGCCCAGGAGTTTCGCCGGGCCGTTCACGCTGCTGGCGAACTCGCGGACGAATTTCCCGATGCGCTCATCACCTTCGGTATCCGCCCCACCGAGCCGGCCACAGGTTACGGCTACATCCAGCGCGGCGAGCACGTCGCCCAGCGACAGGGTGTGAAGGCGTTTCAAGTGAAGGGCTTCCGTGAGAAGCCGAGCCGCGACGTCGCCGAGCAATACGTTGCGAGTGGCGAATACGACTGGAACAGCGGCATCTTCGTTTGGAAGGTGAAGACGATCCTTGCCGAACTCGAACGGCTCAAGCCCGGCATCCACGCGGCCGTCCGACGTATCGCTGATGCCTGGAATAAGCCGGAGCGAGACACGATCTTCCGCGAAGAATATGCCAAGGCGGAGAAAATCAGCATCGACTTCGCCGTCATGGAAAAGGCCAGCCGCGTGCTCGTGGTGCAGGCCCCGTATCAATGGGACGACGTTGGCAGTTGGCTCGCGCTCGAAAGGCGCAATCCGCAGGACGCGAACGGGAACACAATCCAGGCCCTCCATGTCGGCATCAAGACGAGCGGCTGCGTGATCGTGGCCGATCCCGGAAAGATCGTCGCTACCATCGGCGTGAACAACCTGCTCATCATTCAGGACGGCGACGCCTTGCTCATCGCCGATCGCCGCGACGAGGGGACTGTGAAAGAAGTCGTCGATCGTTTAAAGACGCCAGGGCTGGAGAAGTACCTTTGAGGCCACGCACACGATTGCTGGGCGTCGACTTTGGCACCGTCCGCATCGGCCTCGCCATCACGGACGCGGACCGGATCATCGCGTCGCCGCTGGAAATCCGCCAGCGCCAGGGCGTCGAGAAGGATGCGGCCTACTTCAAGTCGCTCGTTGAACGCGAGCAGATCGGCGGGCTGGTCGTCGGATTGCCACTGCACACGAATGGCCGCGAAGGCGTCAAGGCGGATGAATCTCGCGCCTTCGGCAAATGGCTCGGCGAAGTGACGGGCCTTACCGTTATCTTCGCCGACGAGCGGTTCTCGACGGCGTTCGCCGAGTCGGCATTGTGGGCCGCGGGGCTCACCCACAAGAAGCGGAAAGCACGGCGAGATGCGGTCGCCGCTCAGGTGATGTTGCAAGCGTTCATCGAAGCGGGCTGTCCGCCGGAAGTGATCGCCAAGTCGCTGGAGGGGTAGCGGCGAGCGGAGCACCGTAAGGTGCCCGATGATGACAACATCGGGCACCTTACGGTGCTCCGCTCGCCCGTTCCGCCGTCTCAATCCATCCGCCGCCGAGCACGCGCGTTCCTTCGTAGAAAACCACGGACTGCCCCGGCGTCACGGCCGATTGTGCTTCGTCGAACGTAACCTGGGCGCCGCCGTCTGGCGTCGTTCGCACAGCGGCAGCCGTGCCGGCATTGCGGTAGCGAATCTTGGCGACGCAGCGTAGCGGGTCCGTCGGCGTTTCAATCAACCAATTGACGCGCGAAGCCGTGAGGCCGCTAGCAAGCAAATCCTCGCGATCGCCGAGAACAACCGTCCGCGTTTCAGGCACGATGTCGAGCACGAAGCGCTTGCGGTCGGTCGCGATGCCGAGGCCCTTGCGCTGGCCGATCGTGAAGCGTTCGTAGCCGTCGTGCTCGCCGAGGATGGCGCCGTCCGAATCGACAACAACGCCCGCCGTCGCTAGCTCGGGCCGGCGCTTGCGGATCAACTTCGCGTGGTCGCCGTCGGGAACGAAGCAGATCTCGACGCTATCGGGCTTGCCAGCTACTTCGTTCAGGCCAGCTTGGCGGGCAAGCGAACGAATCTCTTCCTTGCGATAATTGCCGACCGGAAAAATCAATCGATCGAGGATCGCGCGGCTGATGCCCCAGAGGACATACGACTGGTCCTTGTCCGGGTCGGCGCCGCGATGGAGTTCCGGGCCGGCGGGTCCGCGTTCGACACGGGCGTAGTGGCCGGTCGCGATGAAGTCGGCGTCGATCCCCTGGGCGAATTCCCACAGGCGGCCGAACTTCAACCAGGTGTTGCAGACCACGCATGGATTCGGCGTGCGGCCCGCGAGATACTCGTCGGCGAAGTAGTCGATGATCTGGTCGAACTCGCGTTCGAAATCGAGCGCATAGAACGGAATGTCGAGCCGGTCGGCCACACGACGTGCGTCGCCGGCGTCGATGGCCGAGCAGCAGCCCTTCTTGTTGTCGCGACGGGAGTCGGGCTCGTCCGAGTGCGCGCCGGTCCGCATGAACAGGCCGACGACGTCGTAGCCCTGTTCCTTCAAGAGCACGGCCGACGCCGAGCTATCGACGCCGCCGGACATTGCCAACACCACCCGACCGGGCATTACAAACCTCTTTGAGAAACTTCGCTTAATTGATCGACCATGTTCAACGAGCCGAAGTTCACGCGCCTTCGATCACCGTTTGCCAACCGCTCCAGAGTGAAACCGCCACGATTCCTGCGAGCAGCAGAATCACGGCGGCCCAGCGAACCATCGTCACCCGTAGCTGGAATCGTCGTTCGGTCCTTTCGTCAAGTGTCTTCAAGAACTCGATCCGCTTCGCGATTGTTCCGTGTTGCCAGGTGCTGAGCCAGACGCCGACGAAGCGAACCAATCCGGCGGCCCGACTCGACGTGCCGCGGTCGCTGGAGTCCTTGTCGCCCGACCCGTTGACTTCTTCCACCGTCGCCAACGCCCGCACGAAAGTGTCGATGCCGGTTCGGCACAAGCTACGGCTGCGGTGAACAAACGCCGTCGTCGGTTCGTGATTCGCGCAGGCCGGGTCCACGCACGAGACGGTCTTGCAGCCGAACACGTCGGCCTGCCGTTCGCAGCGCCGGGAGATGAAGCCGAAGAACACGAACAAATAGCAACCCGCGACCAGTACCGACAGCACCAAGGCCGTCCCTTCGCTCAGCCACGAGATGCCGCCGGACAGCTCCACGGCGCGATAGGCGGCGCCGAGCGTCAGGAACGAAAGCAACAGGAACACCAGGTAATACAGCAGATGCCCGTGGCGTACGTGGCCGACCTCGTGGCCGAAGACGGCTTCGATCTCATCGTCTTTCAGTTTGCGGATCAACAGATCGGTGAAGACGATCGGCCGCAAGCGCGGAATCAGCCCCGTCACCATGGCCGTCGCAATGTGGCCGCGCGTGTCCCAGACGTACAGATCGCGATAGCGGACGCCGATCCGCTTGGCTGCCGCTTCCAGGCGATTGCGAAGCGCGCCGGCCGGCATTGGTTGAAGTCCCAGCAAGAACGGAACGAGAGTCGGGACGAGGAGAATGAACGCGAACCCCGCCGCGAAGCCACCAGCCTTGGCCCAGACGTTGGTCAAGAGATCGGGGAATACACGTAAGACGCTGAGCTGAATAATGGTCAACAAGACCGGCAAGAAGAGCACGAGCAGATTCTGACGCAGAAGGAAGCCGACGTAGCCGCGGCGCGTCCAGAACTCGCGGCGATCCGTGTTGGTTCCCGAGCCGGTCACTTGCAGCACGCGCTCAGCGTCGAAGAAGATGGCCCACGAACCGATCATTGTGATCAAGTAAGGGGCCAGCACGACGAACTCCGCACCCGGCAACAGAAAAGGGTGGTCGACGGGTTCATCTTCGAATTGCACGTACTGGTGAAATGACAGCGACTCGCGGACCGCCCAGCCCCAGCCACACGCCAGGAGGACGAACCACATCGCGCCGAGGTTGAGGAACACGAACGCGTAGCGGCGACGACCGTAGCTTCGGGCAGTCGCGGCATGGTTTTCCGGCTCAAGGGCACTGCGTACCACCGTCGACCGTGCGATTGTTCGCGCGACGAACAGGAGCGCGACAACGACGACGGCCGTCATGACGGCGCTGCCGGTCGGCCCAAGGCCCAACGGAGGGCCCGGCCACGCGATCGGCAGGCACGCGATGATCATGCAAATCGGCAACAACAACTGCATGACGTTATCATACGTCAGGTCGACGGCGACCTCGCTCGCCGTCGACATTTCTCGTAAGACGTTTGGCACAAGGCTCTTGGGGAGTTCACGTTGGGGACGGATTCGACCGCCACTACCGTCCCGGCCGCGGAGTATTCCCGTCGGCTGGCAACGCATTCGGCGATGGCACGTCGACTGGAAGATCGCGAACGCCTGGCTGGCCGCTGCCGAATCGCCGCCTTCCTGATGATTGTGGCTACCGTTTTCCTCGTTCGACCGTCCGAGTGGCTCTTCCTCTTCTATGTCACGCCGCCGGTCGTCGCCTTCATCGTCGCCGCGGCTTGGCAACGGCGAACCGCGCGGTCGTTGCGGCAACGTCAACTGGCCGCCCGCTACTTTCAACGCGCCCTCGATCGCCTGGAAGATCACTGGACCGGCCACGGACCGACGGGTGAGCGCTACGCCGATTCGACTCACCCCTATTCGAGCGATCTCGATCTGTTTGGCCGAGGGTCGCTCTTTCAGTACTTGTGCGACGCGCATACGCCCGCTGGACAAGATGCGCTTGCCGACTCGCTGCTCCACGCCGCCGATCCGGACTCCGTGCAAGCGCGGCAGGCGGCCGTCGCCGAGTTGCGGCCGAATGTCGATCTGCGTGAAGCACAGGGCACGCTGGGCGACCCCGAAAAGTCGGAACTGAAGACGCGGCACTTGCTCACCTGGCCAGCAGGCGCCCCCGTATTCAAGGGCAGCGCCGGGCCAGTCATCGCGGTTGTGTTGAGCGTTCTCGGCATCGTGGCGGCAGTCCTTTGGGCTGCCTTCGAAACCGGGCCGACGCCGCTCTTGCTGGTTGTGATGTTGGAAGCCCTCGTTGTCGGCCGAATGTGGAGCCGCATCCAGGTATTGATGCGGGATTCGCGCGCAGTGCTCGCAGAGTTGGAAGCGTTTCTGCCGGTACTGCGCCTGCTCGAAAGCCAAGGATTCCGAAGTGCGTATTTGCAATCAATTTCCAGTTCACTGAGTGCCGACGGCGAACCGCCGTCACGCCGCGTGGCCCGGCTCGCCAGCTTGCTCGATGCGTGGGACACGGCTGTGCGCAACCAATTTACACTGCCGTTTGCCGTCGTCCTCATGGTGCCGGCCCATCTCGTTTATGCAATCGAACGCTGGCGACTCCGCGATGGTCGTCGGGTTCGCGATTGGCTCGAAGCTGTCGGCAAGTTCGAAGCGATCGTGTCGTTCGCCGCGTTTGGCTACCAGCATCCGACTTTCCCGCTCGCTGAAATTGCGCTGGACGGACCGCTCATCGATGCCGATGGGATCGGCCACCCGTTGCTGCCGGCGAACCGCCGCGTGCCCAATGACGTCCGTCTCGGCAGCGAACCGGCGCTCATGCTTGTCAGCGGCTCGAACATGTCGGGAAAGAGCACATTGATGCGCGCCGTCGGCGTGAACGTGGTATTGGCGCTCGCGGGTTCTCCTGTCTGTGCCACTCGGCTCCGCGTGTCGCCGGTGCAAGTGGCGACGGCCATGCGGCAAGGCGATTCACTGCAAGACGGTCTCTCCGCGTTCGCCGCCGAGTTGAAACGGCTCCGCGAGATTCGCGATCTCACGCAGGGCCTGCGGCCGATTCTGTTTCTGCTCGACGAAATCCTGCGCGGCACGAACTCACATGATCGCCGCGTTGGGGCTGAAGTTGTGATCATGGCTTTGCTAAAGAACACTGCGATCGGCATGGTTTCCACACACGACCTGGCGCTCGCTGAGATCGTCGATCGACTCGGCAAACGAGCGGAGAACGTGCATTTCGAGGATCAGATTTCCGACGGCCGCGTTAGCTTCGACTATCGTTTGCGACCAGGCGTTGTGCCACGTGGGAACGGGCTGGTGTTGCTGCGGTTGTTGGGGTTTGAAGTTTGACGGTATAATCGCGGTCGATTCCTACATTAGTCGACGAGTTCATGTCCACGACCATTTCGCAGACGAACGGTACTCTTGCGCCGTCGGGCGACGCCTTCCCGCGTGTCCCTGATTACGAGATCGTGCGCCTGCTTGGTCGCGGCGGCATGGGCTGCGTCTATCTTGCGAAGGATGCGCGTCTTGGCCGTGAAGTGGCGATCAAGACGCTCTTTCCGGGAGCCGACGCCGACATCATCGAGCGATTCCGATCGGAAATCACAGCCGTCGCTGCAATTCGCCATCCGAATGTGCTGCCTGTCCACCATGCAGGTGAAGTCGACGGCCGCCCGTATTTCGTCATGGAGTACGTCGCTGGTGGCACGCTGTCGCGCGCGCTCGACGGCAAGCCGATCCCGCCTCGTGAAGCAGCCGCGCTTTTGGAGCCCGTCGCGCGCGCGATTCAGCACTGCCACGAGCATGGCATTTTGCACCGAGATCTGAAGCCCGGGAATATCTTGCTGGCCAATGCCGAGTCGAAGTCCGAGAACACGGTCGTGTCGGAAACACTTCATACCGCGCTCCGCACCTCACACTCCGCGTTCCGTCCTCTCGTCGCCGACTTCGGGCTCGCCAAGCGCATGGACGCGAGCGCCGGCTTGACGCGCACGGGCGATATCCTCGGCACGCCGGCATACATGGCGCCGGAGCAAGCGTCGGGCGTCGTGTCGAAGCTCGGGCCCGGCGTCGATGTCTATGCGCTCGGCGCCATACTCTACGAAGCATTGACGGGCCGGCCGCCGTTTCAGTCGCCGGACCCCATCAACACGCTGATGATGGTCCTGTCGATGGACCCGATTTCACCGCGGCAACTCCAGCCACGGTTGCCCCGAGACATCGAGACAATCTGTCTGAAGTGCCTGGAGAAGTTGCCGCGCAAGCGTTATGCCTCGGCCGCCGACCTCGCTAATGATCTGCATCGCTTCCTCGAAGGCCGGCCCATTATCGCACGACCAACGCGCTTCTGGGAGAAGGGCCTCAAGTGGGCGAAGCGTCGCCCGACGATGGCGGCATTGCTCGTGGTGTCGGCACTGTCGCTGACGGTCATGATCGTCGGCGGCATCATCTACAACGCCAGGTTACATCGTTCGAACGATCGCCTCGCGAACGAACTCGATCGCTCCGAGCAAATGTTCCGCGGCAGCCATCAGCTTGCGCGTTACTTGCTTGTCGAGCACATGAATAATCTCTCACGCCTGAAGGGAAGCACGACCACACAGAAGGCCCTCGTCGACGAATTGCTTCCGTATCTCGACGGACTCGCGTCGCAAATGGAGGGTCACGAACAGGTCGCGGGTGACGTCACGGTTCCTGAAGTGGCCAGTGCCTATGAACAATTGGCGCGCGTTCAGGGGTTTCCGGGACAGGTCAACCTCGGCGATACGGCCGGCGCGAAAGCAACGTTTCAGAAGGCGGTGACTTTGCGCCGCAGCTACCAAGCGACTCATCCAGACGACGTAAACGCGACGCTCGATCTCGCTCGATGCGTCGGCATGTTCGCCGAGGTGTTCGCGGCGACAGGTGATCGGCCGTCCGCACGTGCCAATTACACCGAAGCGCTCGAACTCGTGCGCGACTTGCCAATGAGTGTTGGTACCGGCAGGAGTCGTTGGCAAATAGAGCAAGACGCCCGCTATGGGCTGGCTGACCTCCGCATTGCCGACGGCGACCGAGCCGGCGGTTTGGCCGACCTCAATTCGTTGTTGCCCATTCTGCGCCAAGCGGCTCAGGAACGACCCGGCGATTGGCTCGCGGCGTGGAACCTTGCTCAGGTCCTTGGACATGTGGCCGAACAAGAGGCGATTAGCGGCGACTTCCCCAGTGCCAAGACGCACTTTGACGAGGCGCTGCGCTTGTCAGTCCGCCTCGCTGACTTCAGCCGGGACGACGTGCGCTTCCAACACGAATTGGCGGTGAACTTCGATGCCTACGGTGACTTGGTCGCGGATGAACGGGACTATCCCAAGGCGAATCAAGCCTATGAAACCGCGACAAAAATCCTGCGCGGTCTTGTGAAAGCAGACCCGGATGGGCGGTCAATCCGGCGTGACTTGTACATTGCCCTTGAAAAATGGGGGCGCGGTCTGACCCTGAGCGGTAAACCGAAAGAGGCGGTCCCCTTGCTGGAAGAGTGTGTCGCACTCGCACGCGACCAGGCGCGGGATGACCCGACCAATCAGCCGAAAAGAAAGAGTGTAGAAGTGGCTTTGACCAGCCTAGGCTGGGCGTACGGCGCGATCGGCAAACTCGACGGCCAGCGCAAGTGTTTTATCGAAGCGCTGGACAGCGCTGATGCCGACAAAGATATTGGGATGAGCGCCGAGCTAAACCTGTTTCTCGCAGTGAGTTTTCACGACGGCGCCCGCGGTTCCAAGGAAGCGAAACTTGCCGATTATCTGACGACGATACGCTACGCGGGCGTGGCGATTGCGAAGTTCGACGAGGTCACCAAAGTCGGCCCATTGACGCCATCGCAGGGCCGATTATTGAAAGTGGCCAAGGATCTCCTTGAAAAGTCGCAGAAAAAGGCGGACGAACTCAAAGCTGGTCCGGCGGAGACGAAGAAGCCATGAACCCCGACACGCCGGGCCGACTGGATGCGATCTCCACGCGATGGAGCCTGCTGCGGCTGGCGCACACAACCGACCGCAACGCCCAGGCCGCCCGAGCAGCACTCGTACTTCGCTATGCCAAGTCCGTGCGCGCTTATGTCGGCGGGTTGCTCAAGAATCGCGAAGATGCCGACGAGTTGGCACAGGAAATTGTTGTGCGCCTGTTGAAGGGCGACTTCGCCGGCGCCGACCCGACGCGTGGCCGCTTCCGGGATTTGCTCAAGACGGCGGCCCGCAACATGGTCCGCAATTTCTGGGAGAAGCAGTCGCGCCGCAAGCCAGTCGAAGCCGATCTCGGCCTCATCGCCGGCGCCGAAGCGCCGGGGGATCCGTGGCTCGCATCGTGGCAAAAGACCGTGCTCGACCACGTCTGGGGGGCTTTGAAAGACGTTCAGAAAGCGAACCCGAAGAATCCAGCCCACACGTTACTTCGGCTACGCACCGAATTCCCGGACGACACGTCGGACCAACTTGCCGAAAAGCTATCGAGCAAACTCGGCACACCGATCCGCCCCGATGCCTGCCGGCAGATGCTGCGACGTGCCCGCCTCAAGTTCGCCGAGTTGCTGGTGGAAGAGATTCGACTAGGATTGGACGACCCGTCACCGGGCCGCGTCGAGGAGGAATTGGCGGCGCTCGAGTTGTTGGATCACGTCCGCGATTTTCTGCCGGCGGATTGGAAGGTCCGGGGCGAGTTGGCGGAGGTGTAGGAGTAGTGCTACACGATCGCGATCAAATTAAAAGCAAATGAGTAACTGCTTCGCGGTGTCGTCCCACCGGCGAAATTGCCCGACTTAAAACGATAGACTGCTTGCGTCCGGTGCACGAATTCGTCATGATGTTGGACGATTCGCCTATCTCTCCTGGGCGCCCGTCATGCCCGAAGGCCTCTCCGCCATCCTGGCCAAGGACGACTTCGACCTGTGCAATGGACTGTTCACGCTGCTGATCGAGCATCATGGCGAAGCATTCAATCCGCCATCGATACCGGTCGAGCATCGCACCGTTCTGTTGATCTGGCTGACCAACTCCGTGATTACCAGCCGCGGGTTCAACGGTTTCTTTGCCAACCGAATGCTCGTCGACCACGATTATCGTCATACGCAAGCGGCCTATGAGGCCATCGACTGTCCGTCGGCGGCGACGGCCCTGCGCAAGGTGTTCGACGCGTTCCCGGAGCGCATCGCTCCGGAGGATCCGCGCGAGCGCGTGCAATTGTTCGGGAAGGCGAATCATGCAGTCAATGGCGCCTTGAACCGCGACTTCATCAACACGCGCGACGCTCTGACGGCCGCGCTGGCCAAGTACATTCGCGTCCATGCCGACCGGTTTGCTGGCGTCGAACAACAAGGGCAGCGACCCACCACCGAGGGTCTTTCGTCTACCCGCCTGAAGCAGAAGGCCCAACTCGATCCAGCGCAGCACGCCGCTGATTTGCCCTATTGGGCGCGTGTGGCGTTTCATGCCCGCGTCGCTCGGCAAGTGTTGCCCCTTTGGGAAGAAGCTTGGCCCGAAGCCCCGCACGAGCATCATGAAGCCGTGGAGCAGGCTGTCGTCTTGGGTGAACTGTGCGCATCCGAGGGAAAGACGGTCGGCAACCTGCGTACCGCCGCCGCGCATGCCGCGCAAGTCGCCGAAGCCGCGTTGACCGAACAGTCGGGCGGCCCGGCACCCAACTTCCCGCAACGGGCCGCCCTGATTGCCGCAACCGCCGGCAGTGTGCTCGATCTGATCGTCGGCATCGATGCATCCGGATCGTACGGCTTCGCCAAGCTGGCGATCGAGAACTCGGGGCACGACGAGTTGATCGACGAGATTCGCGAGGATTTCATCAAGCTGCGCAAGCTCGCACGCGCCGGCGAATGGACGGACAAGACGCCCGTGTCGCCGGACGTTTTCGATGCCGCTTACAAGCCGAAGAAATCGTGGTGGAAGAAGTGGTGAGCATCTTGAACATCCGTGCTCTGATCGTGCTGCTGATCGCCAGCCTTCCGGCAATTGCGGGCGACAAGCCGCGCTTGCTCGTCCTGACCGACATCGGCGGCGACCCGGACGATCAGCAGTCAATGATTCGGCTCATGGTGCACGCGAATGAATTCGAGATCGAGGGCCTGATCGCATCCGCGGCCGGCATCGAGGGGGAATTGAAAAAGGAGACCGTGAAGCCGGAGTTGATCCGCGAGATTGTCGAAGCGTACGGCAAGGTTCAGCCGAACCTCCGCAAACATCATCCGGATTTTCCCGAGAGCAAGGTTCTCCTAGACCGCATCAAGTCGGGCAACCCCGTCCGCGGCACGGGTAGTTTGGGTGAGGACAAGGACACGGAGGGTTCGAAGTGGATCATCTCGGCCGTCGATCGAGCTGACGAGCGGCCGTTGAACGTGGTTATCTGGGGCGGATCAACCGAACTGGCCCAGGCCCTTTGGCGCGTTCGTCACGATCGCACGCAGGAGGAACTCGATCGCTTTGTTGCCAAGCTGCGCGTGTATTCCATCGGACACCAGGACAACACGGGACCGTGGATCAACAAAGAGTACCCCAATCTGTTCTTCATTTTGAGCAAGTCGCCCGAGGGCAAGGATCGCCGCGAGGGTGGTTATCGCGGCATGTACCTCGGCGGCGACCAATCGCTGACGAGCCGCGAGTGGGTCGATCGGCACATTTGCAAAGATCACGGCGCACTCGGCGCGCTCTATCCGACCAACACGTGGACGGCGCCGAATCCCCACGGGACACTGAAGGAAGGCGACACGCCGTCGTGGCTGTATTTTTTGCCGGTCGGTCTCGGCGACACAGCACATCCAGAATGGGGAAGCTGGGGCGGGCGATTCAAGCATGTGGCCGGCGGCCGTTATGAGGATTCACCCGACACGGTCGGAAAAGAGAACCATCAGCGGGCCACCGTCTATCGCTGGCGGCCGGCTTTTCAGAATGAGTTTCAAGCCCGCATGGATTGGTGCGTGAAGTCGCCGAAGGAGGCGAACCATCCGCCAGTGGCCGGCTTGAACATGGATGTAACTGGCAAGGCAGTTCGACTCGATGTGAAGCCGAGTGAACGAGCGCACCTCTCGGCCGCCGACTCGAGCGATCCGGATGGCGACAAACTCACGTATCACTGGTTTGTGTACAAGGAAGCGGGCGACTACGTGGGCGACGTGAAGGTCGAAGCCGCCGACAAGATGGAAGCGGCAGTGGTCGTCCCCGCGGATGCGAAGGGAAAGACGATCCACGTCGTCCTGGCGGTGTCCGACGATGGCAAGCCGCCGCTGACGCGCTATCGACGAGCGGTGCTGGCTGTACGGTAACGGTCACGCCGCGAACCGACGTTCCGTTCAAAGCTTGGCTGGCATCGCTGGTGTAATTAGCAAACCGGAGGTAGTATGGAAGCAGCCTCTAGGGGAGTGTTTCATGAGCACTGAAACCGGACAACCCGAATTGAACTGGGACACTGCGAACGGCGCCTACTGGGTGACTCATGACGATGATCTGAGCCGGCAGTATGCGGGTAAATGGGTTGTGGCCGTGCCTGGGCGGGTAATCTCGGCTGGCGACGACCCTGAAGCGGTCGCCGCGGAAGCAGCGAGAATCCTCCAGTGTGATATGTCCACAATCCTCGTTCGATCCGTAGTACACCCGGATGAATACTACAAAGACTACCCGTTTTACGCTGGACTTCCGGCTTCGCAACCTGCGGGGTAGCGGCGCTCAGAGCGTTTCGGTCGGTCGTCCATTTGTCGAGATCGATTCGCAATTCACATTCCGACCACAAGTCGATTGCTTTGTTGATACTGGTGCTGCAGTCTCTGTCGTGAGTTGGTCGCTCCGACGTGAGTTTGCTTGGAAACAGATCCGGACGAGCCATCCGGAATTGAGTCTTTGGAATGGCGTTCCTTCCGATTTCGGTGAGACAAGCATCCGCCTCATTGACCGCGTCCGGCTAGCAACTTCATTGCCCTTGCGCGTGGTCGCGAAGTTTGTCCGCACGCCTCTCGCCTTCCACAACGACCGATTCATCATCCTCGGATTGAACTTTTTGATGGATAATGCCGCCAAGTTGGAGATCGCTGGCCAGCCGTGGAACCTGGCAGGCTACCTTGAGTTGTCTTGAATCAGCGGCCACAGTCGGCCCACAGGTTGCTTGCTGCGCTCAAAGCCGGCCATCCTTTCCGCAACACCATAGCGCTTCGTTTCTCCGTTGGTGAACGAGTGCAGCGGCACCGTCGCTGCCGGGGCCGTCTTGTCGTCGGGCAACATGAAAACCTGTGGTTGATCGGGGAGAGGGATCGATCCAGGTAGTTGTCGATCCAGAGCCATGAAGTCCGTCCCCGGCACCGGCCGCGGCAGTGCAGTTCGCGTGTCGCCGAGGTCCAGCCGGTACATGAGCTGGTTATACTCGTAGCGCGGCGTCACATCCGGATTGCTCGAAAAGTCGTGCGTATACGTGCCCTCGAAGTAGATGACTCTGCCGCCTTCCTTCGCGAGCTCCGGATGCTGCTTCGGGTTGTAGAAGCTCATGCGGTCGTGCGTCGCCACCTTGACTGCGTAGCGCCACGGGCCGGTCAACTCGTCGGCCTCCGCATACCAAACCTCGCCGAGGAACGATTGCTTGCCGTTATGTTCGACGAACAGGAGCGTCCAGCGCTTGCGGTATTCGTTCCAGGCGACGGAACCGCCGTGGGCCGTCACCGGCTTGCCGGTATCGCGATCGCGCAGGTTGATCGGGCTCTCGGCCGCCTTCATCTTGCCCGCGGAAACAAGCTTTGCCTGCTCGGCTGGTCCAACGGCCGGTGTCTTCTTCCGCCACGCATAGCGCAGCTTCCCGTCGGCATCGCGATCGAGGTCCGACGCCGAGCCGTCCTTGAGCGGCGTGAAGGTTTCCCAAGCATTCGGGTCGGCAAACGCCTCGCCGGTCGCGGGCATGCGGGTTAACGGATAGGGATGCGCGAAGTAGACGTGGTCCCCGTGTCGGGTCGCATGGCCCATTGGGAATATCGGGGCCGCCATGTCGATGTCGCGGATCTTTTCGAATTGCCGCTTGTCGTCGTCCCAGACCGCGAGCCCGCGTGAATAGAGCTTGAGCGGCGGCTCGACCTTCACGAAGGTCCCATACATCCGCTCGCGGCCGTCCGGGCCCGGAAGGACGACAAGGCTCGTCAACCACGTCGGGCCCTTGCCCGGCATCTCGCAGGTCTTCTTGGCGAAGCCCTTGTCGTCGACGAAGTAAGTGAGGTCGATGCCTACGTCTGGATCGAGGCCGCCCTTACCCGGCAAGGCAGAAGTTGCGCCGGGCACGTGAAAGTTGCCGAGCGGATAACTTGGTCGCAACGTGTCGCCCCAGAACCAATGGAGCTTGCCGCGATAGATCGCGTTCATCACGCTATCCGACCCGACCACCTGAGCATTCAGCAACGGCTCCTTGATCGGCGCCTTGATCCCGGTCAGGAAGCTGTCGCGGTAGAGCCCGCCGCCGGTGATGCGGTAGAGCCGTTCCGCGATATTGATGCGGTCGACCTTCAACGTGAACGATCCGCCCGGTTCAATCTTCACCTGCTTGCCGCGGATGCCGAAGCCGTCTTTCGGGTACTCATAGCCATGACCGGCGATGTGAAAGAAGACGGTCTCATTCATCAGGCCCGGTTCGTGGAAGGCAACGACGCCGTTGCTGTCGGCGACGAGCCGGATACCGTTGACGGTCTTCAATTCGATGAGCGGCACGCCACGATTCGTCTTGCTGTCGACGACGCTAATCGCGAAGGGCTTATCGGGCTCAGCAGCGATGAGGGCCGCGAGGAGAAGGAGGGATTGCATGGGGATTGAAATAGGGCGGAGACCTCAGGGCGGGCTTTGCCCGCTTCCCAATGGATGAAGTAGGCGTGCTTCGGAAGATGAAGGTGTCTCACCACTTTCACTTACCGAGAGCACGCCATGAAGTCCTTTCTATCGCGATTTGGTTCCCTGATCAG
>DATANR010000448.1:0-10923 GCA_036266155.1 Gemmataceae bacterium | reverse complement strand
GGGCGGCTTACGCCGCTCCGCTCGCCGTTCGCTCTATTCCATCATCGGGCGGCTTACGCCGCTCCGCTCGCCGTTCGCTCTATTCCATCATCGGGCGGCTTACGCCGCTCCGCTCGCCGTTCGCTCTATTCCATCATCGGGCGGCTTACGCCGCTCCGCTCGCCCGTTTCCCCAAATCCGCCGTCCTGGTGTCGTCCAACACCAACCGGCCCTTTTCCAGATGCAGCACCCGCCCCGCACGCTCAGCCGCATGCGGGTCGTGCGTCACCATGATGACCGTCTTGTTCAGTTGCTTGCAGAGAATCTGCATGATGTTGAGAACCTCATCCGCCGATTTCGTGTCGAGGTCGCCGGTCGGCTCGTCGGCCACGATGAGGGACGGATCGGTCACCATTGCCCGCGCGATGCCGACGCGTTGTTGCTGCCCGCCGGAGAGCATCGCGGGCCGATGGTCCATGCGGTCGCGCAAGCCGACAAGATCGAGGGCGGTCAACACCTGTCGGCGTCGTTGTTCCTTGCTCAAGGGAAGCAGTAACAACGGTAACTCGACATTCTCATAGGCCGTGAGCACCGGCAGCAGGTTATAGAACTGAAACACAAAGCCGACGCTGCGCGTCCGCCAGCGAGCCAGTTCGCTTTCGGACATGACCGACACATGCTCGTCGCCGACAAAAATGTCGCCACCGGTGGGCGAATCGAGGCCCGCGATCAGGTTGAGAAGCGTCGTTTTTCCCGAGCCGGACGGCCCCATGAGGGCGAGGAACTCGCCGGCCGGCACGTCGAGCGTGAGCTTCTGCAGGACGCGAATCTCTTCGGTGCCGCGCACGAACGATTTGTACAACTCACGAACACGGACGACCGGCTGACCTGCCGCGGGCATCAGCGACTCCTACCTATTCAACGAACGGGACAGGTTGGAAACCTGTCCTACTTGGGCGCGTCCGCGTCGTCTTCCATCCGCTTGCGCATCTGCTTCTTGTAATCGTCGTTGACTTGCCGATTCAAGAACGTGACCGTCACACCCATTTCGGGTTTCAAATACTGGCCCTGCTTCTCGCCTTCCCGTGGGATCACCTTGATGCGCACCGGAACCACGCTCTTCGCTCGGTTCGCGATCGGCATCACACGCTCGACGAAGCCCTCGTAAGGCCGATCCGGATAAGCATCAGTCTTGATGCGGCACTCCTGGTCGAGCCGGACCTTGGCGATGTCGCGCTCATTGACTTCGAGATCAACTTCGAGCTTGCGCAGGTCGGCGATGTCGCAGAGGTTTGTGGAGACGCCGCCGACGACCGGATTAAGCAGACTGCCGATTTCAGCTTTCTTGGTCAGAATGACGCCGGTGACCGGCGACTTGATCGTACAGTTCTCGATCTTCCAGTCGGCCTGACGCAGCCGAGCTAGAGCCGAGTCGTATTCCGCTTTGGCTGCTTCCTTACGTTCCTTACGCGGACCCAATTCGATCAAGTCGAACGCCTTCTTCTTCGACTCGACGCGTTTTTCTTGCGACCGATAAGACGACTCGGCCTGCTCGTATTCGCGAGTGGTGATCGAAAGAGTTTTTTGTGTTTCGAAGCGTTGCCACTCGCGGCGAAACTGCTCGAGGAGCGCCTTGGCTTCATCGAGTTCAGCCTTGGCCTGCGCGATTTCCTCTGGACGACTGCCCGAATCCGTTTCGACAAAGCGCGCTTTCGCAGCCGCCACGTTGGCCGTTGCTTCAGCCTTGAGGGCCTCATAGGGGGTCGAATCAATTTCCGCGAGCACATCGCCCTTCTTGAACGACATGCCCTCTTCGATATTCAACTTGACCACGCGGCCGGCGACGTCGATGGGGCTGATGGAGATCGATTGCGTCGGGATGAGATAACCCTTCACCTCCAACGTAATAGCGTCGGCGCCAACGGTGGCCTTGGCCGTGTTGGCCGCCGGCGACGGATCGGCGGCCTTGGGCGGCGGCGGACGATACTTCATGATCGCGAAGCCCGCCCAGCCGAACGCCAACAGCCCACACAAGAGCCACGGCAGCCACGCTGTGCCGGACGAATGCTTGGGCACATCCAGCTTGCCGGCCAGGTCGAGTTCCTTCACGCGGTCGGCCAACGTCGCCGAGCCGTTGACGGCGACGCCATCGGGGTGCTCAGTCATCTCTTTGGCTCCTTCGCCATGAATCGGCGGGAGTTGTGCAACGTGGGATTTCGCCAGCGCTATGCCATCAGTCTACGGCGCGGCACGATTCCGCCATAGCCGAACTGGTCGATGGCGTCTGTGAATCAGACAAGAATATCGCGGACAACCTTGCCGTGCACGTCGGTCAAGCGGAAATCGCGGCCGGCGTAGCGGAACGTGAGCCGCTCGTGATCGAGGCCCAAACAGTGCAGAATTGTCGCTTGCAAGTCGTGAATATGCACCGGCTTCTCGGTCACGTTGTAGCCAAGTTCATCGGTGGCGCCATGCGTAATGCCGGCTTTGATGCCGCCGCCGGCGAGCCACATCGTGTAGCCGTTCGGATGGTGATCGCGGCCCAGCTTGCGGCCCAGGGCCGGATTCTGCTCGATCATCGGCGTACGACCGAACTCGCCGCCCCAGATCACAAGCGTTGAATCGAGCAAACCGCGTTGTTTCAGATCTTCGACGAGGGCGGCGCTGGCACGATCGGTCTTCTCACAGTTGCCTTTGTGATTGCCGATGACGTCCGAATGCGCGTCCCAGCCCTCGTTGTAAATGTTGATGAACCGCACGCCGCGTTCGACCATCCGCCGAGCCAGCAAGCACGCGCGAGCGAACGACGGCTTGTCCGGGTCAGCGCCATAGAGGTCGAGCGTCTTCTGACTCTCCTTGCGCAGGTCGGTCAATTCCGGCGCGCTCGTTTGCAGTCGCGAGGCCATCTCGTAAGACGCGATCCGCGTGACAATTTCCGGATCGCCAACGGTGTCGAGGTGCTTCTTGTTGAGCTGCTCGATGAGGCCGAGCGTGTCCTTTTGCAATGCCGGATCGACGCCCTTGGGGCTCGACACGTTCAAGATCGGATCGCCCGTGTTGCGAAAGCGGACGCCGGTGTAAACGCTCGGCAGAAAACCGCTCGACCAATTGGCCGCTCCGCCGCTGATGCCGGTGCCCGTCGACATGACGACGAAGGCCGGCAAGTCCGCGGTCTCGGCGCCGAGTCCATAGGTCACCCACGAGCCCATGCTCGGGCGACCCGGTTGCCCAAAGCCGGTGTTGAAGAAAATCTGTGCCGGCGCGTGATTGAACTGATCGGTGTGCACCGACTTGATCATGCACACATCGTCGATGATGCGGGCCAGATGCGGCAACACGTCGGCAATCTCCGCACCCGATTGGCCAGCCCGCCGAAACCTGAACTGCGGCCCGAGCGCCGCGGCATCCGAACGAATGAAGGCGAAGCGCTGCCCACCAGTAATCTCCGGCGGAATCGTCTTGCCCGCATACTTCACGAGCGCCGGTTTGTAGTCGAACAAATCGAGCTGACTCGGCGCTCCGGCCATGAACAGGTGAATGACCGCCTTGGCCTTGCCCGCGAAGTGCGGCTTCTTCGGCGCGAACGGATTGGCCGCCCACGCCGCTTGCGGCGTAGCGCCTGCGAGCAATGACCCCAGCGCAATCTTGCCGAGCCCCACGCCGCAGTCGCGGAGGAAGTGGCGGCGAACGATTGGTGCCTCGTTGCCTGTTCCATTCGTCACGATGTCACTCCTTCGTCACCATCTCATCCAGATTCAAAATCGCCCGGGCCACCGCCGTCCAGGCCGCCCGGTCAATCAACGGCTGCACCACATCGCTTCCGCCGGACAGTTCCGCCAACTCGGCCGCCTTGTCGGCGAAGCGCTTGCGCTGCGCCTCGAAGAAGGCGACTATCGGCTTTAGCTCATCGTCCGTCGCAAGCCGGATCAGGCAGCGGCGGAACAGCTCACGTGCCTTGACGTCCGTTGCTCCAGGGGCCGCCGCCATCTGGCGGCCGAGTGTCTGGGCCGCTTCCACAAACACCGCGTCGTTAAGCAAAGTCAGAGCTTGCATCGGCGTATTCGATAACTCGCGGCGTGCGACGCAGGCCTCGCCACTCGGGCCATCAAAGGTCGTCGTCATGGCGAAGGGGGCCGTCCGCTTTGTGAACGTGTACAGGCCGCGTCGATAGCGATCCTCGCCGGGGCTCGGCTCCCATTTGAGCGAACCGTAGGCACCCTCTGCCGTCACGGAGGCCGGTTGCGGAGGAAACACGCTCGGCCCGCCGATCTTCGATGAAAGTAAGCCACTCGCCTTCAAGACGCTGTCGCGCACCTCTTCGGCCTCGAGCCGGAACCGTGGGCCGCGCGAAAGCAGTTCGTTCCGCGGGTCTTTCTCCAAAAGGTCAGGCGTCACTTTCGAGGCTTGCTGATAGGTCGCCGACATGACGATCAGCTTGTGCAGCTTCTTCATCGACCAGCCGTTCTTGACGAACTCGACCGCGAGCCAGTCGAGCAATTCCGGATGGGTCGGCGGCTCGCCTTGATAGCCAAAGTCCTCGGTCGTCCGCACGATGCCGCGACCGAAGAACGCGGCCCAGGCTCGATTGACGGTGACTCGGGCAGTGAGCGGATTGCTGCCCGAGACCAGCCAGCGGGCAAACACAAGTCGATCCGCGGCCGCCGCAGGCAATGGTGGCAACGACGCGGGCACGCCCGGCTTCACTTTTTCGGTCGGCTGTGTGAATTCGCCGCGCTTGTGAATAAACGTCGGCCGCGGATCGCTCGCAGGCCGTTCGACCATAACGAGTGCCGTGGGATAGCGCGGCTCACTGTCGCGCAACTTCTTGATCTCGTCGCGCGCGCCTTTCAACTCGGGTGCCACCGAGAGGAAGTGCTTCATAAGCACTTGCCGCTGCGAAACGTCAAGCTGCGCCGCGTCGCCGAGCACTAACGTCTCGATCTCCGCTGGCAGGCCGCGTGCCTCGGCCTTCTTGTTATCCGTCGTCACCGAGACGCGGAACTTGCCGAGCCCAGCCGCATAGTACTTCTCGAAGAGCATCGACAGTTCGAGCTGGCCCGGCGTCGCGATCGGCTCGGCGAAGTTGAACACGATCGCGTGCGGCTTGCCCTGACCGCCGTTGATCGACCAGCCAGTCAGCGGGTCGCCGTCGGCCGCGTTCGCGGGATTGCTGTTGCCGTCGAAGTAGTCAGCCGAGATCATGCCGAGTCGTTGCGGCTTGCCGTCGTTCTTGAGCGTCACTTCACACAGAAAGAAATCGCCGAACGGCCCCTCGTAGTTGACGCGGCCAGGCCCGCGATTCGGCAACCGATCGTCCGGCAATGCCTCGATGCGCAGGGCCGTGATGTTTCTCAAGTCAGTGGTGAACGCGAGATCATAGACGTCGTGCTTGCTCTTGTCACCGCTGACGAAGACGCTGCCATCGGGCTCGACGGTTAGCGTGGGAATGCTGCCTTTCGCGGATGTCGGCTTGCGGACCGTCCAATTCGTCGCCTTTGCGCGCTCGATCGCCAACCACGCGTTGAAGCGGGCTTCCAGGTATGCCGTGCGTTGTTCGTCGAGCGACCGCGGATCGCCGGCCTGAGCCAGCGGATCGGGCGGGAACAATTTTGCCAGACCGGCTTCGCGTACCTCGATCTGCTTCGCTAGTTCCGCGCGGCGATTGGCAATCTCCGCCGTCGGCACGTCGATGGTCGGCTCATCGCAATTATTGAGGAAGGCCGCGAACTGGTAATACTCCTTCTGCGTGATCGGGTCGAACTTGTGGTTGTGGCACTGGCAACAATTGAGCGTCAGACCGAGCCAGACGGTGCCGGTCGTCGCCACGCGATCGTTGACTGCATGCCAGCGGAACTCGAGCGGGTCGGCCCCACCCTCCTCGTTCAACATCGTGTTGCGATGGAAGCCGGTCGCGATCTTCTGGTCAAGTGTGGCCCCCGGCAACAGGTCGCCAGCGAGTTGCTGAATTGTGAATTGATCGAACGGCAAATCTTGGTTGAGGGCCTCGATCACCCAGTCGCGGTACGGCCACATGATCCGCTGGCGATCTTTCTCGTAGCCGTTCGTATCCGCGTAGCGCGCCAAATCGAGCCAGCGCCGCGCCCAGCGTTCGCCGTAGCTCGGCGACTTCAACAGGCGATCGACCAGCGACTCATAAGCGTTCGCTGATTTGTCGTTGACGAACGTGTCAGCCTCCGCGGGTGTCGGCGGTAACCCAATCAAATCGAGATAGACGCGGCGAACGAGCGTGTACCTGTCCGCGGCTGACGACGGCTTCAAACTCGTGGCTTCCAACTTCGCCAAGACGAAGTGGTCAATCGCATTCTTCGGCCAATCGGTTTGCCTGATCTTCGGTAGCGCCGCTTGGTTCGGTGCGACGAGCGACCAGTGATCCGCGTACTCGGCTCCTTCCGCGACCCACTGCTTCAAGATTGCCTTTTTCGCATCCGTCAGCGGCTTCTTCGTGGCCGGCGGCGGCATCACATCAGTTTCGTCGTCCGAGTGAACGCGCCGAACCAATTCGCTCGCGCCCGGCTTGCCGGGAACAATGATGAACTCGCCCGACGGTCCCTGCGTGAGCGCCGAAGCACGCTGATCGAGCCGAAATCCCGCCTTGCGCGCATTGTCGTCGGGGCCGTGACATTTGAAGCAGTGTTGCGACAGGATCGGCCGAACGTCGCGCGTGAAGTCCACGGGCGCCGCGGTCGTCGTCGAAGTAACGACGGCTCCCACAATCGCGGAGAGGAGAAAGCGTGTCATACGATTAGCGGACCGGCCACCGGCCCGTCACGTCTTAAGAACTAACCACGGATCACACGGATGGGCACGGATATTACAGAATTGATTCGTTTTATCCGTGCCCATCCGTGTGATCCGTGGTTAAAGGTCTTCAGGAGTCACTTCTTCTTCGGTTCCGGCATCGGCGGCGTCGGCGGCACGTAGCCGGGCGACGCGTTGAACGCCTTCACGACGGCCCCGTCGGCGATGTTCCAGACGCGGACTTCGCCGTCGTAGCCGCCGGCCGCCACTTGCTTCGCATCCGGGCTGATCGCCGCGGCGAATACGTGATCGGTCAGGCCGCTCAGCGTTTTCGTGTTGGCCCCGGTCTCCGGGTTCCACACCTTGACTGTCTTGTCGGCCGACGCGGTCACCATGACCGGGTCCTTCGGATGTTGGACGAGCTTCAAGATGTCGTCGCCGTGGCCGCCGAGCACCTTGATCTGCTTGCCTTCGCCGGTCGCGGCCCACATGCGGAGTTGCTTGTCGGTCCCCACCGAGAAACCGGCCTTACTGTCGGCCTTGACGCCGACGCCGAACACTGGGTTCTGATGTTCCGGGAAGGTGAGCACCGACTCCTTGGCCGCGAGGTCCCACACCTTGGCCGTCTTGTCACGGCTACATGTGAGCAGGTGCTTGCCATCCGGAGCAAAGGCGATTCCGAGCACCCAGTCGGCATGGTTTTCGATCGATTGCTCGAGCTTGCCCGACGGATATTCCCAAACGCGCACGGTGCGGTCGCAGCCGCCGCTGCCGATGCGCTTGCCGTCCGGCGACACCGCCAGACAGAGCACCGAATCGTCCGAGTCGAGCAGTTGCTTCACCATCACCTTCGGATCGTTCACGCCATCGAGGATCTGGAGGTCGCCTTCCGTCTTGCCGGTCGCCGAGGGATCGAAGAGCCGGACGTCGCCCTCCTGGCCCGGCCGGCCACCGGCTACGACGAGCTTGCCATCCGGCAGATAGGCCATCGCGTAGGCACGTTCGGCCCGCGTGTAGATGCGCTTGAGCAGCTTGCCCGTGGCGGCTTCCCATACGGTCAACTCGTGGTGCCCGCCGATGACGAGTTGTTTGCCGTCGGGTGTGAAGGTCAACGCATTGATGATGGTCGGATACGGATACTTGGCCGGCGGCGGCGGCGACTTCCAGCGGACGCGCAGTTCTTTGACGAGGTCGGCTTTCGGATCGATGCCTGCGTCGAGCTTCGCGCCTTGATCGATCCACGTCTGAATCACCGCAATCTGAGCCTTGGGCACCGGCGACAGATTGTCCTTGCGGGGCGGCATGCGCCTCTCTTTCTCCGACGTGATCAGCCCGAACAACTCACTCTCGGCATGCTTGCCGGGCGTGACGCCTTCGCCACCCGCTCCACCCGCCATGAATTTCTCGAACGTCGTCATGTCGTACTTGCCCGACCGCTTCTTGCTGTCGTGGCAAGCGAAGCAGTTTTCCTTCAGGATCGGCGCCACTTCGTTGATGAAGCTGACGGGCTTGGCCTGCGCGTTCGCGGACGAGGTGCCAAGCACCAGCACGGCGACGATGGCCGAAAGAATCGCGCAAAAGATGCACAGTCGATAGCGGGTCATTGGCGGACGTGGCCTCACATGGGAGGGCGGGTACTGGCGGGATAATGGTAGTGTACGCAACGGGTTGTATAGCCTCAACGGGAATGCCGGAACTGGGGTGTAGCCAATTCCTCTGGTGGTGATGTCGGGGTTTAGGGTAGATAGGCAAGGGTGGTTCGCCCCGCTGACAAGGATGTCGGATGACCCGCGCCACCTATACGTTTGAATGCACCGAGGCCCAGGCCGACTTGCTTCGCCGCACGCTGGCGCTGCAAGAGGAACTCGAACAACTGGCTCTGGCCGCTCCCGATGGGACGGTGCTCGACGCCTGCGAGACGGCCGTTGTCAACGGCGGCCGCGAACTGCAGCAGCGGTTGCTGGTCGACGCCATCGATCGGCGGATCGCCGCCGCCGAAAAAAAGGGGCACCGATCCGTGTCTGTTCCTGCGGCAAGGCCAAGGAAAACCGCGGCCCCAAGGCCCGGCAGTTCGTCAGCGCCGTCGGCGTCCTCGCTCTGACGCGGCGCTACTGGCAATGTCGATGCGGCGAGGCCGGGTCCTATGCCGCCGATGACGTGCTGGGTTTGGACGGCCGGTTCAGCAAGACGGTGCACAAGCATTGTTGTCGATTGGCCGCCGACGTGTCGTTCGCCAAGGCCAGCGAGCACCTCGACGAGATGCTCGGGGTGAAGATCGCGTCCGAGACCATCCGCACGCTGGTGGAGGGGCACGGCCAGGCGATGGCTCGGTTCCAGCCCAAGGACGAAGCAACGGCGGCAGCGTTCCGGCACGCCGAAGGCGAGGTTGAGTTTGCGACCGATGCTGGCAAAGTGAACACGCGCGAGGAAGGCTGGAAAGACCTGAAAATCGCGGTAATTTCGAAACGGCCGGCGGGGAAATCGGCGACGCCAGAGGAATGGGACACCCGGTTGTTGCCGGGGGCGACGATCGTCCTGGCGTTCGCCATGATTGCCGCGTCGAAGGTGTTCCGCCGGACGTGGCGAACACCGTTGCGACGTCTGGGCGTGAGCGCCTTTGCCACGGTCCATGCTTTGGGCGACGGCGCCGGTTGGATCTGGAAGTCGGTCAACCGGGTGTTGACCGGATGCACCCAGACCTTGGACATCTACCACGCCTGCGAACGGCTCAGCGGGTGCGCGCAGCGCATCTTTGGCGAAGCGACCGCGGAGGCGCAAGCGGCCTTCGCGCAGGGGCGCGGCCGGCTCTTACAAGAGGGCTGGTCCGGGGTGTGCGCGTGGGTGGCCGAGCTGTTGGCGGTGGACGATGTGGCCGAGCGTGAGCGGCGACGGAAGGCAACGGATCGCTTGCTCAATTATTTCGCCAAGCATAGCGACCGCTTAAACTACCGCGCCATGTTGGCCCAGGGCAAAGCCATCGGCAGCGGCGTGGTGGAAGGCCAGGCCAAGACGCTGGGGCTACGCCTGAAGAGCCGGGGGGCTCGCTGGAACAAAGCGAACGTGCGACCAATGGCCAGTCTGGTGTGTGTCAGAAATTCCACACAGTGGCACGCGTACTGGGCCGCCGCCTGATCCCCCAAGAGAATCTGGCTGCACCCCCCAAGCCGTTTGCGTGGAAGTTCACTCGCCAAAAAATGCTGGAGTGGTTACAACGGGTCGCACCGCATTTTCCGACGGCCGGAAATGCCCGAGCCGAAGGCCAAAGTTAGTACGACGTTATTTGTGAAACGGACCACTTAGGAGGGCTTGGCCGCTCGTGAAGAGGCCGCTGTGATCGATATGACGCTCCATTCAGCATGCGACGATAAGTGGTTCGAATCCCGAGTTCATCTCATTTTGCAAATCCCCAGAGTCTTACAAGATCGCCTCACGAAATCCGTTGAACTCTCGACTCTCTGTCATGTCATTTCGCCGTCGCGACGCCATGTTGGGCGGCGATACGCTCCACGTCCTGCCAAGATGCTTTCAGGTTGTCCTGGCAGGCTTGCACTTCTGCTTGCATCCGTCCAACGCCACCGTCCCATTCTCCCTTGGTCACGAGATTGACAGTCCCTTGAATGGCGCCGGAAAAGAAGCCATCGGGAAGTTGCCGCACCGCCCCTTCGAATTTTCGCCAAGCGGCGATGTGATGCTTGTAGGCGACTTGAAATTCGACCGGACAATTCGTCATGTCCAGCCGATCAAGGCTGTCGCAGTACCTTCGAATTGCCCCCACGAGTTCGCTTGTCTTGGCGTTGTCTGGCAATTGCTCCAACTGCCGATGAAGGCTCTTGTCGGCCGCGAAGACGCGTGCGATAGCTTGGCGTTCGAGTGCCGCCTTTTGGTCGGCCTCGCTGGCAGAGTTCTTGGTGAAACAGCCACCCGACCAAGCGATAATAACCCCGACCACTGAAAGCCCGAGAACATACGGCCAATCGTTCTTTGCTCGTTCAGTCATAGTCAAGCTCCCCGATAGGCTAGCGTTCCGATCCGTTCCGCGCGTCCGTGAGGACATGTAACTTATTAACTTCCCTGTTTCGACGGCACGGCACGGTAGTTCCATTTGGGAAGCTCCTCGTCGAAGACGATTCGCATGCTCTTTTTGTAGTTTTTCGGGGCTTTTTCGCCCGTTTGGTAGTCGCCGTC
>DATANR010000447.1:0-23032 GCA_036266155.1 Gemmataceae bacterium | reverse complement strand
TGCAGAAAATCCTCGGGAAACGTACAAGGGGTTGGCTTGGGTCCACGCACGAGCGGCCTCCCTTCCGCGTCGGACTCGTATCCAAAACCCCTATACCAAAACTGCATCAAAACCTCGACGTTATTTGCGGAACAGACCACTTAGCCGCTTTGACGCAGAACGCCGGTCACACCCGTTTCCCCTCCATGTTGCTAAGGCTGATCTTAAAACAATCGACGCGGTCATCGCTTAGCTTCGCGACATGTTCCAGCTTGACGTCGATCGGCACCTTAGCAAGCTCCTCCTTGCCGGCATCCCAGAAGATGTCAAAGTCCTTGGGCATCTTCGCCGTCGGCTCGATCCTGGTTGGATCAAACCCGACAGCGGCGATGTGTTGCTCTTTCCCGGCGGTCACGCGAATCTGCAACAATCCGGGCGCATCCAGTTTGCCGCTGACCTCGCTTGACTTGCCCTTGGTCAACTTACCGGTGCCCTTGTCGATCGGCGTGAAGCCGTCCTTGCTGGCGACCCAGCAAAACTCCACATCCTCCAGCGCGTCGATTTTGAACTTTGCTGATTCTCCAACGTGGTATAGGGCGTCGGCCTTTTCGCATGACATCTTGAAACTGGGAGCTTCCTTCGGCTGCCCGACCGCCGGTTGCACGGACGCAAACAAGACGGCAAGCACAATGCCAAAGGCTCGCGGGGAAAGGATTCGCTTCATACGTGAGGCTCCTAGACAGAGTTGGCTCTGGCTATTTCTTACTGCCCAAGAGTTGTTTCATGGCGTCCATTAGAATCGGCTCGACCTCGGGTGCAACGTTGCTCGCGGTTTTGCCGGTTTCGTAGCCGCCTTCGGTATAGGCTACGGTTGTGCCGATGTAGGCCGGTCCGTAGTCGCCGTAGGCCGCCATCGCGACATGCAAATCGGGGCGCATCTTCTTGGCCGCGAGTTGGTACTCGACGAACAGTTCGCCTGGCATGTGCAAGACTCGAGCTTCGCCAACCCGCAGACAAGCGATATCGATCGCATGCCCCGTTTTGCAACGCACGACCCAGGCGAGTTGATCTGCCTTGGAAACGTAGCCGCGGGCTGGCTCGGTCTTCAGATCCTTGATCAGATCTTCCTGATTCAAATGGGGCGCAACGGGGAGTTTGACGGCGACTGTCTCCCAACCAAAATCCGCGGCGACGAGCGGTTGCTTTTTCGTTTCCGCCAACGCTTGCTTCATTCCGTCGGCCAACCGCTGAGCCAGCACCATGCGGTTCTCTTTCGCGCCGTCGTTGTATTTGCCGGCGCCGATGTTGCCGCCGGCGCCGTTGAAGTGAACGTGCAGGGCGTCTGGGACGGCTTGCCCACGAATGAATCGAGCGATGCCTGGGAAATCGGGGCTCGGAATCCCGGTTCGGTAATAACTCTGCGGATGACAGGCATAATAACTCAGCACCGCGATTGGCCGATCGCCATTCCAAAAGGAAAGTAGCGATACTTCGGGATCAATCACCCCTTCGGGCTCGGCTCGTAGCGCCGGGTCCTTCGTTGCGGTGTAGCGAACGGCGCGCACCTTGCCGTCTGGCCCGAGAATGCGGCGATTGGATGCAACCTCCTTCACCGTCGCGACGCCCCAGCCGTAATGTGTGGCCGGTTGGGCCGACGCAAGCGCAGCCTGGATGGCCTTGGCCGTCCGCAGAATCACATCGCGATGGAAGCCGCCTTCGAGCCGACCAAAACCCTTCAACCCAAGATCGCGAATCAAGCGCTCGGCCGTGAAATCGCAGCCTGGTGCGTCGTGCTGATGCAGCGTGTGAACCGCGACACGCTCGCGCGTCGTGCCGGCGGATTCCGCCAAGCGTTCGCAAAATTCCTCGTGCCCCTCATTTGCGATACCGATCCAATCGACCGCACACAGAACCATCGGTTTGCCGGCGCCAATGACCACGATGCCGCGGCAACGGAGGGTCAACTCGTCGAGCCGCTTGACTGGATCGTAGGCCATCGCCGAGCCCAGCGGCGGTGTGGCGTCCACATCGAACCTTGCAACCTTGAGAGGCGGGAGTGCCGCCTTCGGTGGTGGATCATCCGCGCGGACGATGCTCAGGCCAGCTAGCAGTAACGCGAAGGAGAGGATGAGTGGTCTCATTGACATTCTCAAAAGAGGCGCTCGAACGAGGCTGAACGGCGATTCCAATACGGCATTTTCTATGTGCCCGGCATTCCTTCTGCTTCGACAAAACTCGTATGATCGGCAACGACGGGTGTCGGAGCGGTCGGCCCGTCGCCAGCCCATCGCGGAGGATCGGCACGATGAAGCGGCGCACGTTTCTTGGAACAGCCCTGGCCTGCGCGACCAGTTCGCAGTCTTCTTCCGCCGCTCCCAAGGAGCGGTGGGATGACGCCGCCGAAGTGGTCGAGCGGGCCACGGCAGCGAAGCAGGTGGACGCGGCCGTATTGCACGTGGTCCAGAGGCAGGAGTTGTTCACGCGCCATTTCGGCAAGGCCGTTTCGGACGATGCGATGTTCCTCCTCGGTTCTATCTCGAAGCCGATCAACGTGGCCGCCGTCATGAGTTTGTTCGACCAGGGCAAGTTTCGGCTCGATGATCGCGTGAAGAAGTTCTTGCCCGCGTTCACGGACGGCGGTAGGGACGCAGTGACCATTCAACACCTGCTGACGCACACGTCGGGCTTGCCCGACCAGTTGGCGAACAACCATGACCTGCGCAAGCAGCACACGCCACTAACGGAATTCGCCAAGGAGGCCGTTCGGTCACGCCTCGATTTCGCGCCTGGCACACGCTACCAGTACTCAAGCATGGGGATCTTGTTAGCCACGCGGATTGCGGAACTTGTCAGCGGGTCGGACATTCTTACACTCGTCGAGCGCACCGTTTTTCAGCCTCTGGGAATGAAGCACTCGGCGCAAGGACTTGGCCGGTTCAAATTGGAAGAGATGGTCTCCTGCCAAATGGAAGGCGCCGCGCCCGAATCAGGCGGCGGCGATCCGAAATCCAATGAGTGGAATTGGAACAGTCCCTACTGGCGGAAGCTGGGCGCTCCCTGGGGAGGCACCCATTCGTCCGCGCCAGACATCGCCGCGTTTCTGGCTGAGTTCTTGGGGGCTGGCGGCAAGGTCGTGAAACCCGAAACGGCGCGGTTGATGATCAAGAACCACAATCCGGAAGGATTCACGCCGCGCGGATTGGGGTTCAACGTCGGCAAAGCTTCTGGCAGTGCCGGCTGTTCTGAGCGCACTTTTGGTCATACCGGCTCAACGGGGACGCTCTGTTGGGCCGACCCCGCGAGCGAGGCCATTTGCGTGGTACTCACGTCGCTGCCGCGCCGTGTGGAGGGGCGTCATCCGCGCGACGTTGCGGGGGAGCGTGTCGCCGCGGCCGCCGCCCAATGATATCCCGCCACCCTAACCGGGACGGATCGGATAATTGACGTCGTTCTCAACAAGGAGTACCCCTGATGTCCACCGACAGGCAGCGCACACTGGCACTCGCCGTGGCAGCCTTCAGCATGACCGTTGCTCCGGCCACCGCTCCGGCGAGCGACCCGATTGTCTTTGTCACATCGTTTGCACCCGGCGAGAAGGGCGGCATCAACGCCTACGAGTTCGACGCCAAGGCGGGTCAACTCAAAGCGATCCACCGCACGTCCGGCGTGGAGAATCCTTTCTTCCTGGCGCTGTCTCCGGACAAGAAAACTTTGTACTCGATCCACGCCAAGCAGTTTGGCGGAAAGGATAACGAGCAGGTGGCCGCATACGAGGTCGTCGGCCGGAGTGGCGAATTGAAGTTGCTCAATCGCCAGACGTCTCAGGGCACGGCCTCGTGTTACCTGGATGTCGACAAGATCGGGAAGACCGTGCTCGTGGCGAACTATGCTTCGGGTAGCGTGGCCGCTTTCCCAGTCAAGGCCGATGGATCGCTCGGCGAACCGGCGTCCTTCTTTCAGCACGCAGGCTCAAGCGTGAACCCAAAGCGGCAGAAGGAGCCGCACGCGCACAGCATCGTCGTCAGCCCGGACAACAAGTACGCGTTTGCCGCCGACCTCGGGACGGATCAGATTCTCTGCTACAAGCTTGACGCGGCTACGGCCACACTAACGCCGAACAAGCCGCCACTCTCAAAAGCTCCCGCCGGGGCCGGCCCGCGACACCTCACGTTTCACCCGAATGGGAAACGAGCCTACGTCATCAACGAACTGCTAAATTCGGTCACCGTTTTCGATTACGAAGCGGGCTCGGGGGCCCTGACAGAAAAGCAGTCGATATCAACGCTCCCGAAAGATTTCGCGGGCACCAGCTACTGTGCCGACCTGAAGATCACGCCGGACGGGCAGCACCTGTACGGGACGAACCGGGGGCATGATAGCATTGCGGCGTACAAGATCGAAGACGATGGCCGGCTGTCGCTCGGCGCCATCGAACCGAGCCTCGGGAAGGGGCCGCAGAACCTGGCGATCACCGCCGACGGCGGCTGGCTACTCTGTGCGAACATGCCGGGGAACAATGTGGCAGTGTTCAAGATCGACGCCAAGACCGGCAAGTTGAAAGCGCCCAGCGAGCCGATCAAACAGCCGAGCCCGTCTTGCATCATGCTTCAGAATTGATCTGCAACTAATTCGTGCCTTCAGCGTGATCCGTGGTTTATTTCCTTAATCCTCCGCGTTTCCTTGCGCGTCGTGCGACACTACCTTGACAATGTCGTTGCAAAAAACCTGGGGTCAGTCGATGCGCTGGTGTTGGGCGCTACTCACGGCAGGGATCGTTTGCGCAGTCGCGAGCGCCGACGACGACTTTGAGAAGCACATCCGACCACTTTTGATCGACCAGTGCCTCAAGTGCCATGGCCCCGCGAAACAGTCCGGAGGATTGCGGCTCGACTCGCGACAAGCGTTGCTGGCCGGCGGCGCGACCGGCCCGGCGATCGTGCCGGGCAAACCCGCTGACAGCCTGCTCCTAAAGGCGGTGAACCAGACCGGCGAATTGAAGATGCCGCCAAAGACGAAGCTCGCGGCGAAGGATATCGAAAGGCTCACGCTCTGGATTGCCAACGGCGCCGTATGGCCGGACTCGAGCAAATCGACCACTTTGGAAGCGTCCGAGAAACAGCGTCGCTGGTGGGCATTTCAGCCACCAAAGACGACGACCGTACCCGCGGTGGCGAACGAGGCTTGGCTGCGGACCGACATCGATCGGTTCATTCTCGCGGAATTGGAGAAGCGATCGATCGTACCGGCGCCGGCCGCGGATCGGCGAACCCTTCTTCGGCGAATGACGCTCGACGTGACCGGCCTGCCACCGACTCCCGAAGAGGTCGACGCCTCCGGGGCCGACCAATCGTCGAATGCAATCGAGAAGGTCGTTGATCGCCTATTGGCGTCGCCGGCCTACGGGCAGCGCTGGGCGCGGCACTGGCTCGATGTCGTGCGCTATGCCGACTACCACGATGGCAATCCGAAGGCCCGCAATCCGGTTTGCGAGCCACTCGAAGCATGGCGCTTTCGCGACTGGGTCGTGCAATCGTTCAATCGCGATCTGCCATTCGATAGGTTCATCCGCCACCAGATCGCCGGCGATTTGTTGCCTGCGCCCGATGGCCAGCAGCCTGATGCCGATGGTCTGATCGCCACGACCTTCCTCGTCAACGGCGCCTGGGATCGCGGCGACGCGGACAAGGAGAAGATGGTCAGCGACATGGTCGACGATCAAATCGACACCGTCGGCAAGGCGTTCATGGGCCTGACGCTCGGCTGCGCCCGTTGCCACGATCACAAGTTCGACCCGATCGCACAGACCGATTACTACGCTCTCGCGGGCATCTTCTACAGCACGCGCATGTTGGCCGAACTCGGCACCAAGGGCGGCGAGATGACGCTTCAGCGCCGTTCATTGTTGTCGAAAGAAGCGGCCGAGAAACGAGCCGCACAATTGAAGAAGATCGCCGATTTGAACGCGAAGCTCGCGGGCACTGACCCGAAGTCTCCCAAGTCCGCCCCAGATGACCCCAAGCACAAGGCGTTGGTCGAGGAACGCGACCGGCTACAAAAAGAACTGCCGCTCGAACCGCTGACACTCGCCGTCAGCGAGGGCGGCGTTCCCGGCGGGTTGTTCCCGAAGATTCAAGACGTGCCATTGCACATCCGCGGCAGCTACACGCGCCTTGGACCAATAGTCCCGCGTGGGATGCCAACTTTCTTCGCGGGTCGTCAACAACCAAAGATCGCGAGCGGCAGCGGCCGTCTTGAGCTGGCCAACTGGGTTGCGTCGAAGGGCAATCCGCTGACGGCTCGCGTCATCGTCAATCGCATTTGGCAGGGTCATTTTGGCACGGGCCTGGTTCGCACGGCGAACAACTTTGGCTTGCTTTCCGAGCCGCCGACCCATCCCGAGTTGCTGGACTGGCTGGCGACCAAATTCGTCGAAGACGGCTGGTCGTTGAAAAAACTGCATCGGCGGATTCTACTGTCGGCCACGTATCAACAATCGAGCGTGGCGCCCGCAGAAGCGATCGCACGCGATCCCGAAAATCGCTGGCTCGGCCGCTTCACGCCGCGTCGATTGGAGGCCGAGGCGATCCGCGATTCCATGTTGATGGTCGCCGGTCGGCTCGACGCGACTCCGCTCGGGCCGGCGACCCACGACCTGAACGTACCCTGCCGCTCGCTCTACGTGCAGACGGCCCGCTGGGACCGCAGCAATTTCGCGACGCTGTTCGACGCGGCCAACCCCGATGCGGCCGTCGAGAAACGCGACGTGAGCACGGTGGCGCCGCAAGCGCTGTTTCTGCTCAACCACGACTTCGTGCGGTCACAGGCGCAGCACTTGGCGGATCGCGTGAGGCCGACCGGACCGAAGGACGAGACCGCTGGCATCCAGCATCTCTTCCGACTCGTGTTCGCACGTCCGGCGACGGGGGAGGAAATGATGATCGCGCTCCAAATGCTGACCAAGCCGCACAAGGATGGACCGGCAAGCGTCTGGCGTGACCTCGCGCACGTGCTTTTGTGCAGCAACGAATTCGTTTACCTGGATTAGATGGCATCGACATGAACCCAGCGTTTCGCTGTTCCCGACGCTCGATGCTTGCCAGGGCTGGCACGGGCTTCGGCTTGTTGGCGCTGGCCGACCTGCTCACGGCCGAGGAGAAGCGATCCGCGGAAGCAGATCGTGCTGCAAACCCTTACGCAGTGCGCCAACCGCATTTCGCACCGCGGGCCAAGCGCGTCATCTTCCTTTACATGCCCGGCGGACCGTCGCACGTCGACCTCTTCGATCCGAAGCCGCGACTCGCCACTGACAATGGCAAGCCGCTGCCGTTCGAAAAGCCGAAGCTCGAGCGCACCAAGACCGGCAACCTGCTCGCGTCGCCGTGGAAGTTCCGCAAGCACGGTCAATCCGGCGTCGAAGTCAGCGAGTTGTTCCCCCATGTCGCCGCGTGCATCGACGACATCTGCGTGATCCGGTCGATGTACGCGGACAACATCAACCACACCGGCGCCGCGCTCCAGATGTGCACTGGCGAGCAGGCGTTCTCGCGGCCGAGCATGGGGTCGTGGCTGGTATACGGCCTCGGCACCCAGAATCAGAACCTGCCAGGCTTCGTCGTCGTCAGCCCCGCTGAGGTCTTCCAGGGGGCGCAGCTTTGGAACTCCAGCTTCTTGCCGAGCGCCTACCAGGGGACGCTCGTCCGCGATTTGAACAACCCGATCGCCAACCTGCACACCGGTTCGGGCGCGTCGAACGAGCAGCGCGACAAGCTCGATGCGCTGCGGCAATTCAACGAAATCCACAAGCGCGAACATCCGAATGATAGCCAGCTCGATGCTCGCATCGTCTCATTCGAACTGGCGTTTCGCATGCAGAAGGAGGCGCCCGAGGCGTTCGACATCGCACGCGAGAGCGTCAAGGTTCGTGCGCGCTACGGCATTGATTCTGCCGCGACCGACATGTTCGGCCGGCAGTGCTTGATGGGTCGCCGGCTGCTCGAACGCGGCGTCCGTTTCGTGCAGCTCTTCGACGCGCCGGCGAACAACGCCTGGGACCAGCACAGCGGGCTGCGCGAGAATCTGCCCAAGCGCTGCCAGGCGGTCGATCAGCCGATTGCCGCGCTCCTGACCGATTTGAAGGCCCGCGGGCTGCTCGACGACACGCTCGTCCTCTGGGGCGGTGAATTCGGCCGCACGCCCACGGCCGAGGGCAACAACGGCCGCGAGCATCATCCGTTCGGTTTCTCCATGTGGCTAGCCGGCGGCGGAATCAAGGGCGGCATGGCTTACGGATCAACCGATGAATTTGGCTGGTTCGCGATGGAGGAGAAGGTGCACGTCCACGACTTGCACGCGACGATCCTGCACTTGATGGGCCTCGATCACGAAAAACTCACTTACCGTTTCGGCGGCCGCGACTATCGCCTCACCGATGTTCACGGCAAAGTCGTGCGCGACATTCTGGCGTGAAAGGTAAATCCATGACGTCGTTCCGGCTCGCACTCGGTTGTGCATTCTTCATCGCTGGCTTGCTGCCCGCGGCCGATCCGCCGAAAGTGAAGGTGTTCATTCTCGCGGGCCAGTCGAACATGGAAGGCCAGGCCGTCGCGGACCTCGAAGGCAAGGACTACAACGGCGGCAAGGGGACGCTGAAGGCGCTGCTGAACGATCCCGCCAAGGCGCCACTTGTCAAACATCTTCGAACCGACAAAGGCACGTGGACGGTCCGCGATGATGTGTGGGTACGTTATCAACGTGAAAAGCAACCGCTCCTCAAAGGGCCGTTGACGATCGGCTTCGCCGTCTACGGCGGCAATCACCACTTCGGGCCCGAATTGCAGTTCGGCCACGTCGTCGGCGACCATTTCACCAATCAGGTGCTGCTCATCAAGACCGCGTGGGGCGGCAAGAGTTTGTATGTGGACTTCCGACCGCCGAGTTCCGGCGGCACGGTCGGGCCCTATTACACAAAGATGATCGCCGAAATTCGCGAAGCGCTCGCAAACTTAAAGACCGACTTCCCGTCATATGCCGGGCAAGGCTACGAACTCGCCGGGTTCGTGTGGTACCACGGATGGAACGACGGCGTCGATCCGAAGAAGGCCGTTCCTGAATACGAACAGAACCTGGTGAACCTCATTAGGGACGTGCGCAAGGAATTCGATTCGCCCAAGTTGCCGGTCGTCGTTGGTGAATTGACCGGCCCGTGGGTCGAAGCGCCCGGCGAATGGGCAACGCTGCGGAAAGCCCAGGCTGCGGCGGCATCACGGCCCGAGTTCAAGGGCAACGTGCTGTTCGTCCCGACACACGACTTCGTGCGCCCGGCCAAGGAATCACCGAACCCGACGCACGGGCACCACGAATTCGGCAACGCAGAGACGTATTTCCTGGTCGGCGATGCATCGGGCAAAGGGATGGTTCAGCTTCTGTCGCCGCCGACGGATAAGTGATGCAGTGAACTGGTGGAAAATCGCTGTGCTTTTGTAGCCCTCTCGTGGAGTGAAAGGGCTGCTACACCAACTTCCCAATCACCTGCGTCGAACTCGGCAGGATCGGGCTCGGCCGATCAGAGACATCGTAAACCATGCGGTGCGGGTTGATGCCGAGGTTGTGGTACACCGTCGCCAGCACGTTCGGATACGGGATCGGGTCGTCCTTCGCGGTGCCGGCGATCGAGTCAGTTGAGCCAATCACCTGGCCGACCTTCATGCCGCCGCCGGCGAGCAAGGCGCCGTTCACGCGAGCCCAGTGGTCACGGCCGGCGTCCTTGTTGATCTTTGGCGTGCGGCCGAATTCGCCCCAGACGAGCACCGTGCAATCTTTGTCGAGGCCGCGGGCGTACACGTCTTCGATGAGGGCCGAGATGCCTTGATCGAACAGCGGCAGATGCTGCTTCAAGTGCCGGAAGTTGCCGCCGTGCGTGTCCCAGAAGCCGTAGGCGACCGTCACCACGCGAGCGCCGGCTTCGACGAGTCGCCGGGCCATGAGCAGTTGATCGTTCCACATCGGAGCGCCATCGCCCAAATGCTTCGTCGAACCACGGCCATAGCGATCGCGAACCGACACCGGCTCCTTGGTCACATCGAGTGCTTCGACCAGCTTGCTCGACGTCAGCACGTCGAACGCTTTGCCGTGGAAGGTGTCGACCCCGTTGCGGGTCGAGCCGTCGGCATTGCGGCGGAAGGCGTCCATCGTATCAAGCAGGCCCTTGCGGTCGTCGAGCCGATCGGCGGAGACGGCCAGGTTCTTCATCACCGCGACTTCGTCGCCATCGACCTTGACGGCCGCGGCCGCCCGACCGAGTCGGCCAACGTGCGGCGAGTTGTACGGCTTGTGCTGCATCGTCGGAAACAGGTCGACGAACGGCGGCACGAGCGGATCAACGGCCCCTTGCAGCCGAGCGACAACGCTGCCGAAGTGCGGGACCATTTCGCGCTTCGACTTGTCCATGCCCACGCCGCACATGTTTTGCCAGCTCGAATGCTCGTCCGCGAGGCCGACGATCGAACGGATCAACGCCACCTTATCCATACACCGGGCCAGCTTCGGCAACAACTCGCCGACCTGCAGGCCCGGCACCGACGACGGAATCGGATTGAACTCGCCGCGGACTTCGCTTGGGGCGTTCGGCTTCAGATCGAACGTGTCCTGATGAGCCAGCCCGCCCGAGAGGTAAACAACGATCACCGACTTATGTGACTGCTTGCCCGACGACGCTTCAGCGCGCATGAGCCCGCCCAGAGTCAGACCGCCCATCGCCCAGCCGCCGACCTGGAGGAAGGACCGCCGGGAAACGCGATCGCAGAATCGGCCGCGGGAGCCAAGGAAGGTGAGCATGAATCGGTTCCGAAGCCGGTATGGAGAGAAATCGCACCGGCAGGTGGGTACGGAAACTATACCGGACAACTCGGTATATCGCCACGCCGATTCGAACACAAAATCCCCGTTTAGCCGCGACGCGGTAGCGGAGCGTGGCACCCGCGCTCCGCTACCGCGTCGCGGCTAAACGGGGACTGTATCGCAAATACGTATCATTCTGCTCATGTCGCCGATTGAGCTGTTCCACGAAGCGCGCCTTACGGAAGCAATCGCCGCCCAGAAATGGGTCGTGGCCGCGTCGCCCAACGACATCGGCGAACGCCTGCTTCTGTGCGACCTGCTCGCGATGAACGGCGAACGCGACCAGGTGCGGCAGCAGTTGGACACGATCTTCGATGTGCCGGCGGAGGTGCGGGAGTACATTGCGGAGTGGCGGACACTTCTGAAGGGGGACAATTCACGACAGAATGGGTGCTTGCCGGAATTCTTAGTGAACGGGTCCACTCATCTAGCACCACGAATTGCCATTCTCACTTCCTTAATAGCCGGCGATGAGGAGCACGCGATCCTCGAACTCGATGAAGCAGAAGAAATGGCGCCCTGGATTGAAGGTCATATCGACGGTCGCGGGTTTGATGGCTGGCGCGACGTCGACGACTTACTCGGGCCGACGCTAGAGGTGCTCCACGGTAATAACTATTGCTGGGTCGACATGAACCAGATTCGCAAACTCCGCCTCGAAGACGGCGAGGAACTCCGCGACATCCTCTACAAGCCCGCCACGCTCTGGCTCGTCGACGGCAGCAAGCACGAAGTCTTTATCCCCGGCCTCTACGTCGGTTCGGCCAAGCATGAAGACGAGGGTATCCGTACCGGGGCCGGCATCGACTATGTCGAGGAGCATGGCATCACCCGCGCCCTCGGCGGCCGGACGTTTTTGTTTGGCGAGGAAGAGTTGACGCTGGCGGAGTTTCGGCAGGTGGAAGTGCGGCCGGGCTAGGTCTTCGTGGCATAAGATTCCGATCTTGTGCTAACCGAGCGCACAACATCGGAATGTTATGCCACGAAGGCGCACCTCACATTAGTAATTCCCCGTGATCACCTCGCCGCCGCTGCGGGTGATGAGCGCTTGCAGCGTCGTCCAGTCAATGGTCGATCGAAGGAACTTGACCGAACCGTCGCCGAACAACGCGTTCACCCCGCTGGAGTGGAACGAATAGATCTGGCCCGTCGGGTCGGTGTTGTACTTCGCGTCCGGGTAGCCGCTGATTTGGAAGCCGTTGGTGACGTTGATCGCACTGTTTGCTTCCGGGGCCGTGATGTCGCTGGCTGGCCGGCACCAGCCGCCGCCATTGATGCGGGTGGACGACGAGGCGGCCTGCACGAGCTTGCCCTGCACGTAACGATCCGGCTTGGCAGCCGACTCGGTCAGGTGGATCGTGTTCGACAGCCCGTCAGTCACGTCCGTCAGCCGCACCTGATCGGTCTTCGACAGGATGCCCGGATTGCCAAAGGTCGTCGTGTTCGTGTACGTCGCGTAGTAGATGCCCGCGTAGTCGCCGACCGCGTAACGAGTATCCGTCCAGCCGTTGTCCGGCGACGCGTCGAACTTGCCATTCGACAGCGACGACGGGCACTGCATCACCTTGAGCGGAATCACCACCGCCTGCGCGTTGCTGAGGTCCGACCAATTCACGTTTTGGTTGTAGATCTTGTAGATGTTGTCTTGCTCAAAGAACGGCAGCAAGTAGGTCGTCCAGCGGACGCGGATGGTGCCCGCCGCGGCCGGCCGCAGGTTGCCTGGCAAATAGTTGTTCGTGTCGTTGTAATTGTGCATCGCCAACCCCAGTTGCTTGAGGTTGTTCGAGCACTTCATGCGATTGGCCGCCTCGCGGATCTTTTGCACGGCCGGCAACAGCAAGCCGATCAAGATCGCGATAATCGCGATGACGACCAGCAGCTCAATCAACGTGAAGCCGCGGCGTCGAAGGTTCTGGATCACGGTACGTTCCTTTCTCGTGGACCCCTGGAGGGGCCTGTTTTGAAGGCAAAGCAATCAGTCACAAGTCAGTCGTCTCGTTGGAGTCCCGCCTTCAGGCGAAACGGGTTTCCGCCTGAAGGCGGGACTCCAACTCCGTTCGTCAAATCGAATACTCGGGTGCTTGTTCGAAAACACGCACCCGTCGGGGAGCGACGAACACCTCGTCGCCCTTCTTCAAGCCCAACACTGCCGAACGGTCCTTCGATAGCTCAATGCTCATCTCCATGTCGATGTCCGGCACGTTGACCTGCACGCGGGTGACGGCCCCCGCGGGGTTCACGTGCATCACGGTCGCCGGCAGCCGGCCCGAGCCGTTCGGGTCGGTCTCGATGTCGACTTCATGCGGGCGAATGTAAACACGGGTCGCGCCGGCATCGGCCGGCGCGTGCCCGTGACAATCGAGTTCCACGCCGCCCACGATCGCCTTGCCGTCGTGGACTCGTCCGTGAAACACGTTCACCTGGCCGAGGAAATCCATCACGAACGGGTTGGCCGGATGATCGAATACCTCGGTCGGCGTCCCCTCTTGCTCGATCCGGCCGGCGTTCATGACGATCACTCGATCGGCCACTTCGAAGGCTTCTTCCTGGTCGTGCGTGACGAACACCGTCGTCACCGGCACCTCGTCGTGGAGCCGGCGAAGCCATTGCCGCAGGTCGGCCCGAACGCGGGCATCGAGCGCGCCGAACGGCTCATCAAGCAGCAAAACCTTCGGGCGAGCGGCAAGAGCTCGTGCCAGGGCGACACGCTGCCGTTGACCGCCCGAAAGCTGCGGCGGATAGCGGCCTTCGAGGTTTTCCAGCTTCACGAGAGCCAGCAATTCCAGCACCCGCTCGCGAACCGCGTCGTTCTTCCAACCGCGAACACGCAGGCCGAAGGCCACATTTTCGAACACCGTCATGTGGCGGAACAACGCGTAATGCTGAAAGACGAAGCCGACGTTGCGGTCACGGGCGTTCTGCTCGGTAATGTCGTTCTCGTGAGCCTCGATCGTCCCTTCGTCCGGAAACTCCAGGCCGGCGATGATGCGCAAGAGCGTCGTCTTGCCGGAACCACTTGGGCCCAACAGCGCGAGCAACTCGCCTTCGGGGATGTCGAGGCTGACGTCGCTCAGAGCCTTGAAGCCGTTGAACCGCTTCGACACGTTTTGCACGCGAATGCTCACGCCTCAACTCCTTCCGGCTTCGCCACCCGCGGACGGGCCTGGCGCTCGATGCCCACCTTCACAAACAGGGTCACCAGGGCGAGCAGCGTCAATGCCGACGCCAGCGCGAAGGAGGCGGGCGAGTTGTATTCCTGGTTCAGCTTCTCCACCCGCAACGGCATAGTGTCCGTCTGGCCGGTGATGCGCCCGGAGACGACATAGACGGCCCCGAACTCGCCCATCGCACGGGCGTTGCACAGGATCACGCCGTAGAGCACGCCCCACTTGATGTTCGGCAACGTCACGCGCCAGAACATTTGCCAGCCGCTGGCGCCGAGGCTCCGGGCCGCGAGTTCTTCTTCCGGTCCGATCGCTTCGAGCACCGGAATCAACTCGCGGGCCACGAATGGGAAGGTCACGAACGCCGTCGCCAGCAAAAGGCCAGGCGGGGCGAAAATTACTTGAAAACCATGCTCGCGGAGCCACGGGCCGAAGTAACCTTGGGCGCCGAACAGCAACACGAAGACCAGCCCGGCCACCACCGGCGACACCGAGAACGGCAAGTCGATGAGCGTGATCAGCAGTGTTCGTCCCGTGAACTGGAAGCGGGCGACGCACCAAGCCGCTGCGACGCCGAAGACCAGGTTCATCGCCACCGCGACCGGGGCCACGGTCGCGGTCATCAAGATCGAATGCCGCGTGTCCGGATCGCCGAACAAATTGTGTACATAGGTGCCGAGCCCCTTCGACAGCGCTTGAGCGAACACGCTGACGACCGGCACGACGATCAGCACGCCGATGATGCCGAGCGTGATGACCGTCAGCCCGCCGCGGACGAGCCAGTGGTCCTGATGCGCCCGGCGGAACGGCGTTTCGATTGGTGGGCTAGCCTGCATAGCGCTTGCTCCACCGTTCGAGGAGATTGATCAGGGCGAGCAAGAGGAACGACACGACCAGCAGCACGACCGCGATGGCCGTCGCCTCACGATACGCGAACTCTTCGAGGCGGGCGACGATCAATACCGGGGCGATCTCCGACTCGTACGGCAAGTTCCGCGAGATAAATACCACCGAGCCGTATTCACCGATTGCACGCGCGAAGGCCAAAGCGAAGCCGGTGACCGCGGCGGGGACCAGCGTCGGCAGGATCACGCGAGTGAAGGTCTGCCAGCGATTCGCGCCGAGGATCTGGGCTGCCTCCTCGGTCTCGGCATCGAGCGCTTCGAGCACCGGCTGCACCGTCCGCACGACGAACGGGAAGCCCGTGAAAATCAGCACGAGAACGATCCCCAACTCCGAGTAAGCACCTTGAATTCCCAGCGGCACCAGGAACTGACCGAGCCAGCCGTTCTCGACATACAAGGTCGCGAACACCAAGCCCGCAACGGCCGTGGGCAACGCGAACGGCAAGTCGATGAGCGCGTCCACGAGCCGCTTGAGCGGGAAATCGTAACGCACCAGCGTCCACGCCACGATCAAGCCGATCGCGACGTTGATCGTCGCTGCAATCCCGGCCAGCTTGAACGTCAGCCAGTAAGCGGCTCGCGCCCGATCCGTCCACACGGTGGCCCAGAACTCCGAAAGAGTCAGCGATGACGCCTTCAGGAAGCAGGCCCCGAGCGGAATCAGGACGAGCGCACTCAAATAAAAGACGGAGTAGCCGAGGCTCAAGGAAAAGCCCGGCAACACGCGTCGGTTTACCGCCGCCATGCGCCGGCCCCTTCCATGGAGTCATCGCGATCACACACCGCCCGTATTTCGTGCCACAGTTCCAACTGCAACTTGGCGAACGACCCCGTGATCCCGTGGCGCAGGGCCACCTGATAAGCAGCCGTCGCCAGCCGGGCGACAAAATCTTCGCGGTCGGTCGGTTCGTCGCCGTCGTGGTCCGCGCGAGGAATGCAGCGCAAGCTGCCGGCAGGGCTCGCCTCTCCCTCGAGCCAGCCGTCCTCGCGCGGATCACGATGGTGACGAACGATGTTCAAGACGGCGCACATGGCTACTTCCTCCCGCGGCTATACATCCGATCGAACTCGGCTCCCTCCGTGAAGAACCAGTCGTTGGCTGCGTCCCAACTCGGAGCGATCTCCGTGATCGGGAACAGCACGATCGGGGGAAACTTGTCCTTGTTGCGGGCGAGCGCCGCCGGATCGGATGGCCGGTAGCGATGTTTCGCGATCACGTCCTGCGCCTCATCTGAATACATGAACTTCAGGTAGGCCTCCGCGGCCGGCCGCGTGCCCTTTTTGCGGACGTTGGCATCAACCACGGCCATCGGCGGTTCGGCCCGAATGCTGATCGGGGGGTACACGATCTCCAGCACGCCGCCAAATTCTTCCATTTCGAGGTAGGCCTCGTTCTCCCAAGTCAGATGCACGTCGCCGATGCCGTTGTTGGCGAACGTCGTCGTGGCCCCGCGAGCGCCGGAGTCGAGCTTCTTCACGTGCTTGTACAACTCGCCCACGAACGTACGAGCGTCGTCTTCCGACTGGGTCCGCCGCAACTCGGCGCCCCACGCGGCCAGGAAACTCAGCTTGCCGTTGCCCGACGTCTTCGGGTTCGGCGTAATGACTTCGACACCGGGCTTGATCAGGTCGGGCCAGTCGTGGATGCCCTTCGGGTTGCCCTTGCGCACCACGAATACGATCGTCGAGTAATAGGGCAGGGCGTTGTACGGCAGCCGGCTCTCCCAGCCGTTATCGATGAGGCCGCGCTTGCTGACGGCACTGGTGTCCGACCAGAGGCCAAGCGTCACGACGTCGGCCTCGAGACCGTCGATCACGGCCCGGGCCTGGCTCGCCGACCCGCCGTGCGACATCTTGATCGTGAGCTTGACGCCGCGCTCCTGCTCGTAGCGATCGATGAAGCGCTCGTTGATGTCCTTCCAAAGTTCACGGGTCGGATCGCACGAGACGTTGAGTAGTTCCGTCGGCGCTTGCTCGCGAACGACGCCGCCGGACGCGAGCCAGACGCCCGCTCCGACCACGTAAGCCGCCGCCAGACCGAGGATTATCTTGCCCAACATTCACCAGCTCCGGAGGCAGTCCACCCGCCTCAATCCATCGACCGGAATCGAATCACGACTTAACAAGGAAACTTAATCATCACTCATTGACTAAACTTAATGTTTAGTATGTTGAGAATATTAGTCGATCTGTTACGAAAAGCAATAGCTCGGCACGAGAATGTTGCGGCCCTCCTTCGGAATTGGTTCGCCGCCTGTATCATTAAAGAGTTGTGTAGATTGCTTTTAGGAATCTGCTATCAGCCTGGACGTGCATTTTTGACCGACTCTCACTCTGTCAACTCGCCGGCACGAACCTGACGAAGTGCGAATGACAATTGCCAGGTTCTGCCAAGTTGGCGCTGCCGTCTGGACGATACACGACTATATTTGGTAACATTATCGGGTTTTGGATGGAACCTCCCCTTCGCCTTGTCCGGCGAACCAGGGGCCTCATGAGCACGGTGCTTCAGCCGCGATTGCCAACGGCACAGCTTTCCCGCCTGAATGATTACCTGGCGGAGTACCGCGATCTCTTCGCGCGCGCCGACCAGGCTCGTTCTTTCGGCCTGTACGTTCGCGGCCTGCTCGACGGCGATCACCGCAAAAACGTCGAGTCGATCGCCGACCGGCTGCGCGACGCGGACTCGCCTTCCGATCTGGCCCAATCGCTGCAACATTTCGTGACGCAGAGTCCGTGGGACACGAGCCGAGTGCTCGCACGCTATCGGACGCTTATTCGGCCGTCGACAACGACGCACACCTGGGTGGTTCACGACGGAATCGTTCCGAAGAAGGGCCGCTCGTCGGTTGGCGTCCAACGGCAATTCGCTCGTTCGCTGGGCCGCAAGGTCAATTGCCAGGTGGCGGTCATCCTCAGCGAAGTGAATGGCTCGGCGGCGCCGCTGATCGGCCGGCTCTACCTGCCCGCGTTCTGGCTGCGCGAGAACCAGGAACAGGCTGAGCGCACGATTCCCGAGGGCAATCGACGGCCGTTGTCAAAGACGGAGGTCGCACTGGAACTACTAGACGAGTTGCTGCCGGAAGGCCGGCCGACTCAGCTGTTTGCCGAAGAAAGCTATCTTTCGGCTGCAGATTTCCATGATGGCGTCGCACAACGCGGGATCAGTTTGCAAGCGAGCGGGGCAGAGGTCGGCACTGGCATTCGCATGGCCCGCGAGTGCTTCGATTATGTGAAGGAAGTAATTGGTTTAAGTCATTTCGAAGGAAGGACCTGGGTCGGCTGGCATCATCATTTGGCGCTGGTGCTGGCCGCCTTTGGATACGTCATCAGGACGGGGAATTCGGAGGCTGATTTGGACGAATCTATCCAATCCCTGCCAGCAAAGTGAATTTGACGAAGTGAGGGATTCTGCGGGGGAAAATGCTGGCATTCGCCGAGTGAAGTGGTTATTCTCTCCTTCGCTCAATGAAACGACCCGCCCCGCGGAGTGGGGACGGGCTGGATTGTTGGCAACAGGAGTCTTAGTTCAAGGAGAACGCCGGCCACCGAGCGGCCAATTGCGCTTGGGCTTGTTCGTAGGCAAGGCGGTAAAGGAACTCGGCCTGAGCGTGTTGCATGGCCGACATGGCGAAGTTCATGGGACAGGGCACGAATGCAGCGGACGGAGCAGAAGCAACGCTGAAAGCGTGTTCGGGAGTTTCCAGGAGTTCGCGAAAACGATGCGCCAGCATGGGAGTTCCTCGCCGCAAGAGTCACCAAGACGGTGATGTTTTTACTGAACTAATATCATTCCTGAAGTAGGGTTTCCTGAAAGGAATCCTAACAGAGTTTGCCCTCTGATCAAGGGCAGGCAAGTGATTTCAACGATTTTTTCCGGTTTAGGCCCTGTGGAGGGGCCGCCGGACCTGCGAACCTCGCATCCGAGGGATTGGTCACCAAGGGAGTAAGGAATCATGACCAGCACGATGATGATGGACCGGACGGGAATGGGAATGCCCGGTATGGGGACCACCCCGATGCCAGGGATGGGTGCCGCCCCGATGGCCCCGAACATGATGATGGTGCCGCGCTGCAAGATGATGGTCGAGAAGATGCAGGGCGGGATGAAGATGACCTGCATGTGCGATGATGCCGTCGCCCGCGCCATGATGCAGAACCTGTGTACCATGCTCGCCGGCGGCATGTGCTCCTGCTGCTGCATGATGAACGGCATGGTCTGCTGCAACTGCAACATGATGATGGGCATGTGCAAGACCGAGATGACCAAGGACGGCTGCGTGGTCACCTGCACGAGCGGCGACCCGGCCTGCATGGCCATGATCCAGGGCTGCTGCGACTGCATGATGGCCTGCCTGAAGGCCGGCTGCACCTGCTGCCTGATGATGGGCGGCACCCCGGTCTGCTGCGGCACCATGTAAGCCGAATTCGATGCAATGAACTGCAATGGGGAGCCCAGAAATTGGGTTCCCCATTTGCGTTGAGGCGTCGCCTCAAATTGCGTTTCCAGGGTGTGTGTGTTTTTGAACGAAACGGCGTCATCGCCTATGCATCGACCAGACATTCCGCAGTGATTGCCGAGCATTCTGCGGGATTCCCCCCGAAAACGCGAGCAGAACGGTCCCTCGCCGGCGCACCCCATAGATCGCTCCGCGGCGGATTGCGTTTCTGGCGATCACGTCGGCCAACTCAGCCACAAAAGACTGTGAGACCTTGCCCTTCACGAGGAACGGCACCCGATTGCGGATGCGGATGACAAAGACCCGGCCGCGAGCGGACATCTGTTGTGCAAACAGGACCGCCAGCACAAACACCACGACGACGATAAGGACGTATTCCATCGGTCAGCCCTCCGCGGCCCGCACGGCAGCGCGCATGGCCCTGACGATTTGATGTAGCGACTCCTCGCTCGTGTCGAGCGGCGGCATGGCGTAGAGGACGTTGCCGAGCGGCCGTAGTAAGACGCCGGTCTTGATCGCGGCCGCGCGCATCCGTCGCCCGGTCTCGGCAAGGTAGCCGCCGTGGCCGACTTCCATTGCCAGCACTGTTCCACACACCCGGACTCTTCCGGGATGTCCCAGTTCGCTGCTAGCGAACTCATTTTCTTGCCAGTAATTTTCGAAGCAGTAATTCTTCCAGCGCGATTCAATTTGACGGGCTCGTTCCTGCCACTTGCCATCCGCCATCATCTTCAAATTCTCGACCGCCACGGCACACGCCAGTGGGTGGCCTGTGAACGAGTGGCCGTGGAAGAACGTTTGCGAGCGGTCGTCGGTGTCAAAGGCCGCGACGACCTCAGGGGCCGCCAGTGTTGCGGCCAATGGCATGATCCCGCCGGCGAGGGTCTTGGACGCACAAATCAGGTCCGGCGTGATGCCGGCTTGCGAGTGTGCCCAGAACGTCCCGGTTCGAAAAGCGGACATCACCTCGTCCGCGACGAACAGCACGTTGTGTTTTCGAGCGACGTTAAAAAGGTCGCGAAGAACGTGGGCCGGTTGAATCCGCATGCCGCCGGCCGCTTGGATCATCGGCTCGATGATCACGGCCGCCACTTCCCTTGGGTGCTGCCACAGGAATTGGTCGAGTAAGTTGACCTGGACCGGTACTTGTGCCGCTCTGAAAAGCAGAGGCTCGAAGCGGCCGAAAAACACGGGGTCGCGGCTGATGGCCATCGCCCCAAACGTGTCGCCGTGGTAGCCGCCGTGGAAGCCGACAAAGAGCTTGCGGTGTGGCTCGCCGTTATGGCACCAGAACTGGTAGGCCATCTTTAAGGCGACCTCAACGGCGGTGCTGCCGTTGTCGGAGAAGAAGACGCGGCCGCCATTCCAGGGGGCCGTCTTCAGCAACAACTCGGCACACTCGACGCCGTACGGATGCGTTGCTCCCGCGAATAAGACGTGATCGATTCGCTCGCTTGCCTCGCGAAGTGCGCGCATCAGCCGCGGATGCCGATGGCCATGCAGGATCGTCCACCACGACGAGATGCCGTCGATGAGCCGTCGGCCGTCGGCCAGTTCGATGAATTCGTCCGTGGCCCCGACGACGGGCAGCGGCGCGTCGGGATCCTGGAGCGATGTGTATGGATGCCATGCCACGGCCCGATCGCGAAGAATCAACTCGTCGGCATTGACGCTCGGGCGCGGCACTGGTTGAACGATCGACCGAATGCGTTCAAGCGCTTCGCGTTGGTCGGTTGCCCCGGTCGCAATGCCGTGGGTCTCCCAGAGCACCGGCGGCCGAAGTCCGACGATTTCAATGTTGCCGTGCTTGCGGATCTCTTCCTCAGCATAAACATCGGCCGAACCGATAAGCACGACGGCCCGAATGTCGATCTGTTCCGAGCGCAAGATGCGGAGGACGGACAATGATCGGCCGACGGCGCCGACCGTCGACGACGCGACAAGCACGGCCGGGGTTGCGAGTCGTCGAACAAGTTCGATCTGAAGTTCAGTATCGTTCAGTGGCGAAAGCGGTCCGCCAAACGTCTCGATCAGCAGCGATCGCCGCGTGTGCGGCCGGCTCCGGGCGAGTTGAGCGGCCGACGGAATCGCTTTCCCGTCATTTCGTGCGGCGAGTGCCGGCGCGACGGGTTCCGCAAATCGCGCTACCGGGTCGATAGTGATGGCGTCCGGAAGCAGCCGGCCGATTCGTTCCGTGTCCGGGTCGCCGGTCTCGACGGGCTTCCAGTACGCAAACTCGTCGCCGAATGCAGCCATCCACAGCAGGGCAAAGGTCGTTTTGCCCGCGTCGGTGTCGGTGCCGAGGACAACGAGGTCAGACATGATTCAGTGCATCCGCAATGGCCGCGGCAAGGGTTGCCAGCGTTGGCGGCTCATGATCCGCGTGGATCGAGATGCGCAAACGAGCGGTGCCTTGCGGAACGCTCGGCGGGCGAATGGCGCGAACGTCGAAGCCCTGTTCGCGAATGCGCGCCGCCGCGGCAACGGCACGCGGGTCGTCGCCGACAACGACAGGGACAACGTATTCGTTGCCACGCGCGGCGACCGCATGTCTCGTCAATTCGCTGCGGAAAAATGCGGCATTCGCGTGCAGTCGCTCACGACTTTCCGGATCGTGTTGAACGCGAGCGAGTCCCGCTTTCCACCAGGCCCCAACGGCCGGGGGCATAGCGGTTGTAAAGATTAAATGCCGACACCGGTTGATCAGGTATTCCTTCAGCAATCGCGACCCGGCGATATAGGCGCCCGGCAGTGCGAGCGCTTTGCCGCCTGTGTGCACCGACGCGAGGAGGCAATCGCGGACGTCGGCGGCATCCACACAGCCCGAACCCGTCGAACCATAGCACCCGGTGGAATGGGCCTCGTCCACAATCAAATACGCGCCGTATCGGTCACACAGGATGGCAATCTCTTTGAGCGGGGCGCGATCGCCGTCCATGCTGAAGAGCGATTCAGTGATGACGAACCGCTCGCGGCCAGGCTCATTCTTCGCCGACTCGGCCTTCAGGCCATCTTCCAGGTGATTCAGATCGTTATGGCGAAAAACGAAACGCCGGCAGCGTGCCAGCCGCAGGCCATCGACGATGCAGGCATGGTTCAACTCATCGGAGGCGGCCCAGTCGCCGGGCTCCATGAGCGTCGAGATCAGCCCTTCGTTGGCTGTGTAGCCGCTGGTCATCATCAAGACTGTCTCGGCCCCATGCCAATCGGCTAGGCTCGATTCGACCTCTTCCCAGATGGCGTGATGGCCGCGAAGAAGCCGCGACGCGATGCCAGAGCGCGGCAGATCATCCGCGATCGAGTTGGGCTTCGTCGCGTACCCCAGGTAGTCATTTGATGTGAAATCGATTCCACTCGGAAGAGCGAACTGGCGGAACCGCCCCTGAGCGCGGAGCTGGTCGAGCGCCGAAGTCCAGCGATCGAAGACGCTCATGCGGGGCAGGGGACTGGCAGGCCCATGCTGCGGAAGAGGGCGGCATCGACGTCGTGATCCGGATTGCCGGCCGTCAGCAGCTTTTCGCCGAAGAACACCGAGTCGGCGCCGGCGAGGAAGCAGAGGATCTGCAACTCGCCGATCATGCGATCGCGGCCGGCACTGAGACGAACCCGTGCATTTGGAAACGCGATG
>DATANR010000446.1:0-20004 GCA_036266155.1 Gemmataceae bacterium | reverse complement strand
CCCGCGATCAGCATTGAGCAGAAGACGACGACCAAGAGTCCACGCTCGACGGTGGGCACGATCACTGAAATCTACGACTACTTGCGTGTACTCTACGCCCGTCTCGGCCAGGCCTATTGCCCCCACTGTCAGCTTCCGATCGGCACGCAATCGACGGACGAAATCATCGATCGCGTGTTGTCGTTGCCCGAAGGAACCAAGCTTTACTTAATGGCGCCGCTGGAGCGCAAGGGGCAGGAGAAATACGAGACGCTGTTCGACGAGATTCGCCGATCGGGCTATGTGCGCATGCGCGTCGACGGAAAGTCGTACAGCTTGGACAGTCCACCTGAGATTGATCATCGGCGCAAGCATCGCATCGAGGTGATCGTTGACCGCAACGTCGTACGGGCGAATACACGCACGCGCATTGCCGAGGCCGTTGAACAGGCGCTGGCCCTGGGCAAAGGCGTCATGCACGTCGGCCACGTGAGCGCCGACGTCGACGAGACCAAGTGGAAGGTCGAGCGCATTAGTCAGCATCTGGCCTGCGACAATTGTGGCCGCAGCTACGAGGCGTTGAACCCGCACAACTTCTCGTTCAATAGCCCGCTTGGCTGGTGCCCGTCCTGTGAAGGCCTCGGCGTCCAGCATGGCGCGAACACAGCGCTGCTGATGCGTAACCCGAACCTGTCAATTCGGGCTGGCGCGATCGCCGCTTGGCCGCCGCTCGATGGTTCGAATCGGTTTCTTCAATTCGCCGAAGCGATCGCGCGGCACGTCGGGTTCACGTTAGACACAGCCTACAAGGACTTGTCGCCGCAACATCAACGGGCCATCTTGCACGGCACCGGCGACGATTGGATTCCGCTGACAAAGTCGAGCGTCAAGTTCCAATACAAGGGCCTTTACCCGGCGATCGACGAGGCGTCGCGCGTCAGCTTCGTCTATCGGCAAAAGCTGGAGCATTTGGTCGATGAGGTGCCCTGCTCTACTTGCCGCGGCTCGCGGTTGCGCGCCGATGCGGCAGCCGTGCGTTTCACGGATCAGACTCTCGGCCAACTCGGCGAGAGACCGGTGGGTGGCACGCTCGATTTCTTCACGACCTTGAAGCTGACCAAATCACAGCAGCAGATAGCTGGCGAGCTACTGCGGGAGATCACGAGTCGGCTGCAGTTCCTCGTGGACGTCGGCCTCGACTACTTGTCGCTCTCGCGGCCCGGCCCAACGCTCTCCGGCGGCGAAGCCCAGCGCATTCGCCTCGCCAGTCAAATCGGCAGCGGTCTCACGGGCGTGCTGTATGTGTTGGACGAACCGACGATCGGCCTGCATCCACGCGACAACGCTCGGCTTTTGCGCGCGTTGCAAAACCTCCGCGACCTCGGCAACACGATGGTCGTCGTCGAACACGACCGCGAGGTGATCGCGGCGGCCGATTATTTACTCGACTTCGGCCCCGGCGCCGGCGATCGCGGCGGCGAGATCATAGCCCAGGGAGCACCGGCAAAGGTTCTCAAGGCGAAGACGTCGCTGACGGGCGACTATCTCTCAGGTAGGAAGTCGATCCCAATTCCGAGCAACCGTCGGCTCGGCAATTCGCTTCCAAAATCGTGGCCAACGATTGAGATCATTGGGGCAAGGCAGCACAACCTCAAGAACGTGGACGTCAAGTTCCCGCTCGGGGCCTTTGTGGCCGTCACGGGCGTCAGCGGTTCCGGCAAGAGTTCGCTGGTCAACGAAGTGCTCTACAACACACTCGCGCGCAAGCTCCATCGGGCGCGTACCAGTGGAGCGGCGCATGATGAGATTCGCGGGCTCGACCGCATCGACAAGATCATCAACGTGGATCAGGATCCGATTGGCAACTCGCCATCCTCCAACCCGGCGACTTACACCGGCGTGTTCGATTTGGTCCGGCAGCTCTTCGCCCAAATGCCGGAAGCGAAGGTACGCGGTTACATGCCGCGGCGATTCTCGTTTAACCAGCCCGGCGGTCGATGTGAAGCGTGCGAAGGCAACGGACAAAAGCGCATCGAGATGCACTTTCTCCCCGACGTCTGGGTCGAGTGTGAGGTTTGCAAGGGTGCCCGGTACAACCCGGAGACGCTGGCGGTCAGATACAAGAATCGTTCGATCGCCGACGTGTTGACGATGCGCGTCTCCGAAGCCGTGGAACTGTTCGGCAATATCCCAAAGATCCGCGTCGTGTTACAGACCCTGGCGGACGTTGGGCTCGACTATCTTTCGCTCGGCCAGCCAGCGCCGACGCTGTCGGGGGGCGAGGCACAACGCGTCAAACTCGCCGCGGAGTTGGCCCGGCCGAGCACCGGGCGGACGCTTTATCTCCTCGATGAGCCGACGACCGGTTTGCACTTTGATGACGTACGCAAGCTGCTGGACGTGCTCCATCGCCTCGTGGACTTGGGCAACACGGTCATCACGGTTGAACACAATCTCGACGTAATCAAGACGGCCGACTGGGTCATCGATCTCGGGCCAGAAGCGGGCGGCGCCGGCGGACATGTTGTTGCGACCGGGACGCCGGAGGCCGTGGTTGACCAGACGAACGCGAAGAGTACAGATGGGATGATCTCGCACACGGGCCGCATTCTCGCGGGTGTGCTCAAGGCGGGGCCACATTACGAGCGGAAAAAATACGATCCGAGGGCGGCGCTCGTCGAGAAAGCCGACGACATCGCACTCGAAAAGGTTGGCAAGGACGCACAGTTGCCGTGGCAGACTGACGGCCGCAAGTGGCACTGCGTCGATCGGCTCACTCTCAAGGGCACACCGTGTCGATGGGACGGCCAGATTCTGACGTGGGTCGACGATCTGATTCGCAAGGCCGGCTCATTTTCCGAAACGGATTGGAGTGAGCGGTCGACCGTTGAAATCGCGGCTCCGAAGAAATCGCAGGGCTGGTTCTTTCATGCGCACACGGGCATGGAATGGCTGATCCGCCTCGTTTTCCGGGTCGGGAAGAACACCTTCAAACAGGACGCACTCACCCGGCAACTCGGCCTGAAGCCGCTGGATGAAATGCCGGACTTGCCGGTTTATGGGAGCGAGCCGCGAGTCAAGGTAGCCAATCGCAAGGGGCCGTGGCAGGAAATCTGGATGCTGGTTCACAAGCTCGATGAGATCGACACGCCGGCATTCAAGGCGTTTCTCAAGCAAGCCGTTGAATCGTTCAACAAGAACCTCGGCCGCATGACGACGACGCCGGAAGACGTGATGCCGTGGAAAGTCAACGGCGAGCGCTGGCACCTGGGCGACAAGGGTTTTCCGCCGGGCCGCAAGATGTACTGGGACCGCTCGATTTTGCCGACGTTCCTTGCGATCGCACGTGAGGCTGTGCCGGGCCTCGAAGTGCAGTGGGACGCGCGCGACGCGATCACGCTGCGGATGCCCGACATCGGCAAAGGCTGGGCGCGCGTACGAACCAAAGACAACGAGTCGCTCGACGCCCGCTTCCTTGGCAAGCCCGGTCAATTGAATCTGTCAAAGCTCGATGGGATCGGCAAGGATTCGACACTGGCCGCGGATCGAGCCGATGGCGGAGAAGTGATGCGATTGCAGTTTCACCGACATGAAGAGTTGCCGCGTGCGAAATTGAAAGCTCTGTTAGTCGAGCACGCACGCGGTTTTGTCGAGACGTTTGGCGAATGACGACGGGCACGTCGAATGCGACGTGCCCGCTCAGTATCCGCGGTCAGTTCTTTTCCGGATCCTTCTTCGGCGGATCCTTGGCCTTTTCTTTGTCCTTCGACTCACCCGACACGATCTCGACGAGCTTCTTCTTTTGATCGTCGGTGAGAACGCTAATGCGCTTCTTGGCGTGTTCGGCGTCGAGCTTCTTGATCTCTTCCTTCAGCTTGTCGGTCTTCTCTTTGTATTCCGCGTTGATCTTGTAAATTTCTTCCTTCTGGGCCGCGGTCAAGTCAAGCTTGGCCCACCCAGCGGGAAGCTGGCCTTTGACTTTGCCTTCCTTGTCCTTCTTTTCTTGGCTCTGAACGCCTTCGGACGACATGAGTGCGAGAGTGGCCAGGAGCGTGAGTCCGGCCAGCACACGAATTGTGCGCATGCTGCAATTCTCCGGGGTGGTGGATGGAGACACGAAACATCCCCGGCCGAACGTGACCGGGCGAATCCGAAATAATTGAACGCGCCGGCCAGTCCGTGTCAACGAAATTTCGCGCGGATTCGCGATTACGTGTGGGAAATCAGCTTGATTTCGAAGATCAGGTCGGCATTTGCCGGAATGTTCGGCGGGCTGCCCGCTGCCCCGTAGCCGAGTGCTGCCGGGATATACAAGCGCCGAATGCCGCCCGGCTTCATGCCCGGAATGCCCTGCTGCCAACCCTGGATCAACCCACTCAGCGAGAAAGTGATTGGCGCGGATGGGCTCCGGCGCGAATCGAACTTGGTGCCATTCGAGGCCAGCCAACCCGTGTAGAAGATGGTTATCGAGTCGCCGGCGGCGACGGGCGTTCCCGAACCGGTGACCACGTCCCAAGTCTTCAGACCATTCGCGCCCGTGACCCAGTTCGGGTCCGTGGCGGACGGCATCGTATTGGTCATTCCCGCGTCAGTGGGCGTTGGTGTCGGCGGTGTGACGATCGGCGGCGCCGGGTTTACGGTGATACCGAGCACATCGCCGAAATGTACGGCCAATGCAGCGACCGCAGACGCGCCACCCACTGTTGCGCCCTGAGAGCCCTGGAAGATTGTCGTGAGCTTGGAGGTGAGGAACGATCGAGCTTTCGGGTTAAAGATCCAGTCGGGATCGGTAGCAATGGCGCGAAAGAACTCGGCCCCGGCAGCAACTTGACCGGCGGCGGACAAGAACGCGCCCGCGGAGGCCGGGGTCAAACGCTGTTCGAGACCATCGACACGGAGTTTAGCTTGATGCGAACGCACGATGACCTCATTCGATGGCGGTGAAGTACCGGGCCGCCGACTTAATCGGTGGCGCTGGCATTACCGATTAGACGTTTCAGATGGGCGGGCGGATTGATTGCATTTGGGTGCACATTGCCTCAATTCACTGCATCCGATCACTCAAATTGAGGGGTTCCTGGCGCTAGAATTCTTGCTCCTGGGAATCGGCCGCATGTTTTTCCGCGGTAATAAGATATGTCGAAATTCGCAAGCAGAGATTGCCAACCCCCTATATGTGTTTGGCAATCTCTGTTGGCAATCTCTCCTTCAGGCACCAAATTCGGGGTATGCCCACCACCTTTACACGTGCTCCTGTGATGGTTCCGAGCCGGCGTTGGGATGCCATCCGCCGGCGTGTTCACCACTGGATTGCGTTTCTGTGGCATGCGACGGCGCCGGTTCCGGTGCGGGGGCAGTTTCCGCCGGTGCGTGCTCGGCTGGAGCGACCACCTTTTCGACGGCCGGCGCCACCGCTTCGGCCGCGCCGGTGGCCGCGCCGACCGCGGCACCGGCGAGGACGTCACCCAATACTTCCTTCACTTTTTCGACCACCTTGCCCATGGTCGACTTCCGTGTCGCCTTCTTCGCCGGAGCCTTCTTCACGGCCTTGGCAGCAGGCTTCGTGGCCTTTCGCGATTTGGCCGCGACCACGGCCACCTTTTTCCCGGCCGTTTTGCGTGCCGCCGAAGTTGCGGTCTTCTTGGCAGCGGCCGGCTTGGCTTTGACCTTCGCCTTGCTGCTCTTCGCGGCGGGCTTCTTCGCGGTCGCAGCTTTCTTGGCGACCTTCTTTGCGGGCGCTTTCTTCTTTCCTGCCATCGCCGATTCCTTTTCGTTAGGTGCGCGGCCCTTGGGACCAAGGAGGCGCTCGCTCAGAGCTTCCAACTTCTCGGTCAGGGCCGCGCGGGTTTCCGCCATGGCGGCGCGAAACGTATCCGGATCGTCCGGCAACGCCGCGCCGCGGTCATTTGGTTCGTGAGTCATGCTCGCCTGATTCCGGCATCGGTCGACCGATGGACGGCGGCGATCCTGCGCGTCCAGTCAATTTACTGCATCGCAAGCGATCATGCGATATGCCTTTGTCGCTTCCGACTTGCGTTCCCAATCGCCCAGTCGGGTCGTTTGATACATTCGGGAAAGTTGTTGCCGCGACCTGACGGCGCACAATGGACCAGATTTGTTTAACTATCTATTGGGTATAGATTTACATCATCCCAGCAGGCGTAGCCCAATTGGCAGCGACTCGCCAAATAACTGACCGCGGTCGCTACCATCCATTTCGACAATACGCTCGACCATGTCCACCCAGTGGGCCGGCACGGTCAGTGATCGAAGCGTTTGTAAGACGCGTGCTCGCATCGACTCCTCCACGTCGAGTGCCCGTTGACCCGTCAGACGGGCGAGATTTGCGAGACAGAAGGCCCAGCCGTTCTTCTCGCTGTCGTTGCCCGGCTGAAACGCGAGCAACTGCTCCAGCCAACCCTCGACGACTTGTGGATGTAGGACGAGATTGAGCGGCCCATAGAAAAGCGCCCGCGCGCCGAGCCGCGTCAACGCCCAGAACGAATAGGTCGGCACCGGCGACTTGGCGACTTGTCGGAGCACGTTCAACCCCAGCGCTTCTTTGGTCTTCACGTCGAGCCGTTCGAGGCTCGCGGCCGAGCGCCAGATTTCCGCGAGTTCGTTCGCGCCGGGCTTGGCGACAGCCTTGCCCTTGACCGGCAGCAACATCGGCCGCAGGCGATTCATGAGCGTGTTCTGGATGGCCGTGCTCAGGCCGCCGGCGACGCGCCGCCACATGATCCAGTAGTCGGCCCCGCCTTCCGCTTGCTGTTGCGTGACGCCGCCGGCGCGGAACGGCGCCGCGAGCATCTTCCAGAGTTGCTCGATCCGGTAGCGGTCGAGCGAATCGCCGAAGCCCGGCCGCAAACAATAGCCGGCCAAATGATACCAGCGATTCAAATGCTGCGACGTTCGCGTGCGTCGCTCGGCTTGTTCTTCCAGGAATGTCCAGAGCCGTCGGCAAAGTCCGGTCGGCCATTCGTGTCGCGGCGACTCCAGGACAGCTTCTAGCGTTTTGGTCAACTCATTCGGCGCTGCCGGGCCTTCAAAAGTAGCGCGAATCGCTTCCGCTGCCTTCTCGACCAACTCCTCCGGGAACACATCCGTCGCTTCACTCTTCTGCTCGCCCCCCTCCCCTTCATCGCCGGCATCGGTCACGACGTCGCGAACGTTGAACTCGAGCCGCCAGCGGTTGTCGCCATCCTTGGCGACGCAAAAGAGTTCCAGCGTGCCAATCTCCGTCGAGCGGGCCGACAGCGTTACTGGCACGCGCTTGGCGCCGGCGCGCTTGCCGCCGCGAACGACGGTGTGCAAAGGCGGCAACTGCAAAAGTTGGTGCGGGGGAATCGTCAACACGTCGCCAGGCTTGTCCTTGCCGCGCACGGTGGAAGTGAACAGCGGAAACAGCACGGGCTGGCCGAGCGCCAGTTCCAACTCCGGCTTTGGCAACTTGACCTCTTGCCCTTCTTCAAGTCGACGAGGCACGACACACAAGACAGGCGAACCAGCATCGCGATTGCCCGTATCGACCGCAATGTAATACGACCGCGGAATGCCGCCGCCGATGCGTTTGCCGCCGCTGTGGCGCAGCCAACCGAGGTACGACGCACCCCACGCAACCGCGAGATCAAGCGACGGATTAGCGAGCAAGAGCGGGTGCCAGTCATCACCGTACCACGGGCGCATCGTCTCGATAAGCCGGTCGCGCAGGACCTCCGGCTGGAACACACCGCCATTGAAAAGGATGGCGTCCGGCCGTTCGTCAGGCTTGAGTTGCCGATTCAAGAACGCAGCCAGGTGTCGGGTAATCGCCGGATCGTTGACATAGGGGAGACCCATTTCTTGCAGGCCGCCGCGTGCGCCGCGCGTTGGCTCCGAATTCTTCGCAACAAAGGGGAAGAAGCCTTCGAGGATCGCTTTCTGCACATCGGCCGGCGTGATCTGCGTGTGCAGCGACCCGCCGACGACGGACCGGCCGCGCCCTTGCACCGTGACCGAGATGCTCGCCGGCGGCTTCGGCGACAGCAGCGCTTCCTTGGCCTGTCGACATGATTGCACCAACATGCCGAACTGTGCCGCGTCGAGCTTCCCCGCCTGTGGCAATCGGCCCTCGACTTGACGTGCAAGGGCCAGGTCCATGTTGTCGCCGCCCAGCAGCAGGTGATCGCCGACAGCCTCGCGGATAAAGGTCAGTTCGCCTTTCTCTTCGTCGGCCCGAATCAAGCTGAAGTCGCTAGTGCCACCGCCGACGTCGACGACCAGGCAGCGCATGCCGGGCGCCATCTTCGTGACTTCATGCGGATCGCTGAGGCCGAGCCAGCAGTAAAACGCGGCCTGCGGTTCTTCCAGCAATGTGATGTGCTTGAGGCCGGCTTCCTTCGCAGCCTGCATCGTGAGATTGCGCGCGACATCGTCGAACGAGGCCGGCACCGTGAGGACTACAGTCTGTTCTTCAAGATGATCGGCGGCCGATCGGTGCGGCGCATGGTTCCATGCTTGAACCATGTGCTTCAAATAGCGCGTCGATACTTCGAGCGGCGACAGACGCGGCACATCCGGCGGGGCCGTCCATGGCAGAAGCGGGGCCGTTCGATCGACGCCCGGATGGCAGAGCCACGACTTGGCAGACGACACGAGTCGCCCGGGCACCTTCGCGCCGTGATTGCGGGCAAATTCACCAACCGCATAGGCCGCATGCGCGTCCCACGGCAATGCCACTGAACCGGGCGGCAAATCGTGTTGACCGGGGATGTAGAGAAACGACGGCAACAAGGGCCGGTCGCCCATGAGCCCCGGCGCCACCAGTTGCGCCATGGGAAACGTCTTCAAACCCAGGTTGCCGACCTTGGGCCGGTTCTGGATGTCGATGAACGCCAGGGCGCTGTTGGTGGTGCCGAGATCGATGCCGACGAGGTAACGCATGAGCTTTCAGCGGTCCGCGGTGAGTCCGTTCCGAACAACTATATTATTCGCATGTTGCGGGAAGCCATCGGACTCGACATCGGCGGAGCGAATCTAAAGGCCGCCACGGCTACCGAAGCGTTGTCCATTCCCTTCGAACTGTGGCGGCATCCGGAGCGGCTCGCCGAGAACTTGGCACCCTTTCGCGAACGATGGTCGAACATCGCCAACGTCGCCGTCACGATGACGGGCGAACTGTGCGACTGCTTCCCCACGAAACGGGACGGCGTCCGGCATATTCTCGCCGCCGTTGAAAAGGCGTTTCCCAAGCACGTCGTTCGCGTGTGGTCCACCACCGGCACCTTTGTCTCGACTGAAGAAGCAAACGAACAGCATATGAAGGTCGCGGCGGCAAATTGGCATGCGTTGGCGACATGGGTGGGTCGACGGTTTCCCGATGAACTCACACTGTTAATCGATACAGGCTCGACCACCACGGACATCATTCCCATCTGGCGCGGCGTGCCCGAGGTGGAGGGTCGATCCGATTCGGAGCGGCTAAAGTCCGGCGAGTTGGTATACACCGGCGTGCGGCGAACGCCGGTGTGCGCCGTGCTGAATTCCGCAGTCGCCGCCGAATGGTTTGCAACCACACATGACGTCTACGTCACCCTTGGGCTTTTGCCGGAAGACAAGGAGAACCGCTTAACGGCCGACGGCCGGCCAATGACCAGCGAGCACGCTCACGCTCGACTGGCGCGAATGTTGGGCGGCGACGCGGAGACGACGTCGAAGGATGACACCTTGGCACTCGCCTTCAAGGTATTCTCTGCACAGCAAGATTTGATTGCGAAGGGAATCGCTCATGTGCTGAGTGGGCCGTTGGGCAAGCCCGAGATCGTGATGATCTCCGGGTCGGGTGAGTTTCTCGCTCAATTTGCGTGGCACTGTGCGGCAGCCACCTTCGGAGCCAAGTCAGCACCGGTGAAATCGCTGTCGAAATTAGTCGGATCGGCCTTCTCTGAAGCCGCGTGCGCGCACGCGGTCGCCGTGCTGGCGTCGGAGGCGGAATCGTGGGATTGACCATCGCCAAAGTCGGTGGAAGCTTGTTCGATCTGCCGGATCTGGCGAAGCGCCTTCGCCGATGGATGGCAACGGTAAAAGGACGGTTGCTGTTGGTTCCCGGCGGCGGCGAAGGGGCCGATGTGATTCGCCGGCTCGACGGCATGCACAAGCTCGGCGACAACGCGGCGCATTGGCTGGCGCTTCGCTTGCTCACTGTCAATTCCGAGTTCATCGCGAATCTGGTCGAGACCGACTTTGTGGCTCATCCCCGCGAAATGGAATCGCGGTGCGGTGTGCTCGACGCACATGAATTTTGCACTGCGGATTTGTTGAGAGAGCAACCGCTCGAACACTCATGGCGCGTGACCAGCGACGCCGTGGCCGCACGCGTTGCTGAAGTCTGCAAAGGCCATCTCACTCTGCTGAAGTCTACCGACCTTCCGGACGGGATGAGTTGGGAGGCGGCGGCCGATGCCGGCCTGGTTGACGACGTCTTTCCGGAAATCGTGCGGCGTGCGCGACTAAAGGTAACGTGGGTCAATTTTCGCAATTGGAAATGATCGCGCGTAACTCGCGGACGCATTCGGCCAAAACGGTCCCCATTCGACCGCCTGCGCATGCCGCACCGCGAACGGCGAACCATGCGGGCTCGACGGGTCGAAGTTCCCGGATCAAGGACGCCGACAATGAACCAGCCAGCGCCAAACTGAGATTGGCATTTGACAACTGCTGGCGAAAATTGACGAGTGTTCGCCAATCAAGCCAGTCGACGAGCGATGTGCCGTCCTTGACAAATGTGTCAATGAGAAAAGTAGAAAAGCGAAGATCAATCGCGATTTTGATGAGTTGAGCAGGGTCAGGGCTCGCGGCGCGGCGATGATCCGCATAGGCAACCATCACCGGTATCGGGCCGGGACGGTTACGAATCTCCTGCGCCGCGGCATGCGCTTCATGTGTCGTCAAGCCCGCGAGCCCCAACTTCATGTATTGGATACCGCTCGGCAACCGAGTTCGCGACCAATCGCGCCATTCGCCCAAGGCGACGCTCACCGGGGCGCGTTCGCCAACCTCAGCAATCACCTCTTCGATGACGCTAAGGTCCGCCGCTCCGAGCGCTCCGCGTTGGGGCTCCTTGATGTCGATCAGATCGGCACCGCCTTCGATCGCGGCGCACGCCTCGGCTGCCGAGCGAACACTCACCAAGAGGCCGGTCCTCGGCGGCAACGATTCGTTCATCCCGCGTCCTGTTCGCTGACCCGAAAGAACTTCACGTTTCCTTTGCAAGCCAGAAACGGCGTGACGCACGCTCCCCGAAATTCAAAGCCATACATCTTCGGTGGCACAAACCACTCAGGCTGATTGAAGTGTTTTGGCCGATCGGATGCAAAGCCAGCCGCGGTTCGATATTGTCGGCAGGCAATCAACTCGGCTGACCCGATGATTCCACCATTCATCTCTGCCAACGATTTGAGGTCGTCGTCGATCAACAGCCAGCCTTCGGGCCGCGGATCGGCAATTCGCGCCGCATGAATCCGTACTCGACCGCGAACCGTGGTCGCCCATTTGCGAATTTCAATTGTCTTGCGGCCGCTGACAACAAGTGTTGCCCAGGGTTGCTTGAGCGACAGGGCGTAAGTCGGCCGGCGCAGCACGGGCACATCCGGGTTCGGCTTGGCGCAAGACTCTATGGCGACGGAAGAACCGATTCCTTTCGCACAGCCCGCGTTCAAAATGAACTATACTCCGGCAACGATCCGCTGCCAGCCCGCGAGGGCGGCCGCGGGCTTACCCTCATTCCATGAACGATGGACCAACGCATCCTAGCTGACGCCGAGCCAATCCCGGGCTATCGCCTGATTGAGCGACTCGGCCGCGGTGGCTATGGAGAGGTCTGGAAGGCCGAAGCGCCGGGAGGAATGCACAAGGCAATCAAGTTCGTGGCGGGAGACGTCGACGGATTTGGCGAAGACGGCAAGGCCGCGGAGCAAGAATTCAAGTCGCTCAATCGCGTCAAGACGATCCGGCACCCGTTTCTCTTGTCGATCGAGCGCTTCGAGGTGATCGATAGCCAACTCGTCATTGTTACTGAGTTAGCCGATCGAAATCTCTGGGACCGCTTCACCGAGTGTCAAAAGCACGGCTTGCCCGGCATCCCGCGCTCGGAACTCCTGCGCTACATGGAGGAGGCAGCCGAGGCGCTCGATTTGATGAATATTCATCACCAGATTCAGCATCTCGACGTCAAGCCACACAACATCTTCCTGGTCCATCAACACGTCAAGGTGGCAGATTTTGGACTGGCCAAAGACCTCGAAGGGACGAAGACGGACCTGACTGGTGGAATTACGCCGACGTATGCGCCACCCGAGACATTCGAAGGGTGGGTCAGTCGACAAAGCGACCAATACAGTCTGGCGATTGTGTTCATGGAAATGTTGACCGGTCGTCGCCCATTTGCTGGCACCAATACGCGCCAGCTGGTCATGCAGCACCTGACGGCGGTCCCCGATCTTTCGCCACTCTCGCCGAATGACCGGGCGCCGATTGGCCGGGCGCTCGCAAAACAGCCAGGTGAGCGATTCGCGACATGTGCGGACTTGGTGCGCGCATTGCGTGGCGAAGATCGGCCTGCCAAGCCCGCTGGCCCCAGTGAAGTCGAGGCTCATGTTCCGCGACAAAAGAATGCAGCCGATACCGATGTGCCGGGCGGGCCGACCCAACTCGCACCGCCGAATGAGCGCAAGAGCTATCCGGCGTTGGTGACGCCCTCGTCGCGGCACTCGATTTCCACTTCGCGAAGTCAGTTGCGCCGCGACACGTCTGCAACGGGCTCGGGCTCGAAACCTCATGTTGCTCCCACCGAACGCGTCGGCTCGGGCGTCCTGGTTCCGGCGTTCATCGTCGGCCTTGGCGGCGTCGGGCTGGCCTTCATGCAGGCTCTTCGCCAGCTCGTGGCCGACCGCTTTGGCAAACCAACGTTGCCTCACTTGCGATGGCTGTATGTCGACACGGACCCCGCGAGCACGGAAGCCGTGCGCGAGGGGCCAAGTGGTTCGCTGCTTGCATTCGACGACGTCTTGATCGCCCCGCTGCATCGGCCCACGCACTATCTGACGGCCGAGAACATCCCGGCCATTGATTCGTGGATGCCGCGCGAAGAACTATTCCGAATGCCGCGAACGCCAGCAACGTCCGGTATTCGGAGCCTTGGCCGACTGTCGCTGTTCGACCATTATCACGTCATCTGTCACCGAATTCGGACCGCCCTCGAATCGTTCGTCTCGGCGAATCCAATGGACGAGGCCGATCGCTTGTGCCAGCTCGGATTACGAAGCAATTTTCCGCGCATTTACCTGGCGACTTCACTGACCGGCGGTACAGGGTCGGGAATGTACCTGGATCTCGCGTATTTGATCCGCCGCGCGATTCGCCGTCTCGGTCTGGGAAAGCCGCAGATCGTTGCCCTGTTGGGAGTTCCCACGGTCGGGGCCGACATCGGTGACTCCGAGGGCCGAGCGAATGCTCGTGCCGCGCTCGTCGAGTTGAACCATTTTCACTCCATGAATTCGGGCTATCGAACCCAGTTCGATGTTCGCGAAGCCGACTTGGAGGACAACGAGCGCCCATTCCAAAAAGCGATCTTCTTGCCTATTGGTGTTCGCAACTCTCAGGAAGCAAAGGCTCATGCCGCTGATGTGGCGGCTCATGTCGCATTCGCCGATCTATTCACGCCGATTGGCCGCGCGATGTTGCCGCAGAACGACCAAGCAGTCGAAGGCCAATCGATACTCGTGGGCATTCGCCGCGTCGCGTGGCCACGGGCTGCGGTTTTGAAAACTGCCGCATGGGAACTCGCACGAAAAACCTTGCAGAGTTGGTGTGAAAAAGCCGCGAGTGAGCCGTCGACCGCCGCCGTTACAGTAGTCGATGGATTTTGGGCAGACCGGCGGTTTGACGCATCGACCATTCAAGCGATCTTGGACCGGGACGTCGAACGCAAATTGGGCAAGGCGCCCGAGAGCTTGATCGATGCCGCACTTCAAGCCCTGGCCGAACCGTCCGAGGCGGGGATCACTGGATTTCAGCGCGCTTGCAAGGCGCTCGGCAGCTTGATGGAGATCATCGGTCGACCTGGCGCTCAGGAATCGGAAAATCCCAACGAGGTTGGACGGTACCTCGGCGCGGCTGTCCGCGAGTTGGCGGCACATGGTGATTCAAAATTAAGCACAGTCATCGTTTCCCTGGTCGAGCAACCCGGTCTCCGCATTGCGGGCGCCGAAGATGCCGTTCGTTTGCTGCGAAACCGTGTCGCGGACGAACTGGCCTGGGCCGATCGAGCAGCCACGGTGGCTGAGGAGCATGCGTTGGCGGAGTTCATGCCGCTCCACCAACAACTTTTAGCGGCCCAGGTGGAACGCGGCAGCAAGTCGATGCGTGCCACCGCCGACTATCCGACACAACTGCGCCAATGGGCGACGAAACGGCTTCAGGCTCTCCGCGCTCGAGCCTGTGCAAGCCTCTATCGAGTTTGGTTGGGCAACCTTCCTGAGTACCTGCGCGACCTTGCCAGCATCCGCAATCGTTTTGAGGGGCTCGTTGCTCAGCTGGACTCGGATCGCCCGGTCTTCAACGTGGATCGCGGGGTTTGTCGTGCAATTTTTCCGGACGGAGCTTCTTGCGTCAACGAGGCTGCATCGAAAATCGTCCGCGGCCTGGCGGCAGAGGACATCCGGTCGTTCGAGAACGAAGTCCAGGCCAAGATTCGTCATCAGTTCCGCGGCTTGTCCGCGGTCTGTAGTCGTTCTCGCGACACTGGCTCTGCTTTCTTGACCTTACTGTTGGAACAAGCCACGTTGTTCATTGATTCGCGGACTCCGAAGCTGACAGCGTCGCAAATGCTTACGTCCCAAGCCGCTGATCCGGAGGCGATTCGCGGACAAATCGCGGAACTGCTTGCGACCTCGCATCCGGGTGGAATGAACTCGGGCCAAGCCACGGTCGCCGATCAGGTGATCCTCGCTACGCCAGCGGACGACACTCACAATCGCATTACCGACCTGGCCCAAAATCTTTGCTCAGGCACGAATTTTCAGGCCGCTTCAAGCCAGAACGACATGGTGCTCTATCAGGAGTGTCGCGTTGCTGACCTCAGCAAAATGCCACTGCTGGCGGCGGAGACTGTGAATGCGGACTTGCGGTTCAAAACGTCGAATTCACACGCACGGACAGACGTTCGTTGGCATGACTTAGCACCGCCAGAGGTTTCCACTGCCTGCCCAAAGTGACTTTGACGAGAGAACCGGTTCTAGCGAGTACGACGAGGTTGTTGGTCCCGCAAGCGCTACCGTAAAAGACCGTCCACGACCGATTGGGCGGGATTTGCGGTCATCCAAAATCTGACCTAGTGTTCCAAGGTCCCAATCCGCGCCGACATGTAAGTTGGCGCGGCGGCACTTGGAATGCATCCATGTCCCTAGTCATCGACGCCAATGCGGAGCCGATTCCAGGCTACCGGCTGATCGAACGGATCGGCGGCGGCGGTTTCGGCGAAGTCTGGAAGGCCGAAGCCCCTGGCGGGCTGCACAAGGCCATCAAAATCATTCATGGGGACCTTCGCTCCGTGGACGTCGACGGGGCACGGCATGCCGAGCAGGAGTTGCGCGCGCTCAAGCGTCTTCAGGCCATTCGCCATCCCTACCTGCTGTCGATCGAACGTTACGATGTCATCGAGGGTCGAGTCCTCATCGTCACGGAGTTGGCCGACTGCAATCTCTGGGAGCGCTTCCGCGAAATGCGCGCGCAGCAACGGCCGGGCATTCCGCGCGGCGAACTGCTGCGCTACATGGAGGAGGCGGCCGAAGTTCTGGACCTGATGAACACGCAGTATCAGCTCCAGCACTTGGACATCAAGCCGCAAAATCTGTTCCTGGTCTACAACCACGTCAAGGTGGCCGACTTTGGGCTGGTAAAGGATTTTGAAGGGATGCGCGGCCAGATCACCGGGGGTGTGACGCCCGTTTATGCCGCGCCCGAGACGTTTGATGGCGTCGTCACTCGCTATTCGGACCAGTACAGCTTTGCGATCGTATACCAGGAACTGCTGACCGGCGTCCGGCCGTTCAATGGCACGAGCGGGCAGCAACTTCTCCTCCAGCATTTGCGTGAAGCGCCCAATCTTGGGCCATTGCCGCCGGCAGACCGTGCCGCGGTCGGTCGCGCCCTCTCCAAGCGAGCGGAGGATCGGTATCCCACCTGTCTTCAATTCGTGCGTGCGCTTCAGTCGGCTGGCGCCGAGACACCGGCGCCGCTCGGAACTGTTGGCGACAGCGCGCGGCAAGAGACGCCGGTCGGCACCGGACGTGTCATCCCCCCGCTGCCGCCGATGAACGCGACGACCGGGTCGGTCGAGCCGCTTCCGCCGATGGAGACGCCGAAGACTCAGCTTCATTTGCGAAAAGATGAGGCCGTAGCGGCGCCGGCAGTCGCATTCTCCTGTTCGGACATGGCGCTGCCCCAACGGTTCGCACCGCCGGAGATCACCGGCGACGGCAGCCTTCGGCCGGCGGTGGTCATCGGCATCGGCCAGAGCGGTTTGGAAGTCGCCCGCGAGTTTCGGCGAATTACGCAGGAGCGATTTGGCAGCCCGGATCGCATTCCGCATCTGAAGATGCTCTTCCTCGATACGGATTCGGATACGCTCCACTCGGCGACCGCGGCGGGCGCCCTCGATCCTTCGGAAGTCATTCCCGCTCGGCTCAATCGGCCCGCGCACTACCTAAAGCCACGACGAAATAGTCGCAGCCTGATCGAAGGATGGTTTGATCCACAAACGCTGTACAAGATTCCGCGCAGCCCCGCGACCGTCGGTATGCGGGCGCTTGGCCGACTTGCATTTCTCGACCACTACAAGCTCTTCGCGGAAAGATTGGTCGCGGGCCTGGAAGCATGCATTCATCCCGATGCGATGTGTACGGGCGATCGCACGACACAACTTGGGATCCGGACCAACCGGCCGCGTGTTTACGTTGTTGCCGGTCTCGGCGGCGGCACCGGCGGCGGCATGTTTCTCGACATCGCGTATGCGGCGCGAAACAAGCTTCGCCAAATCGGCTATGCCGACTTGGATGTCGTTGGCCTCTTCCTTCTGCCCGCGGCGGAGCGAGGTGCGAAAGGTTCGGCGGTCGCCAATGCGTATACCGCCCTTCGCGAACTCAGCCACTACAGTCGACCGGATACCAAGTTCTCGGCCGAATACGAGGAGCGCGACGGCCAGATCAGCGATTCGGGTCCGCCATTTAGCCGGTGTTTCGCGGTTCCGCTCGCACCGTCGACACGCGCCGGCCCGAACGACACGACGCGTGAAGCCGCACGACGTGCAGCGACCTTCCTGGCCAACGATCTCTTGTCGCCGCTCGGCCGAGCCGTCGACGCGGCACGCGGCCGGCCTTCCAGCTTGGGCATGCCCAACGTGGGACTATCGGTGTTTGGTCACGCGGCGTACATCTGGCCGCGCCAGGCTTTGCTTGCAAAGGCGGCACGCTGGCTGAGCGCCACGGTGCTGACGCGCTGGACAAACAGCGATGCCGACGTCATCGGCCAGTATGTCAAGGGCTGGCTCGCTCAGCGCTGGCAAGCCGAGCAGCTCGGCCCGGATCAGCTCGTGGCACGGCTGCAGGAGGCGGGCGAGCGCATCCTCGGCCAGTCGGCGGAATCCTTGTTCACCACCGAAGCACAACCGTATTCGGCTAAAGGCTGGTTCGCACGCGAACCGGATCCCACCAAGTTGTGGCAAACGTTGACCAAACTCCAGCAACTCGTCGGGATGCCAGACGAGCGGTCCATTCAGCGTACCGTCGGACAGATCGAGCAAAAGCTCGACGAGGCCGCCGATGCGATTGCGCGCGAACTCGCGCCGAAAGTCGCTCGCTTTGCGACAACGCTGCTTGAGCACCCGGATTATCGGCTCGTTGGAGCCGAGGAAGCCGTCAAGCAAGTTCAAGCACAGATCGACGCGACGCTCAAGCAATACGAGCCGATGGCGATGAGCCTGAGCACTCAGGCAATCGACGCGTACTTCAATGTTCACACTTATTTGAGCGCGGACCGCGGTCAGAAACGGCCGACCGGCGCCATCGTCGCCGAATCGATTCGGACGTATCCAACCTGGCGTTATCAGAGCCTCATCCTCCGTCAGGTGTGCCGGGTCTACACGCAGATTAAGACGCACCTGGGCGACCAGCTTCGCGAACTGCAGTTTTGCCGACAACGACTCGATGAAATCATGACGCGCTTCCGCAAGGATCGGTCCGACGCGCTGCCAGGCGCCGACCGCATCCTCTTGCCGAGTGGCGTGGCTTCCGTCGAGGCGGCCGCGACAGCGCTGCAAACCACGATCACAACCGACGACCTGCGGGCGTTTGACAAGAAGCTCCAGGTTCAGATCGAGCGCGAGTTCAACGCCCTGTTCAACGTCTGCCTGAGTTCGATCAGCATGTTGGGCAATCTCGAAGTGACGATCGAGGACCAGGCGAAGGCGTTCTTGTCGGCACGGCTGGGCGATGCGGATCTGGCGCAAATGTTCGCCGCCAAGTTCGCGGATCGCCAGGCGGTCACGGACGCAATGCACTGGCTTCACGATCAGGCGGCCCCGCCGTTGCGCTTGTTTGGCCCGGAGCGAGCGGAGACCGTGCTCGTTGGCGGACCGGCCGGCGATGCCGGCAAGCAGATTCAAGACGTCGCCGTTCGAACGCTTCCCGTGCCGCCGGCTGGTTACGTGACGACGCCGGACGAAGTCTTTATCTATCGCGAGTATGCGGACATCCCATTGGGCGCTCTGCCCCAACTCGGGCCCGTCGGTGAAGACGCGTACAACGCCGCCCTGGATGCGCAAGGCTGCTCGCCGCACATTCGCAACGACGTGGCTAGCTGGCAGGACGTCGAAGAACCGAGTGGTGCGGTAGTGCGCGCGTGAGCCGGACTTCCCGGCAGCGCCATTTTCGGTTAACCTCAGCTTGCTTCGCGTTTCATTTCACGTCCACAATGAGAGATTGCCAACACACATATAGGGGGTTGGCAATCTTAGGCTCGGTTTTCGAGCGTATTTGCTTACGAACGAAGGAGATGCATTGAAGTACGCGGATCGAAAATACTAGCGCCAGAAACCTCGGAAAATGACTTCCGAGAGGCATCGATTTGATGCTTGTGCGAGCGAGCGGGCGAGCACAAAGTTCTGCCAAACCGAACCCGATCGTCACGGATGATCTACCAGATCGCTCTCGATTCATTTCACGGTCCACTCGACTTGTTGCTTTACCTCGTGAAGCGCAACGAGGTCGACGTACGCGACATTCCGGTGGCGCGCGTCGCCGAGCAGTTCCTCGAACATCTCCAAGCCATCCAAACCATTGACGTCGAATGGGCCGGCGACTTCCTGGTCATGGCAGCAACGTTGATGGAGATCAAAAGCAAGTTGCTGTTGCCGCGTGCGGAGGATGAGAGCCCGGAAACCGCTGAGGACCCGCGGCGCGAACTCGTTCGGCAACTTGTTGAATACCGCAAGGCCAAAGACGCCGCCGGCCATCTGGATCGACTGGTCGAGGAACGGCAATTTCACGTCGCTCGCGTGCTTCCGGACGACGAAGAGGGCGCCACGTCGCCGCGGCTGCGTCGCGTCGAATTGTGGGACCTCGTCAGCGCCTTCGGCCGGCTCGTCCGCGAGACGGAATCGCTGCAGCCATTGCAATTGGTCGAAGACGAGACGCCGCAGTCCACGTACTTGGATTTCGTCCGCGCCAAAGTGTCGCGAGGAAGGCCCGTCGCCTTCGCTGATCTCTTCGATGCACCGCGCACGCGGCAACGCCTGATCGGCATCTTCCTCGCGCTTTTGGAGTTGATCAAGCAGGATGAAGTCACCTTCGAGCAAAACGACGAGTTCGGCCAGATTTGGGTGATGCCGCACGGACTACGCATCGCCGAGGCGGCCTGAGCCTTTTTCTCCAGTGCGTCCCGTTCTTCCGAGTTGATCCACGACCATTGCCGCAAAGGCGAGCGGAGCGGCGT
>DATANR010000445.1:0-12837 GCA_036266155.1 Gemmataceae bacterium | reverse complement strand
TGGGGGGCATGCCGCCGCAGGACCAGGTGAGTAAGGGCGACAGTCATCCGGAGCCGAAGAAGACGCCCGATATGACCGAGCCGATGGGCGGTTCGCAATCGACGAAGGGCGGCACCAAGCCCGACAAAGAAGTGACTCCGGCGGAGACAAAGAAGGGTTCGACCGAACCTGGGCCAATGGGCGACAAGCCGCCGTCGGATGTTGCGGGACCCAAGCCCGAGAAGTCGCCGCCCCCCGGTGACACGAAGACGGAACCGAAGAAGGAACAAACCGCTGACACCGGGGGTGCCCGTGGCGGCCCAATGGATGACGGCGCGGCCGGTCAGGCCCGTACGGAGCCGAAGAAAGCTGACGGGTCGACACAGGATACGGCAAAAGGCGACTCGAAGAGCGGTCCGGGAGAACTCAACCGCGAGCAGGGCGAACTGGCGCGCGAGATCAATTCACGCAACCCGGAAGTCAGCGACAAGGTCAAAGAAGACGTTGATCGGCTGATGCGCAATCGCGATACGCGTGAGCAGACGCGCAAAGACCTCGACAAACTCGAACGAAACGCCAAGGACGAACTCAGCCGCAAGAAGGCCCAGGACCTGCGCCAGCATGGCGAGCAAGCCGCGAAGAACTACGACCAGGAAAAGCCTACCCAAGAGAAGGTGGACGAACTTTCGAAGAAACTCAATTCCAAGAACGAGCAAGAGCGGCGCGATGCTGAGAATCGCATCAAGGATTGGGAAAAGGAGGCGGCGAACAAGAAGGACCTCGAAGACCAGACCGACAAGCTCGCCAAGAAGAAGCCGGAAGACGCCCAGCGCATCAAGGATGAAATGAAAAAGGCCGAGCAAGAGCGGCAGCAAGCCAGCAACGCCGGCGAGCAACCGAAGATGGACGACCAGGATTTTCAGCAGATGGCGAGGGACCTGAACGGTTCCGATCCGAAGGCGAAGGCCGATGCCGAGAAGAAGCTGGAGAAGATGATGCAGGATCCGAAGACCCGGCAGCAGGCCCAGGACAAGTTGAACGAGATGGCCAACAAGGCCCAAGGTCAGGACCAGAAGGACCTGCAAAACGCGGCGCAAAAGGCCGGCGAGAAGGCCGAGCAGATCGCCAAGAACGAAGGGAACAAACCCGATCAGAAGCTTGATCCGATGGACCTCAAGAACGCCGCCGAGAAGATGGCGTCCAAGGATCCGAAAACGCAGCAAGAGGGGAAAGATCAACTCGACAAGCTGACCCGCGATCCGAAGCGCGCGGCTGAGGCCCAGAAGCAGCTCGAAGACATGGCGAAGAACGCCAAGACGCCCGAAGAAAAGCAGGCTCTCCAAGATGCTGCCAACAAGGCCGGAGAAATGGCCAAGAATCAGTCGCCGAAGCTCGATCCGGAAGCGTTGAAGAATGCCGCCGAGAAGCTCACCAAGGGTGATGAGAAAGCCAAGCAAGAGGCCAAGGACGAACTTGATCGGCTGATGAAGAACCCGGAGGCCGCGAAGGAAGCGCAGAAGCAACTCGAAGAGATGGCGAAGAACGCCAGGACTGCGGAGGAGAAGCAGGCGCTGCAGGATGCCGCCAAGAAAGCCGCAGAGCTGGCTAAGAACAATCCGCCGAAGGATGGTCCGAAGCCGGAAGACTTGAAGGACATCGCCAACAAGCTGGCCGGCAACGACGAGCAGGCCAAGAAGGAGGCCGAGAAGAAGCTGCAAGAAATGATGAACGATCCGAAGACGCGCGACGAGGCGATGAGGCAGCTTCAGGACATGGCCAAGAACGCCAAGCCCGAGGACAAAAAGGCCCTCGAAGATGCCGCCGACAAGGCGAACGAGATGGCCAAGAATCAACCGCCGAAGCTCGATCCGAAGGACCTGCAAGACATCGCCAAGAACCTGAAGAACATGGACCCGAAAGCCAAGGAAGAACTGCGCAAGCAAATGGACGACGTCATGAAGGATCCGAAGAAGCGTGAGGAAATGAAGAAGGCGGCCGAAGAGCTGGCCAAGAAGCCGAAGACGCCGGAAGAGCAAAAGCAATTCGACGACTTCATGAACCAGATGGCCGGCAACTGGCCGGACTTCGTCAGCAATCCGGACCCGGCGGACCCGAAGAACAAGCTCAAGTCAGCCGAACTGATGCTGGAGAAGTTCAAGAAGCTGACACCCGATCAGGTCCGTGAAATGAAATGGTCCAAGGAGCAAGAGGCTCAGTGGCTCAAGGATCAAGAGGCCTTGATCGCGGAACTCCGCAAGCAGGCCGAGAAGGGCGACTGGCGCGGTAACCTCAATGTCCGGTCGCCGATCAAGTCAAACCTGGAAAATGTGAAACGGGATCCGAAGGGCAATGGTGAAATATCGAATGGCAGTCGCGCGGTTCCGCCGAGCGGGTATCTCGACCCCTATAAGAAGTTCACGTCGGATCAGCCGAACGCGAAAGCGGCGGAGCCGAAGCGATAATTGATTGCAATGCGTTGCAGAAAAAGCGGTGAAACGCGTTTGGGGCTGCGTGACATGAAAGCAATCAATTCGACTAGGCCGGGGTAGTTACCATCCATCTAAAGCGGGCGAGCCGGTGGCTCGCCCGCTAAACTGTTCACCATGCCGTTCAACCGTTATCTGGTTTCGTTCGACGCCCGTCAGGTCTACCACCAGTTCACCGACATCCTCATCATCGGCGCCGGCATCGCCGGCGTGCGCGCTGCGCTGGAGATTCCGTCTGATTTGCACGTCCTGGTGTTGAACAAGGACCGTCTCGACGAGAGCAACAGCACCTATGCTCAAGGCGGCATCGCCGGCGTCCTGTCTCCGGAAGACACTTTTCAAAATCACATCGAGGACACGCACATCGCCGGGGCAGGGCTCTGTGATCCCGATGTCGTCGAGATGGTGATCCGCGAGGCGCCGCAACAGATCAACGACCTGATTCGCTTTGGCGTGAAGTTCGATTTCGAAGGCGGCGAACTGGCACTGACGCGCGAGGGCGGCCACAGTCACCGCCGCATCGTCCACGCCCTCGGCGACGCGACCGGCCATGAGGTCATGCGTGCGCTGCTGCTGCGTGCGAAGGAATCGCCGAACATCATCATGCGCGACGAGACATTCACCATTGACCTCGTGACGCACGAAGGACGATGCGTGGGCGCCCTTGTCTGGCGCGCCGGCGTCGGGCTGGCGGTTATTTGGGCGCGGCAAGTCATCCTCGCGTCCGGCGGCTGCGGCATGGTGTACCGCGAGACGACGAATCCGCCGGTGGCGACCGGCGACGGCATGGCGGCCGCCTGGCGTGCCGGCGCCGAGCTGCGCGACATGGAGTTCATGCAGTTCCATCCGACGGTGCTCTATGTCGCGGGCTCGGCACGCTCGCTTATCAGCGAAGCAGTTCGCGGCGAAGGCGCCTACCTGCGCGACGTCAATGGCGAACGCTTTATGTTGACCGAGGACCCGCGTCACGAGTTGGCGCCGCGCGACGTGGTGTCGCAGGCGATTTTCCGCTGCATGGACCGAACTCAGCATCCCAACGTGTATCTCGACCTCACGCATCTCGATCCGGCACGCGTTCTCGAGCGTTTCCCCGGCATCAGCCGTGTGTGCAAGAGCTTTGGTCTGGACATCACCAAGGATTTGATCCCCGTGCGCCCCGGCGCGCACTATATGGTTGGCGGCATCACCGTGGACATGAAGGGTCGAACCAGCTTGCCCGGTCTTTGGGGAGCGGGCGAGGTGACGTCGAGCGGCCTGCACGGCGCCAATCGGTTGGCGTCGAACTCGCTCATCGAGGGGCTTGTTTACGGGACCTTATGCGCACGTGGGGCGATAGCCGACGCGTGCACGACGTCGGCCGAACTGCGTGCCATTTCTCTCAACTATCGCATGCCCAAGCCGGACGCGACGGACACCTTGGATGTGATGGACTTGACGAACTCGCTACGGAGCTTGATGGTCCGCAACATGGGGATCGTTCGTGATCGCCGGCGGATGCGCGAGGCGAAACGCGACGTGGAGTTCTGGTGCCGCTATGTGCTCTCACGGGAGTTCAACGGCCGAGCCGGCTGGGAACTGCAAAACTTGTTGACGGTTGCGCGACTCATGATCGATGCGGCACTCGCACGCGAAGAGTCGCGGGGCACGCATTTTCGCAGCGATTTCCCGACGCGTGACGACAGCGGCTGGAAACGCCATGTTTCCAGCCGCGGGTTAAGCGTGTGACGAGCGCCTATGGAATGTTGATCTGGATCTCGTTCGAGGCATCGCCCACATCCGCGGTCCCAGGCCCGCCATCGGCCTTGTCCGCGGTGCCGACGCCGCCGACCATCGTGTCGTTCCCATAGCCGCCGATCAAGCTGTCGTTGCCCGACCCACCCACGAGGCTGTCGTTGCCGTTACTGCCACTGATCGTGTCATTACCGGCGCCGCCGGTGACGGTGTCGTCGCCGATGTAGCCGTTGAGTTTATTGTTGCCGTCGCCGCCATCGATGGTGTCATTGCCGTTGCCGCCGACGATGGAGTCGTTGCCGGCGCCGCCATTGAGCGAGGCCGGCAGTTGGACGGCATACAATCCACCGCCCGACAGGTTGATGGAATTGTTCCCGGCGCCCGCGTTGACCACGAGGCCGCCCGTCATGTCAGTGGCCAGAACGCGTTCAACCTGGTCGCCGTTCGCCAGGGTGATCAGCACCTGGATCGGAGCGGTCGGCACGCGCACGTCAGAAACATACAGGAACCCAGACACCTGCTTCATCGAAATCCGGTCGTTCAGATTCAGCGGGTTGGCATCACCGGTAATTGTCAGTTTGTTCGCTCCATCCACTGCTGCCGTAAATGTTGGCGTGGTTGCGGCAGTTACGCCTGTCACTTCAATGCTGCGCAATAGGTCGTAGCCCGCGCCGCCAATTCCAGTGTCGGTGCCAATGCCGCCATCCAGGAAGTCGTTGCCAGCGCTGCCGCGCAACGAGTCGTTACCGGATTCGCCGAGCATCGAGTCATTGCCGTTCCCGCCGTCCATCGAATCGTCGTTGTTGCCGCCGAGCATCGTGTCGTCTTGATCGCCGCCGAACATAATATCAAAGCCGTCGCCGCCGAGCATCGAGTCGTTTTCGCGACCGCCGCTCATGTAGTCATCGCCGGTGCCCCCGTCCATGGTGTCGCCGCCGCGCTCGCCGAACATGGCGTCGTTGCCATCTTCGCCAAACATGTGATCGGCGCCGTCGGTGCCGCCCAGGCTCGTGCCGCCGAACATACGATCGTTTTCGGAGCCGCCAAAGACCCAATCGTCGCCGTTGTCGCCAAAGATCGTGTCGTTGCCGCTGTCACCGTGGATCGTGTCATTGCCGTTGCCGCCGCGCAAAAAATCGATGCCGGGACCACCGAGGATCGAATCATTGCCCTCGCCGCCAAAGATTCGATCGGCATTGTCGCCGCCGTCGATGGTGTCGTTACCCTGGTTGCCGAAAATCGAGTCCGCGCCGCTGAATCCAAGAATGGAGTCCGCGCCGTCGCCGCCGCCGATGGAGTCTTGCCCCGAACCGCCTTGAATCGTCGTCGGCTTTGTGATCGCGTCGAATCCGTGCAATCCGCTGTTGAGGTCGATCAAGTCGTTGCCACCGAGACCCTCAACGGTGATGCCCGAAAGCGAGTTCACATCGATTGTGGTCGCATTAGAACCGCCGATGTCAATTTGGACAACCACCAGGTGCCCCGACCTTCCATCGTAGACGCTCAGTCCTGAACCGCTCTGCAGCAGGAATATTCGATCGTTCAGACCGCTCCCGGTACCGCGAACGTCCAGTATTCCTGTAATGATGTCGTAGCCAGCACTAACCGGGTTCCGACGTTCTTCCAGCAGGGTAAGACCGAGGTTCGCGCGGCGCGGTGTCGGTCGCTTGGCCAGCCGCGAAAAAAGATGGCGGAGAGATAAACGCGACATTGTATGCCTCACCCTTTCTGGTTTTCTCAGGGCCCATCCGTGGGTCAAGCACGCATCATGCCAATGGCTCGTTCAGCTGTCCTGCCAAGCGAGAAATAACTAATCCTTCCAGGCCAAGTCCGCGGGCTTCGTGGTTCCCTTCCATTCCTTGACGAATTGGAACCGCGTAGGGTTGTATTCTCCCACGATCTCGACGTTCGTTTTCTCAGGAATTTCTTTATCCAGGCCAAGGCTCCATAAACAAGCGTTCACTATCATGCGACGACTGCCTTCGAACACGAGGTCTTGCGAAGCCCCCATCGTCGTCGTAAACACTCGCCCTGATTTCCCTTCGGCTCCTTGATAACTTTTCACCCACGCGACCGGCATCATGGGCTCATTCTTCGCACCCGCCAGGGGCTTGTCGTCGAACTTCATTCCCGAAACAACTTGCCCCATGACAAGCGCCTTCGAATCGCCGGCCGGATGCGCTGTGTAAACGTCGGACAGTCCAAACACGTCGCCATCCTTGATGCCGCGAAGAATCGGATGGTCCTTTGCATCGGTCACCAAGATTCCGCGTGTCGCTTGCGATCCATGTGCGCCATGATGTGCCACCCAGGTCTCACCAAGTACATAGCGCCCGAAGCCGCCGTCCCATTCTTTCTTGGCGCCCCATGAATATTTGCCGTAGGCCTTATTGCCGCCATTGTTGAACGCGTGGGTAGCCGTGCGCAGGCCGACCACCGGCTTGCCGGCGTCGATGTACTCCGCGACGTACTTCATTTGATCGTCTGGCAGATTGCGGAATCGCGTGAAAATCACCATCAAATCCGCGGTTCGCAGCGATTCCAGACCGGGGATATTGTCATTGACGTTCGGATTGATCAAACCGGTTTTGGGGTCAATGGCGAAGAGGACGGTGCATTTGAATCCAAGGTGTTTGGCGAGAATCTTGCCGAGCTGCGGCAACGCTTCTTCCGAGCGATACTCTTCATCGCCGCTGACCAGGACGATGTGCTTGCCTTTGCCGACTCCTTCCTTGCCCTGGTAAACGACCCAGGGGTCATCGGCACAGGCGAAGGATGGCAACGCGAATAGAGCGGTTGCAACGATCGTGCGGGAGAGGGGCATTCGTGAAAGTCTCCTGTTGCGGCGAGCAGCCACTCCTCAGACTATCCATAGGGCCGCCCGCATCCAAACGTCACTCAAATGATCTGCTTGATCGGCTCCGCGCCTTCGACGCCGACCAGTTTCTGATCGAGGCCGCCGTAGAAGTAGCTCAGTCGATTGGGATCGAGCCCCAATTGATTGAGCACGGTCGCGTGCAAATTCTTCACGTGGTAGCGATCGGTGACGGCCGCCGAGCCCAGTTCGTCGGTCTCGCCCACGCTCACGCCGCCCTTGATGCCGCCGCCGGCTAGCCACATGGTGAAGCCGTACGCGTTGTGGTCACGACCCGTACCTTGTGCGTATTCCGCAGTCGGCTGGCGGCCGAATTCACCTCCCCAAACAATCAAGGTGGAGTCGAGCAAGCCGCGTCGCTTCAAGTCCTTGATCAAACCCGCAATCGGCTTGTCGGTGTCGCCGGCGTGCTTGGTATGGTTGGTCACAATGTTGGAATGGGCGTCCCAGTTGTCGTCGTTGTGGGCGCCGCCCGAGTAAATCTGAATGAACCGCACGCCACGTTCGACCAGTCGCCGAGCCAGCAGGCACTTGCGGCCAAAATCCTCGGTCTTCTTCTCGGTCACGCCGTAGAGATCAAGCGTGTCCTTCGACTCTTTGACAAAATCCACCGCCTCTGGAGCGTGCTGCTGCATCTTGAAGGCCAGCTCATAACTGGCGATTCGCGCCGTCAGTTCGCTGTTGTCGGCGCGACCGTCGGCCTGATGTTCCTGGTTCTTGTCACGCAACCGATCGAGCAGCATTCGCTGTGCGTCGCGCGTTGTGCCGGCCGGCGGCGCGAGATCGTGAATCGGAGTGGCATCGGCGCGAATCACCGTGCCCTGATACGCTGCTGGCATGTAGCCGCTTGACCAGTTCTTTGCCCCCGAGATTGGCCCGCCTTTGTGATCGAGCATGACGACAAAGCCGGGGAAATTCTCGTTCTCACTACCCAGACCGTAGGTGACCCACGACCCGAGCGCCGGATGTCCGGACAGGACGCGGCCCGAGTTCATCATCAACATCGCCGATCCGTGAATCGGCGACTCGGCATACATGCTGTGCACGAACGCGATGTCGTCGACACAAGTGCCAATGTTCGGAAAGAGGTCGCTGACCATCTTGCCGCACTTACCATACGGCTTGAACTCCCACTTCGGCCCAACGACACGCCCCTCGCTCTTGTGCCCGCCGCGTCCAAAGGTCTTGATCGGAATCGTCTTCCCGTCGAGCGGATAGAGCTTCGGTTTATGTTCGAAAGTATCGACATGACTCGGCCCGCCGTAGCAGAAGATGAAGATGACGCTCTTGGCCTTGGCCGGCATCATCGCCTTCTTCGGCGCGAGCGGGTTGATGAACTTCTCGCTGGCGGCTGCCGAATTGAAAAAGCCGTCGGCGGACAACAGCCCCGTCAAGGCGACGGAGCCGAATCCGGCGCCAACGTCCCAAATGAACTCGCGCCGCGTGCGCCCGCAAAATTGCCGACGAAACATGGAAACCCTCAAAACGTGGCCGCTCAACTAATCCAGATACACGAACTCGTTCAGATTCAGGGCGAGCAGACAGTATTGCTGCAAAGCCGCCGCATCCGATAGTTTGGCCTGTGCCTTCAGGTCATTGACGAACGCGACGTCCTTGCAGACTTCAGCATCGGTCGGCACGCGGCCCGCGATGAGCCGGAGCGCCGCACGCACCTGGTCATCCAAATTCGATGATTGCTTTTGCAACCTGCCCGCGAATGCGGCGGCCGCGCTGTTGGTAAACTCGCCGTTCAGCATGCCGAGCGCCTGAGTCGGCACCGTCGTGGTGTAGCGGACCGGGCAGGAGCCATCGGCATCCGCTTGATCGTGCTGGATCAAGATGGGCACCTGCAACGATCGCTTCACGTGGACGTACACGCTGCGGCGATTGCCCGCGGTCGGGTTCTTGGGATCGTAACCCTCGCCCTTGGCATCCTTCTTGATCCAGCCATTGCCGGGGATGGATTGCCCTGCAAGCACGGCATCCGAAATTTTGGGATATACGCTTGGTCCGCCTGGTTTGAGGTCGAGCTGGCCTGACACCATCAGGATGGAATCACGAACCTCCTCGGCAGTCAGGCGGCGCATGTTGAATCGTCCGAACAGCATGTTGCCGGGATCGAGCCGCAAAGCCTCGGGCGATGCTTGCGCGGACATCTGGTAAGTCTGCGACATCAGAATCAGCTTGTGCAGCGACTTGATCTTCCAACCACGCGCGACAAATTCACTTGCCAACCAATCCAGCAACTCTGGGTGCGTTGGGCCCGTCCCGAACTTGCCGAAGTCATTGGACGAGGCCACGATGCCACGGCCGAAGTGGCCTTGCCAGACGCGGTTGACCATCACGCGGGCCGTGAGTTGATTGTCCTTCGACGTGATCCAGTTCGCGAGCACGGTGCGCCGGCCGCTGGAGCGCGCGTCCTTGCCAGCATCGTTGATCTTTGGCGCCGGAAAGCCGAGAACTTCCGGGAACGCGGGCTGTACGACCGCGGCCGGTGAATGCGGGTTGCCGCGCGTCATGACGTTGGTCGTCGGCGGACGTACCACGCAGTTGTTGACCGAGAGGGCCAAGTCTTGCGATGGATCGGGCTTCTTTTCGAGTTCGGCCCGGTTCCTGCCGAGTCGCCGGTATTCCGCTTTCTGATCGGCATCCAAAAAGTTCGGCACCTTCTTGATGACCTGGGGCCGATCGTTGGCTTCCGCGGCACGCTGATCCTCAGCGGGCATCTTCTTGATCGCAGCATCTTCAATGGCGGTCATCAGCCGGGTCAGTTCGGCGATCTTCGCCTTGCGCTCGCGTAGTTCGCCTTCGTAAGTAGACCGGCGTTCCGGCGGCGTGATGTCCGTGATGTTTGCGGCCGAGCGGACATTGCGATCGTCGCTGTAGCGGCGGATGTCGCGGAAAAAAGCGACCATCGAGTAGTAATCTTTCTGCGGTATCGGATCGATCTTGTGATCGTGGCAGCGGGCGCAATTCATCGTCATGCCGAGGAACGCTTGGGCCGTCGTGGCGACCATGTCGTCGTATTCGTCGTACATCGCCTGCAGCGGATCGGCTGGCTCGTCATCCCAGAGGCCGAGCCGAAAGTAACCGGTGGCGATTATCGCGTCCGGGTTAAATCCGGGCATCTCGTCGCCGGCGAGTTGTTCGCGAATGAACTGATCGTAAGGCTTGTCCGCATTGAACGAGCGGATCACATAGTCCCGGTACTTCCAGACGAATGGCTTTGGATTGTCGCGCTCGTAGCCGTTGGTCTCCGCATAACGCACGACGTCCAGCCAGTGTCGGCCCCATTTCTCTCCGTAGTGCGGGCTCGCCAGCAGATTGTCGACGAGCGTTTCGTACGCACGATCGGACTTATCGTTCACAAATGCATCAACCTGATCCGGCGTCGGCGGCAGGCCAATCAGATCGTAGTAGAGTCGCCGCACGAGCGCCACGCGTGCGGACGGTGCGGCGGGGCTTAATCCTTTAGCTTCGAGCTTGGCCAGGATGAACGCGTCAATGGGATTGACCACCCAACTTGCGTTCTTGACTTGCGGCAGCGTTGGTCGCTGAACTGGCTTGTAAGCCCAGTAGTTTTTCGATTCGGCGGTGACCGTGCCGCCCTTATGCTCGACCTTCGCGGCGACGGCACCGCTGTCCTTCATCGCCAGGCCGGACTTGACCCACTTCGCCAGCGTCTCGACCTGCTCTGGCTTGAGCTTTCCCGTGGGCGGCATCTCGAGACCATCCTTGTAGCGCACCGCTTTAAGCAAGTTGCTGTCGTCCGCTTTTTCGAGATTGACGGCCGGGCCGAGGTCGCCGCCTTTCAAGATTCCCGCGCGCGTGGCGAGGCTGAAGTTCCCCTTCAATTTGCCGTCAGCGTGGCACTTGAAGCAATTCACTTTCAGAATCGGCAACACTTCCCGATCGTAAAACGCCAGCGCTTCCGGCGAGAACTCTTTCTCCGGGCCCGCCGCGAGGACGATGCCGGGAAGCGTCAGGCAAACAGCAAGCACAATCCGCATAATGGCCCTGAAGTCCTGAGGCGGAAGAATCGGCCGCATCGGAACGGCCGCTGGTCGGGGGGAGAGATCGCTAGACGTTCATATTGTAACTTAAATTGTACGGATGACGATCCGGAGAGCACCATGACCGTTACCTGGCGCGGCGTGTTTCCCGCGGCGACCACCGAATTCAAAGCGGACTTCGCACTCGATTTGCCGGCGACGGCGAAACACCTCGACGCAATGATTCGTGCCGGTTGTCATGGCATGATCGTTCTCGGCACGGTTGGCGAGAATTGTTCGCTCGAATACCGCGAGAAGCTCGATGTGATTCGCGCGGCCCGAGAAGCGATCGGGGGGCGCGTCCCGCTGTTGACCGGCGTCGCCGAGACGACGACGGCAACAGCTTGTCGTTTCGCCGCCGACGCACAGAAGGCCGGCGTCGACGGTCTAATGGTGTTGCCGGCGATGGTTTACAAGGCGGACGGACGCGAAGCGATGGCGCATTTCCGCGCCGTCGCCAAGGCCAGCGATCTGCCGATCATGATTTACAACAATCCGGTCTCGTACTCGGTTGACGTGACGCCCACTATGTTCGCGGAACTCGCCGACGAGCCGAAGTTCGTGGCGATCAAGGAGTCGTCGGAGAACGTGCGGCGCATCACGGACCTGCGGAATGTCTGCGGCGAACGCTTTCTACTGTTCGCCGGCGTTGACGATCTCGCGCTCGAAAGCGTGATGCTTGGTGTCGACGGCTGGGTGAGCGGCTTGGTGAATGCTTTTCCAGCGGAGAATCGGTTGCTCTGGGACCTGGCGGCGGCGGGGCGGTACAAGGAGGCGGTCGAAATCTATCGCTGGTACACGCCGCTGTTGCACCTCGACACGCATCCGAAACTGGTGCAATACATCAAGCTCGCGAACGCGGAATGCGGCATGGGCAACGAGATCACCCGGCCGCCGCGACTTCCGATCGACGGGGCCGAACGCAAGGAGGTGCTCGGGATCATCCGCACGGCGTTGAAGAACCGCCCTCGTTGATCAGAGCGGCGGAACGATCATTGGCTTCGGGGCCGGCAGAATCGCGTCAGACTTCGGCGGCGCGTCCTTCTTGTCCTTGGGCGGCGGCTCCGGGAAGCGCGGCGGTGGCAGGCCGGCGGCCCGCTGGCGGTAGGATTCGCCTTCCGCTTTGAATTGATCCAGATTGGGTACGATCACCGGGTCCAGTTCGTAGCACAGCACGCGGATGTCGCTGATCTTGAACGGTGCCAGATTCTCCACGACGAAGTCAACCGGCGGATAGGCCCACAACGGAGCACGCACCGGCTGCTTGATCCGCTTGGTTTCGAACCCTTCCTTCTTCAGTTCGATCTCGTAATCACCGTAGTAAAGGAACTGCACGTCGGCCGGCGACGGACCAATCGGCGTATTGTTGATGCTGACATAAGCGCCGGGTGGATTGGTCTCGATGCGAAAACGCCGTTCCACGCATCCTGACAGGAATGCGGCCATGACGGCAATCAGAACGCAGGCGGCGCGACGAACCATTCGGACCCCAAGGACTTCCCCAAGCGACTCCAGCAGATACCGGCGGTGCCTGCGGCGGACAAGGCCAAGATGACGGCAAATGAGGGGCTTGGGGCAAATGTGACCGATTCGGCCCAATGGGTGATCGTCGCCGAACTGATCCGGCTTTCAATTGCTCTACAATGGTGAGACGATCGAAGACATTGCCGGCAAAGGGGTTTGATGGTGCTTAGGTACGATTTTGACGTGGTCG
>DATANR010000444.1:0-12756 GCA_036266155.1 Gemmataceae bacterium | reverse complement strand
CTTGGGGCTCCGGCTGAATCGATCCACCGGTACAGCGGTTGAAACGATGCAATCACACGACCAGTCCGGCGCTAAAACGTCCGACGGTCGGCCAATGACCGGGCCCGATCGACCGTTGCCGAAATTTTCTCCAGAGGAGATTGCACGGATTGGTCGCGAGGCCAAGCTTTCTCTCGATGCCGATCGAGAATTCAGAAAGAAGACGAAGCGAAAAAGCCGCCGATCGCAAGCGCCGCCGTCCGATCAATCACATTGAAGTTCTCGAACAACATCAATCCCTTTCCGTGAAGTTTCGCCCCGCCAATTTACCCGAAGCTACCCCTTGTAATCGTGAGGCGCGTCTGGGCAGAATCGATTCCTCGCCCACAACTCATGGAGTCCATCCATGCCAGCGCGCCTGGTTCGTGGGGTCGCCGTCCTCGGTCTGGCGACCATCGTCGTTTTCATTGCGAGCATCGCGTCGCCGTCATCGCATGGCGACGTGCCGCCGCCCGCCAAAGGTTGCCCGGCCAACGGCTGGGAGGAGAATCTGCCGAACTACTTGAAGCCGGATGCCAAATTCCCCACCGAGGACACGCCGCTAAACGCGCAGGATTGCCAGTTCCATCAATGGTCATGGGAAGCCTTCGTCTGGGCGACCGCACTCGACAGCAAGGGTGTGCCGCGTTTCATGACCCTGCCCACGCCGGAGGATCTTCTCAGCAAGGACCCGAAGGCCGGTGAACTCGGCCATCGCGGGCTCAAGTTGGCTGCCCGCTCGCTCATACCGAATGGCGCGCCCGGTCACGTCGAGGGCGCCGGCGCCATCGTCGAGGCCGACGGCAACATGCTTGTTGCTCAGAACGGCTACCCGGTCTACGCGTCGGTCCACATGAACCTGTCGTACTTCAATACGGCCAAGAAGAACCTGATCGTCACGGGCGGGTACACCAGCCAGCCGGTCGATTCGACGTTCGACGTCGGCGCCGCGGTGTTCAAGGCGACGTGGCTGCGGCTCGACGCCGGCCAGGCGCCGCCGACTGGTGCCTTCACGACCGAAGCGGAAGTCCCGGTGCTGACGGTGTTGCGAACCAAGACGCAGATCACGATCACCCCGGTGCCGGGCAAGTTCACGAAAGTAACCGTCGCGCTCGTCGGCTTGCACGTCGTCGGGCATACGATCAACCACCCGGAGTTTCTCTGGGGGACCTTTGAGCACAATCTCAATTCGCCGCGCGTTCCGGATAACACTTATCCCGGGCCGGGCGTCAGCAAGAACAACTACACCTTCTACGCGGCGAACACAGCCTTCGCCAAGGCGAATATCGCTCTCAATCCGCCCACGTTGAAATTCGATATCGGCTCACAGAAATTCTCGCCGCCGACCAATGTGGTCCTGCAGAACCAGACCGGCGGCGAAGATCTCGCCAATGGACCGGGCAACATTTTCGCGATCAACGATCAGGGCCATAGCGCGCTGAAGAACATTAAAGGCCCGCAATCCACGTTCGCGAATTACGATCTGATCGGCACCGTCTGGATGAAGCCGGGAACGTTCACAGCCAACAGCGATCAGACCAACGCGGTCGGCTCGGTGTCGCTGGCGAACTCGACAGCGGAGACGTTCGTGCAAGGAACGAAGAACGCGCCGATCAGCCAGGTGCAGAACTGCTTCATGTGCCACAACGGCGGCTCGTACTCGTTCCAGAACCCGCCGCCCCCAAAGCTCGTGAATCGCCGCGTCGCGATCAGCCACGTGCTAGCCGTCGGATCGCAATACGCGGTGCCCAATTCGATCAGCGGGACGATTGGCACGGTGGGAGCGCCGGCGCCGAAGTAAAGTTGTTGGTCGACTTCGTCGTTTAGCGGTCGAGCCATCGGCTCGACCGCTTAGCTCTGGCATTTGCATTCATTTCGCGGTATCCTCCCCTTACTCTCCGCTCACTCGCGATCGATTTCTCAAGGGCTTACTCGATGCCCATCTCCATTGCGTGTCCCGGTTGCGGCCGGCGGCTGAAGGCGCCCGACGCGCTCGCGGGGCGGCGTTTGCCATGTCCCAACTGCAAGGCCGAGGTTCAGGTTCCGGAGCGCCCCGTCGAGGACGCGGCGGCCGCGCTGTTGCTCGGCGATGAGCCGGCCGCGGAACCGGCGCCATCGGAAGCGCCCGCCGAGCCGATTTCAGAACCAGCCCGTGCGCCGGCGCCGACGTACCATCGTGGGCCGGTCAAGCCGCCGACGCCGGTGTCCGCGTTGCCGCCGCTCAAGAGCAATGAACCGCCAGCGTGGCTGCGGCATCTGCATTGGCTTCTCATGTTGGCGCTGATTCCGCTCGTGGTATCGCTGCTGCATAAGGGTAAAGAAGAGGAACTTGGGAATCGAATCTTGGACAGCATTGAAGCTGCTCCCGAAGAGGAGCAACTTAAGATCCTGCGCATACTGGCCAAAGCAGAAGAAGGCAAAGCTGACTTTGGCGATCTGATCAACGCGATGCCTCGCCATCGTCTCCTCGGCGCCGCATTGCCGCGCGACTCGTACATGCACTGGCTGTTCGCGCTTGGCGCGGCCGCTCTGTTCCTCGGCTTCTTCGTCTTCCTCGCCACCGGCGGCGTCGCAGACGCACGTCATCTGCTGGCCATTGGCGCGTTCACCGGGACGATCGGCGTCCTGTTCCTCATCATCGTGCAGGCCCTGGCCGAGGCGACGCAAGGAACCGTCATCGTCGGGCGCAGCATCTTCGTGATCTTTTTCTGGATCGCCAAGTTGATCGGCCTGTCGTATCGGGCCGCCCTCGATCCGGACAACGGCTTTTGGGTCAGCTTCCTCGGCTTCACGGCCGGCGTCGGTCTGTGCGAGGAAGTCGTCAAGGCCATCCCAGTCCTGTTTCGCTATCGGCGTAACGTCGATGACAACTGGCGCGGCGCGTTTCTGTGGGGTCTCGCCTCCGGCGCCGGCTTCGGCATCGCCGAGGGGATCATCTACTCGTCGAACTATTACAACGGCATCATGGGCTCGGGCATCTATGTGGTCCGCTTCATCTCGTGCGTGGCCCTGCATGCCCTGTGGACGGGGTCGGCAGCGATCGCGATTCAACAGAAGCAGGGTTTGCTGCAGTCGGCCGACCGCTGGTACGACATGATCGCGCCGACGATCTTGTTCATCGCCGTTCCGATGGTGCTCCACGGACTCTACGACACGTTGCTCAAGAAAGACATGCCCGGCATCGCGCTCGTCGTGGCGCTCGCGAGCTTCGGTTATCTCGCCTTCCAGGTAAGCCGGCTGCACGGCGCCGACACGCGCGAGGCGACGGCGGAGATGCTCAAGGAGTACAAGCGCCGGCGCAAGGCAATGGCGTGAGATTTATGGGGTCGCCGTTAGCGGCGACGCGCTAGCGGAGCGCGTCACGCGGACCATTCGGGGCGCTGAATATGGTCCCCTTGACCGCCAGGCGACGCGCTCCGCTAGCGCGTCGCGGCTAACGGCAAACTCACATCGTCACCGTGGCCAAGAAGCGCGGCGCTTGGCGCGCCTTGGTCGCTTGCTCGAACGCGAACGCCAACTTCAACAACGTCGCCTCGCCCCACGCGCGCGTGAAGAACGACAATCCCACCGGCAACCCGGCGATCAAGCCCATCGGCACCGTGATCGCGGGATAGCCGGCAATCGCCGCGGGGCTCGACGTGCCGCCGGCGAAGTGGTCGCCGGTCACGAGGTCGGTCAGCCAAGCCGGGCCGCCGGTCGGGGCGACGATCGCGTCAAGTTTGTGCTTGGTAAGCACGGCGTCGATGCCTTCGGTTCGCGTCATTTTCACACACGCCGCCCACGCTTCGATGTAGGCCTTGTCCGTCAGGGGGCCGCGGGCCTGCGACTTCACGAACAGGTCCTGATCGAAGAACGGCATTTCCGTTTTTTTGTTCTTCTCGTTGAACGCAATCACGTCGGCCAGCGATTTGACGGGGGCCTTGTCTCCGAGGCGCGCGAGGTATTTGTTGAGCCCATCCTTGAACTCGTACTGGAGCACGATCATTTCGGGATCGTCGGTCTCCGTGAAACCCTTGGGATCGACCTCGTCGATCAGGATGGCGCCTTCCTTCTTCAACACCGTCAGCGCTTCTTCGTAAACAGCGAGCGTGCGGTCGGCGAAGCCGGGCAGCTTGCGCAGGACGCCGAGGCGGGCGCCCTTCAAGCCTTTCGCATCGAGCGATTTCATATAGTCCACGGGCTTCGCCAATTCATCGCGGGCGGTGGCGGGATCGTCCGGATCGCGACCGACGATTGCGTCAAGCAACATTGCCACGTCGGTCACCGTGCGACCCATCGGCCCGGCGGTGTCTTGCGAAGCGGAGATTGGAATGATGCCCGTGCGACTCACGAGCCCAACCGTTGGCTTCAAACCGACGAGCCCGCAATTGTTCGACGGCGACACGATCGACCCATCGGTCTCGGTGCCGATGCCGACCGCACACAAGCTCGCCGCGATGGCCGCACCCGTGCCCGAGCTGGAGCCGGAGCAATTGCGATCGAGGGCATAGGGGTTGCGTGTCAAACCGCCGCGACTGCTCCAGCCGCTAGTTGAGTTACTCGAGCGAAAGTTGGCCCACTCGCTCAGGTTCGTCTTGCCGAGGATCACGGCGCCGGCGTCGCGCAGCTTCTTCGCGATGAACGCATCCTTCGACGGTTTGGCCCCGACGAGTGCAAGCGACCCGGCCGTCGTCTGCATCTTGTCGGCCGTGTCGATGTTGTCCTTGATGAGGACCGGGATGCCGTGCATCGGCCCGCGCGGGCCCTTGTCTTTGCGCTCCTTGTCGAGCGATTCGGCGATGGCAACGGCATCCGGATTCGGCTCGATCACACTGTTGAGCGTCGGGCCTGCCGCATCGATCGCCTCGATACGCGCGCGATAGGCCTCGGTGAGCTGTCGCGATGTGAACTTGCCCGTCTTGAGGTGCTCGGCCAGTTCGGCTACGGAGACGTCGGCAAATTCGAAGGATGGAGTCGCGGGGACGGACCGGACCTCGGAAGCGAGCGCGAGCGTGGCGCCGGCGGCGAGGAAGTGGCGACGTGAAGGTTCGAAAGGCACGGGGCGGGCTCCAGTTTGGGACCGGGCCATTGTGTTCCGGATGCCCGCGAAATGCAATTGGCTATCATCCGTAACACATGACCCATCTCATCCTCGGTTGCGGCTACCTGGGTCGCGTCGTCGCCCGGCAATGGCTGGCGGCGGGCCAGCGCGTCAGCGCTTTGACACGCGCGCATGGCGATCAACTGCGGGCCCTGGGGATTGAACCGGTGATCGGCGACGTGACCGACCCGACCTTGCAGCTACCGACCGCGGATGTGGTGCTCTACGCGGTCGGGCTCGATCACTCGGCCGGCGTGCCGATGCGCGACGTTTATCTCGGCGGCCTGACCAACGTGTTGTCGTCGCTCTCCGGGGCGCGACGATTCGTGTATGTGAGCAGCACCAGCGTTTACGGCCAAGCCGACGGCAGCTGGGTCGACGAGGTCGCGCCGACCGAGCCCGCCGCGGAGAGCGGCAAGATCGTGCTCGAATGCGAGCAGTTCCTGCGTGCTCGGCGACCGGACATAATCGTTCTGCGTTTCGCGGGCATCTACGGTCCGAAGCGGGTGATTCGCCGGGCGGCCGTCGAGCGCGGCGAAGCGCTCGCGACCGACCCGGATGGCTGGCTCAATCTCATTCACGTCGCGGACGGGGCACGAGCCGTGATTGCCGCTGCCGAGCGCGCGACCGCGGGGTCGACGTTCAACGTGAGCGACGGCCGGCCGGTCACGCGGCGCGGCTTCTATGAGGAGATGGCTCAATTGCTCGGCGCTCCGCCTCCGAGCTTCACTCCGGCAAATGAGCGGACCAATCGCCAGATTGACAATGGCCGTTTGCGCGCCGAGTTGGCGTTTCGACCCCAATTCCCCGACTACCGCTCCGGCCTGCGAGACGCCATCGGCGATCGGTCGTAACGTAGCCACAAGCTGCCAGCTTGTGAGCTTGCGGTGATTGAGCCCACAAGCTGGCAGCTTGTGGCTACGAGGGGCCACCGCCTTGCCGCGCCGACCGTTGTCAGCCGTGTTCACGATCGTCGGCCTGGCCGGGCTGCTCATCTACTTGTTTTGGGTTCCGCTGCGCCCAGTGGCCTGGGGCGGGCCACGCGGTCAGGGGCCATTCGAAGAGGGCGACTTGCCCGCCGCCGGTCGGTGGACGCGCGACGCTCGCGGACATCTCGAAACCTTCGCCGCCTGGCGCTCACCCGATCGTCCGCTCGACGCCACCGCCGAGATGTTGGCCGGCGTGCACGCTCTGCTGGCGGTCGCACGCTTCGGCGTGCTCTGGCTGCTGCTCCGGCATTTGACGGGCTGTGCATGTTTGGCGACGCTCGGCATTCTGTTGGCCGCGGGCCCGACGATCTATGGGGCGACGCGACAGGATGATTTGGATGTTGGGCTGCTGTTGTTCGTGGCGCTGATTGGCGTCACGACGTCGCCGCGTGTGCCGTGGCTCGTTGCCATTGTCGGGTTGCCAGCGCTCTTCGTTTTTTGGGTAAATGCGCACGCATCGGCATTGGTCGGCCTCGGGTGGGTTGGGGTCATCACGACCGGACGCTTCGTGGAGTGGTGGAAAGACTCGCCAAAACGCGCGACGCCCGGCCGGTTGATGCTCACGCTTGTCCTGTGCGCGGCCGCAACGTGTTTGAATCCCGATGGGCCGAGCTATTTCGTCGACGCCTTCCGCATGGCCAAGAACCCCAACGTGCCGAGCCTGCCCGACTGGCAGCCACTCGACTTCAGCAAGCCGGGGTGGCTGCCATGGACATACCTCGCGACTCTGGTGTTGTTGCTGGTGACGCAAATCTTCAGTCGCCGCGTGCTCGGGCCGACGGCGTTGTTGATCGTGTTGTCGTTCGGATTCTGGCCGGTGCTGCAGCAGCGGGGGCTGGCGTATTGGTGGCTGATTGTGGTGTGGTTGATCGCGGGTTTGTGCAAGTGCGGAGACCGAAGCGCAGCGAGGTCGACGGTGAATGAGCGCGACGCGGCGTCGACCTCGCTGCGCTTTGGTCTCCGCCGCATTTTCTTTTGGATCACCCTGGGTGTCTTTGCGATCGTCGTCGTCACGACGCCCATTGTCCGCTGGCTCGTCTTTGGCCATCCGCGAGCGCTCGAATCAGTCGTTTCGCGCGATTCCCCCTGGCGGGTCGCGCGCGAACTGACTGCGGGCGACGACGACGCGGGTAACTATCTGCCGGACTTGCGTGAAACGGTGCGCTCGGCGTATCCCGAGGGCCGATTTCGCGGCGCAATCCTGACGGGCGTTTCGCAGGGCGACTTCCTCGCCTGGGTGCTCGACGGCGACAACAATCAGCCGGTCATGATTTACACGCGGCCTGAGACCCTCGATCCGCCGCACTGGTCCGAATGTCAGCGGGCGCTCGATGGCTTCAGCAACTGGTGGGAGATCCTGGGGCGCCATCAAGCGAATCTGATCGTCATCGAGCCACGGCAAAACGTCAAGCTTGCTGAGCGGCTGCTTGCGTCCGCGAACTGGCGTATTGTTGAGGGCGATGCAAACGCCCCGCTGTTGGTGGCCGTGCGGCGCGTGCCGAAGCTGCCCGTCGAGATGCAGCCATGACCATTGATGACCGCGATCGATTCGGCATCCACAACGGGCAATTGCTTGCCGTGGCGCTGCTCGCGGGCCTGTTCGTTTACTTCTCGTTCATCCCGCTCTGGTACACGGACGTCTGGGCGCATGCCAAGTACGGCGAATGGTACTGCGCTCACGCCACGACGCCGGAACACGAGCCGCTGTCGCCGTTCACGGATCACGAACCGCCATTTGCCAATGTCGCCTGGCTCTCCCAGGTCAGCTACTACGTGCTTTACGTCTGCGCGTCGGAACTCGTCGGCGGCGATGCCGAGTCGCGGCTGCGCGGCGGAGCGGAAGCCTTACGCTCGTTCCATTTGTTGATGCTGCTCGGGCGGTTTACATTCTTGTTCCTCGCGATGAGGCGCTTCGGCGGGTCGTGGACTTGGGCGGCGCTGGGGATCGTTCTCTATTTCTTCGCCTTGCGTCCGGAAGTCGCGGTGCAGCGGCCGCAATCGTTCGGCGTCTTCCTGTTCGCCGTAGTTCTGTATGCAATAAGCGCCCCGAAACTATCGCGGCGGGCGATATCCCTGCTGCCGATCGTGTTCCTGTTGTGGGCGAACCTGCATGGCACATTTGTCGTCGGCCTCGCGATCCTCGGACTGCATGGGCTGGGTCGTATTATCGAGCGCGGCTACCGCGATTCGGATGTTCGGCGGCTCTTCATCACCGGCGTGCTCTGCGGACTGGCAACGCTCGTGAATCCGCATGGACCGATGCTCTACTACCACGTGCTCGCGTTCTCCGGGCATCCGAATCTGCAGACGATGAAGGAATGGTTTCCCATGAAGCTGGACGGTGCGCAGGCTTACCTGATGAGCCTGGTGCTGTTGGCGTTCGTGCGTGTTCTGGGTGGCCGCAAGGTGGGAGCGGCCGGCTGGCTCGTGGCATTGCCATTTGCGCTATGGCCATGGACGCAATTTCGCGCGATCTTGTGGTGGTGGACCATCGCCGTCTGGTTACTGGCCCGACTCGGACCTGGCCTGGGTGACAGATTCGCAACGTTGCCATCGCTGCCGGAGGGACGGCGATCGCTTGCAAAGACCGGGATCGCCATCGCGTTGATCGCGATCGCGGCCGCGTTCTTTCCACCGTTGCGGGCGCAACTCGTCAGCGAATACCGCGACGTTGACCACACCGTGTCGCCGGGAACACCGTGGCGGCTGGCGCTCGAGTTGACCGCCGTGCCGACGGAAGAGAACCGTTGGATGCCGCGGCTGCGCGACGAACTTCGACAACACTATCCCGGTGGCCGGTATCGCGGGTCAATCTTTTCGAGTGAAACACAAGGCGACTTCTTGATCTGGGCCTTGCCGATGGACAGGCCCGTGCTCATGTTCACGCACGCGCATGTTTTCACGCAGGCGCACTGGGACGCGGGCCGCAATGTGAAGATGCCCAACCCCGGCTGGCAAGAATTCCTGGCGCGGCATCACGCCAACTTGATTGTCGTCGAGACCGAAGAGCATCCGGAACTCGCCGACAAGCTGCGTGATGACCCGGAATGGATCGTCGTCCACGACGGCCCCTCGGCGCCGATGAGTGAACGCGGAGCCGTCATCGTCGCGCTGCGCAAGAAGCCGCTGTGAAAGCTATTTCTTGTACTTCGGCTGATACAGTTGAATGTCAAAGCCGCCCGGCGCCTTGAAGTGTGTGACGAAGCCGTAGCCGTGGTCCGCGACCGGCGCAGTGAACTCGACGCCCTTCGCGGTCAGCTCGGCGACCGTCTTCTGAATGTCGTCGCAATAGAAGGAGATGTTCTGCAGGCCCGAGGGGGCTTCCTCCTCCGGATCGGCCGGGTGGCAGCCGAGCTCGGCTTCCGGCATGTCAAAAATGAGCCAGCCGCCGCCGACGTCGGTGGCCTTGAAGCCGAGTTTGTCGCGGCAGAAGGCGCGGAAGGCGTCCGGCTCGGACGAGTAGAACATGGCGTGTAGGCCGCGGATCATGGGAACTCCCGGAAGCAATGGGACAAAGAGGACGAAGGAGACCAATAGACTTTTTCATATAAGTCCCATCCGTTCAATAGGTCCCATTTCTGCTAACTCACGCTTTTGCTTCAAACACCAGATTAAACGGCGTGCTCGTCGCCTTGCGGAACTTGGTGAAGCCGCCGGCCGTGACGACTTCGCGCAAGCGTGCTTCGCCGGCCTGGGCCCCGAGCGCCAAGCCCACTTCCTGGCTCAACGATGCAGGCACGCAGATCATGGTAGAGGCTGAGTAAAACATGCGGCCAATGGGGTTCAGGTTCCCTTCGACCGTATCCGCGGCCGCCGGCTCGACGAGCAGGAACGTGCCGCCTGGAGCCAGCGATTGACGCACGTGCTTCGCCGCACCGGTTGGGTCGCCCATATCGTGCAAGCAATCGAACATCGCCACGAGATCGTAGCCATTGCCGGGAAAACTCTTGGCCGGCGCCACCTCGAAGGTGCAGCGATCGCCGACGCCCGCATCGGCGGCCGCCTTGCGTGCCGCCTCGACCGATGGCGCGTGGTAATCGAACCCGATGAACTTGGATTTGGGGAACGCCTTCGCCATCACGATCGTCGACGCCCCATGACCGCAGCCGACGTCGGCGACTTGGCCGCCCGATTGAAGCTTGGCCACCACGCCGTCGAGGGCCGGTAACCAGTTTTGCACGAGGTTGGCCACGTAACCCGGCCGGAAGAAGCGCTCGGTGCCGCGGAACAGGCACGGACTATGTTCGTGCCAACCGACGCCCTGCCCCGACTTGAATGCCGCAGTGATCTTGGGCTCGTCCTTGAACATGGAACCAATCACATCGAACGCGCCCGCGACAAAGGCCGGGCTCGACTCATCAGCCAGAGCAATCGTTTGTTCCGGGGTCATCGAGTAGGTGCCGTTGTCCGCGTGATAGACGACATACCCGGCGGCCGCCTGAGCCGCGAGCCACTCGCGGATATAACGCTCGGCCGTGCCCGTCTTGTCGGCCAGGGCCTTCGGTGTCGCCGGACCGATGGCCGCGAGCCCCTTGTAGAGGCCGAGCTTGTCGCCGATGAGCACCAGCGCGGCCCCGGCGGCAGCACCCATTTCTCCAAGCATCTTACCCATGAACGCGTCGAGTTTGACTGGATCGACTTGCATGTTGTCCCTCAAGTTGTGGAACGCCTGTCCCAGCGACGCGGGTGATGTGAATTGGATTCGTCGTCTGAGACAGCCACGAAGGTAACCCGACGGCATGGCAAATGCAAGAAGTGGGTTGGAGTTACTTTGCGAGGATCAACCGATGACCGAACACAAGCCACCGCCCGAGCTTCCCGAGCGTGACCGGTTAATGACGCGGCCCGACGCGACACCGCTGCCCGCGGCGCAAGACGTGAAGGAACCCGCGAGTCCCGCGGACCCGCGGCCAATTCCGAAGGGCGGACAGGGGACCGATCCGAAGGCACGTGATCTCGACCATACGGCTTGATCGCGTGAAAATGCTCGTCATTCCTTTCACGCGCATCCGCTGAAAGGAATGGCGGCAGCCGTGCAACGTCTTGAAGCGACGCCAGGTTAATCGCGTATGACATGATATCGTCGTCGATCGGACGGTCAGGGGCTTCATTCCCTGGCCGTCGGCCGATCACGCGCGCTCGTTCGCAGCGAGGCATTGCCAAAAGCCAGGCGAAAAACCAAGATAGGGTGATACTTTCTCGACGGCAATCTCGATTGTTTGGCTAGGAAGGTATCAGCAAGCATCGGTCGCGCTATTTCCCACGTCCTGGGCAACGCGCCTGCTGCTGGGCCATCTTCAACACCCATCTTGCGAGACCCCACATGCCCGAGTTCCTTTCGTTCAACGAGTTCATCGATCGAACGGCTGACGCCAAAGTCGAGTATCACCGCGAAACCATCGCCGCTGGTCTGCGGATGCCCTTCGCGGCAGCGCGCGGGCATGCCTTCATGGCGGCGGCAGCAGCGATGCCGAAACCCAAGGACGACACAATCGAAGAAGAATTCCACAAGATGAAGACGTATGTCTTGGGGATGTATGAAGGCGTCAAGCAGATGGACCCGAGCCAAACGTTTCTGGGAACCGGCGGCGATTTCATTGACTGTATTCTCTTCGAGGACCAGCCGACCGTAAGGGCAGCCAAAGCAGCGGGGTACCCGGTTGCCGGCAAGGTGCCGCCGGCATCGGATTTCGCTCCCAGGTCGAAGAAGGAAATTGCCAACAAATTCGGGCCACTTGTCTCGCCCATCTTGCCGCCGCTGCGCCGTGGTCTGCTCGATCCGTTCGGCAAGCCCATGAGTTGTCCGGAAGGTCGGGTGCCGATGCGACGCATCACGATTAGCCAGATGGCGCAACGAGGCAAGTTCGAAGATTTCTTTTGCAAATACCCCACGCAAACGGCCGCACAGCCCGTTCGTAAAGGCAAGAAACCGGCGACGGCGAAAGCCGCAAAGTCGTCAAGCAAGACCGCCAAGCCTCGAAAGTCAAAGTCGACCAAAGGCGTGGCGACGCCGTTTCCTTTTGCCGGCAGCTTCGGCAACGATGGCTCAAGACCAACAGAAATTCATCGCCATGCCATTTGCCAAGACGCCTCCGGCGGAAACTATTTTGGCTGTTCGACCTGGCTCAATGTTTGGCAGACCGATCCAATGCCGGGCCAGTTCAACCTTTCGCAAACGTGGATCATCGGGTCATGTCCGTCCGGAATGCAAACGATCGAAAGCGGTTGGCAGATGTTGACGGATGCGCCGGTTCTATTCGTCTTTTACAACCCAGACAATTACAATCCGGCTACATCGGGATATGTGTCGGCAAGCAATCATCATGGATTTCAACAGACAACGTCCGACTGGATCGTCGGTGGGGCGATGCCGGCGCCATACAGCCAAATGGGTGATGACCAGCGCGGCTATCAAATGCAATGGGAATTCGTCAATGACAATACTGGAGGCAAATGGTGGCTCTATATGGGCACGGGAGATCAGCCGCCGGAAGCAATCGGATGTTTCCCGGCTCAACTTTACCGTAATGGAACACTCGCGCGTTCTGCCCAGGTAATCCAGTTCGGCGGCGAAGTAGCCAGTCAATTCCCGGGAGTGGCAAGCTGGCCCAACACGGGCCGAATGGGCAGCGGCCAAGCGCCGCATGGTACTGACGCTGATAGTTTTGG
>DATANR010000443.1:0-3131 GCA_036266155.1 Gemmataceae bacterium | reverse complement strand
ACCCCCTCACCCCAACCCTCTCCCCCGCAAAGCCGGGGGAGAGGGAGTGGGAGCGGCGCTCGCCGTCGGGCTGTTCGCCGTCTCCGATCGTCTGATCTGGCACGCGACGGAAGTGAAGCCATACTCGCTCGACGTACTGGTCGCCGTCGCCGTCGCCTGGGGCTATGTCCGCTCGCGCCATTGGTCGCTGATCAATCAATGCGTCCTTTGGATTCTTGTTCTTCCGGCGACGATCTGGCTCTCTTATCCGACCTGCTTCGTTGCCGGCGGACTTATCCTCGGCATGCTGCCAGGCGCATGGCGCAGTGGATGGGGCGGCCGCCTCATGTTCATCGCACTCGGGCTTGCCGTTGCAACCTCATTCGTGATGCTCGCAACCGGGCCGGCCCATGCGCAGCGCGACGCCGCACTTTCCGATTACTGGGTCGCGCAACTGGCGGACTGGCGTCATCCGCAACATGTGCCCATCTGGATCGTCGGGTCAACGATGGAGGTCGATCGCTACTCTCTCCTGCCATTTGGCCAATTCCTCGTGCCGTTCGCGGTCATCGGGGCGATTCAGATTGGCCGCCGCAATGGTCGGCTGCTCACGGTACTGCTCGCCCCCGCGGTCTTAACATTGATCGCCGCTTTGCTCGGCAAATACCCGTTTGGGGGAGGGCGGCTCAATGTGTTCCTCGCGCCAGGTTACATCCTGCTCGTGGCCGAGGGGGTGCCGCCGTGCTGGCAATGGCTGCGCGCCAGAGCATGGCTACTACTAATCGTAATTGTGGCGTTGCTGCTGATGCCGGTGGGGCAAACTATTTTTCGCACGGCCATGCCATGGCCGCGGCCGGACTTCCGCACGCCGGTCGCGTTTGTGTTTCAGAATGGCCGGTCGGGTGACGTGATTTCGGGCGACCACTGGGAACTGCTCTACTACACGCGCGACGAATATTGGCGATATGAAACGCTCGGCGGTATCGGCAGTCGCAAGTTGACGCGCGTTTGGGTCATCACCGGCACCGATCCCGGGGTCGTCGATGCGGTGCTGAGCCAGGTGCCGCCAATCTGGCGGCGCGTCGAGGCTCGCGAATTTGACGGTACGATTGCCGTGCTCATGGAATTCTCGCCATGACCGGCATGCGTGCTGGCTTGCGCTCACCGACCTGGTGGTGCTGGTCCTTTGTGTTCCTTGGCATCGTGTTGCGCGTGGCGCATGTCGCCCGCCAACCCGCGCTTTGGCACGACGAAGCGGCCCTCGTACTGAACGTGATCTATCTGCCCGTCGACGAGTGCTTTGGCAAACTACTGCATCACGAAGCCTCGCCGCCGTTGTTCCTGGTCCTCGAACGCCTCACGATGCACGTGCTGGGAGACTCGGAGACAGCGCTACGAATGCCGGTGCTAGTGCTCGGTTGCGTCGCGCTGATCTTGTTCACATACTCGGCACGCAAACTTCTCCCGCCGTGGCTGGCAACACTCGCGGTCGCGCTGTTCGCTTGTTCGGATCGCCTGATCTGGCACGCGGCCGAGGCGAAGCCGTACACGGTCGACGTCTTCGTCGCCGTTGTGACGATCGCCGGCTTCGTTCGCACCCGCGATTGGCCGTTGCGCTGGCAGTGCATGCTGTGGATGGTGTTTTTGCCGGTTGCGGAGTGGTTTTCGTTCCCCGCGTGCTTCGTGGCCGGCGGGTTGCTGGTGGCGCTGTTGTGGGAAATTGTGGCCCTCTCGCTCCGCGAGAGGATTGCGAGACTTGCCCAGCCAGAGGCAAGCGATCTCTCGCCTGAGCCCGCCTTGCTCACCTCTCGCGGAGCGAGAGGGCTACGTGCATCATGGCCCGATCTGCTGTCCTACTGCCTGCTCGGAATCACCGTCGTCGGCTCATTCGTCGCACTGGCCTTCGGCCCCGCAAAAGCGCAACAAGACGGAGCAATGACCGACTGTTGGGTCAACCAATTCGCCGACTGGTCGCAGCCCGGGTTCGTGCCGATCTGGGGCATCGCGTCGACCGCCGAGGTGTTGCGCTATGCGCTGATGCCGCTGGGTCAATTACTGACGCCAATCGCGATCGCCGGCGCCATTCGCATCGGCAAACGCGATCGCCGGCTACTTACTGTTCTGCTTGTGCCGTTGACCCTGTCACTCGTCGCCGCCCTTCTCGGCAAATACCCCTACGGCGGCGTGCGTGTGAGCGTGTTCGCCGCGCCCGCCTTGATCCTGCTCGTTGCTGCGGGAACGACTCCATGTTGGAATTGGCTCCAGAAGAGCTGTCGATTTGCACCGCTCGTGCTTGCGATCGCGCTGGCACTGCCGACGGGACAATCGCTTTACCGCGTTGTCATGCCATGGCCGCGGATCGATTTTCGCGATGCCGTGACCTTTACCCGCGGGCAATTGCGGGAGAGCGATCTCATCGCCTCGGATCATTGGGAAGTGCTCTACTACATGCGCGACCAGCCGGATCAACTTTGCGACATTGCTGAAATCGCGGACCGCCAGCCGCCCCGCGTCTGGGTGCTGACCGGGACTGATCCGGGCATCGCCGAGGCCCGGATCAGCAGGGTGCCGGCCGACTATCACCAGGTGGATGCACGGGTCTTTCCCGGCACCATCGTCGTCTGTTTCGAACATCGGCCACAATCGGCTACCTCGACTTCGGCCGGGCCAACCATACCCTGATTGGTCACGGAAACCTTGAACTCGAATGGGAGATGGCGATGGGCAACCCGGCAGGCGTGCGGCTCAAAAAGAAGGAAAAACGCCGCAAGAAGCACAATCTCCGGCTCGCCGCCAAGGCGGCGAAGTCGCCTGAAAAAAAATAAGCATCAAGCGAACGTCAGGACGTTTTGGTGGGCGTTCAGAAGGGCAAATCAGGGGGTTCCTGGCGCTGACGGCCCCGACAAAAGCCGGTCGTGGGCATTTGGGTGATTTCTGGTCAAGTTGGCCTGAGGGCGAATGTCGGCCGTGGCGCGTCTGGCCAGCGTTGAGTCGTCCGACGTGGGCAGGTCCTTTGGCAGGCGAAAAGTCGCGTGCAGAGACCGCGGTGGGCCAGAAGCGCCCTGACCTTGGCCATGAGGTTCGTGGCTTGCGTCGCCCGGAACAGGTTCCAACCCGCCACGCGCAGGTACAGCGCATGCGCGACCGCTTTT
>DATANR010000442.1:0-1906 GCA_036266155.1 Gemmataceae bacterium | reverse complement strand
CCTTCCAGCCGAGCGACGCGAGAGCGTCCTTGAATCCGCCGACAGCGTCGAGGTACTCGGGAGTCTTCCCCACCGCCATGACGATACCGAGCCGCCCAGCGCCTTGCGGCTGCGCCGTCCCGTCGGCCGGGTACAAAACTGCCGCGCCGCCGAGCAGAATGAGAAGCTCACGTCGCGTCATTTGATGCCCCTAGCCGCAATAATTCACCAGACTGGGTGATGGAAGCGGCGGGGGCGATATAAACCGTTGGTTTCGTGTATGATTTGGTTGTTGAAGCCGGATCAACCGAGGCAACGGAGTTCGCGCCCGCCATGGACGAAGGTACGGGGTTTCTGCCCGGTTTGCCACCGGTCGCGGGCAAGCCGATACACTTGAGCTTCGACGGTGGTCTGCTGACTTCGGACACCGGGGTATTGCTGCTGGCGGCGGTCGAGCAGCGGCTCGGGATCGCCGAGCGCCTGGCCGATTGCATCGAGGACCGGCGTGCGCCCGAGCGGGTTCGGCATACGCTCGCCGAAATGATCCGATACCGGGCATTGCTGATCGCGGCAGGCTACCCTGACGGCAACGATTGCGACGCGCTCAAATCAGATCCGGCCTTTAAGATGGCGCTCGGGCGGCTGCCCGAGAGCGGCGCCGATCTGTGCTCGCAGCCGACCATCAGCCGGCTGGAGAACCTGCCCGGCGCGACGGCGCTCAAGCGGATGATGGCGGCGATGGTGGAGTTGTTCTGCGACAGCTTCGAGCAGGTGCCGCGCCGCATCCTGCTCGACATCGACGACACCGAAGACCGGGTTCACGGCAGCCAGCAACTGGCGCTGTTCAACGCCCATTACGACAGCCGCTGCTTCCAGCCGATCCACATCTATGAAGCCAGCACCGGCAAACCGGTGGCGGTCATCCTGCGCCCTGGCAAAACGCCGGACGGCGCCGAAGTGACCCTGGTGCTGCGACATGTCATCGGCCATATCCGCGCCCGCTGGCCGGCTGTCGACATCGTGGTGCGCGGCGACAGCCATTACGCCCGGCCCGAGGCGATGGCGTGGTGCGAGCGTCAACGCATCGGCTACATCTTCGGGCTGGCCGGCAATTCGGTGCTGCTGCGCCGGGTCGGCGGTCTCGCCGAGGATGCCGCGCTCGGGCGCCTCGGCGGCGAGGCCGGCAAGGTCCGCCGCTACGGCGACTTCCGCTACGCCGCGACAAGCTGGAAGGTCGAGCGCCGTGTTATCGTCCGCGTCGAGGCCGGCCCCCTGGGGGCCGACAGCCGATTTATCGTCACCAATCTGGCGGGCTTGCCCAAGGCGCTTTACGAGAAGCTCTATTGCGCCAGAGGACAGGCCGAGAACCTGATCAAGGCGCACAAGCTGCACCTCGCTTCCGACCGTACCTCCTGCACCAAGGCGACGGCCAATCAGTTCCGGCTGCTGATCCACACGGCCGCGTTCTGGCTGATGTTGAGCCTGCGCGGGCTGGCGCCTCAGACATCGTTCTGGCGCGATGCCCAGTTCGATACGATCCGTCTCTGCCTGATCAAGGTGGCCGGACGCGTCACCGAGATGGTCACCCGTATCAAAATCGCCCTGCCGACCGCCTACCCCTACCAGATCGGCTTCGCCGCGCTTGCCGGACGCCTCGCCAAGCTGCCGCCCTGAAAGACGGGGCTGTCTGCCCCGCAACAAACCCCTCGGCGCAACCTCAAACTCAGATCACCGCGTCACCGACGCCACGAAAAAACGCGCCATGGCGCCGTCCCCAAACCGAAATCCCGGGCGCCCTCACGAATGATCCAGGCTAGTCCAGGCCGAAGCGATGTTTCGGCAACGAGCGAACGATCCGAGCATGTCGTCGCTTCGTCAGGACGATGCGCGGCAATGCATCGAAGTCCTGCGCGCAATCCAGGGCATG
>DATANR010000441.1:0-13481 GCA_036266155.1 Gemmataceae bacterium | reverse complement strand
GAGTGCTGTTGCCCGTTGTGCCTTCGAACGCATCCGCCGGACGTGCCCCATAGAGGCCGCGAATGGAAGCGACATCGCCGGCTGCCAGCCCAGAACGCGGGCCCTGGTAGAACTCGTACATCACCGACGATGGATCGGAACTGTTGCCGACGCTGAGGGCGTGACCGGCTTCTTGCAGTATCACGGTGTAGAGGTCCGGGCCACTGGACCCGTATGCGGCAGTGTTGACGACGACGTCGCCGGAGTAGTTGTCATAAAGGTTGTACGGAGCGGTGATGGCCAGGACGTCCGCTAATAGGGGCAAGCCGCCAATGCGGATGTCGCCAAACCGTGGATCGCCTTGAACCGGACCGCCAATTCCGAAGCGCGAGCCATCGTCGGCGACCAGGCCGACGTTCAAATTGGCTTGCATGGCCCACGTCTGAAAGGCCGTGAGCATCTGCATAATCGCTGCCGAACCGAGATCGCTCAAGTCGCTGGAGTAGCCGGCAATCGAGGTGTTATCCGGCGCAAAGCTCAAACTAAGTTGCTGACCGTCCGGCCATGGTGTGCCGAACGTTGCGGGGACATCGCGCGATTCCAGTTCCTGGCATCGGAGGGGGATGCGCCGAACCATGGCCGATTGTCCAAGGGCGCTTGGGTGATGAGGCGAAGGGGGAATTGCTCAATTCAACACTGTGTCAGCTTTTTGACAAAGGCAAGTGAATCTGTAACGAATTCTCCGATTTTAACGGTTGTTCCAGCTTCACGGGGACCGGATCGGCTCCCCCTCCCCGCTTCGGGGAGGGGGCTGGGGGGAGAGGTTTTGGGTTCGGCCTCGTGCAGACCTCTCCCCCCCGGCCCCCCTCTCCGAAGCGGAGAGGGGGGAGTAAGCCTCAACGTCCTTGCACTTCCACCTGACTCGCCGCGGCCAGGAGCTTCACGACGGCCGGTTCCTTGCGAATCGGATCGAGATCGTGATCGCCATTGAAAAGCGCCGGGTTGTTGAAGCCGGCGCGGAGGGCGCGAGCGAGATAGCGAATCGCGTCATCCTTGGCTTTCGGCTCAACCTTGGACAATTGCGCGAACAGGCCGGCCACCTGGAAGAGGCGATATGCCGATGAATCGGCTTTCAATGCATCGTCGGCATCCCGGCGTGCTTCAGCGGCATGTCCAAGCCGTGCATGATAGACGCCGCGACTGCACCGGGCGTCGACATGATCGGGCACAAGTTCGAGCAACCGATCGAAAACCGGGATCGCGTCCGCCTCCCGGTTCAAATGATCCGCGAGCACGATGCCCTTATTGAGCAGTGCATCCACATCGCCGGCGTGCAATTTGAGAGCGGCATCGAAGTCGGCGATGGCCTTGTCGAACTCGCGGGATTCGATGCGCCAGGTGCCGCGTGTGCGATAACTGTGCGCGTCGCCGGGTTCGCTCTCCATTCCCTTGACACGATCCGCCGTATGGCCCGCCTGATCGCCATGGGCACGCCGCGCGCGGGCTCGGAGGAACCAAACGCGCGTGGGACAGGCGGCATTGGCGAGTGCCTGAGTGTAATCTGCCTCGGCGTCGCGCGGCTTACGTTGGCCGTCACGAGCAATGCCACGGTTAATCAGGGCCGGCAACCAGTGGGCTTTCAAATCGAGAGCACGCGTGAAATCGACATCGGCTTCGTTGTAGCGCCGCAATTTCAACTGCGCGAGGCCGCGATTCAGATAGGCGTGTGCAAAATCCGGATGCAGCGAGACGCAGACGGCGAAGGCCGTCAACGCGTCCGCCGACTGGCCGAGCGCATCGTGACAAATGCCACGCGCGAACCACGCTTGAAAGTGATCGGGATGCCGATTGCAAAAGCGCGTCAGCAACAGCAAGGCGTCGCGACTGCGGCCGGCGATGGCATGATCGAGACCGTCGAAGTAAAGATCGGCATCGCGTGGCGACTCGGCGGGAACTTCAGCCGGTAGGTCAGTGCCCGATTGCCGTCGGTCCAACTCGCGGCGTTGCCGATCGATCGTCGCCGGCCGTTCGGACTCGGCGAACATGCTTTCAGCCAAATGGTTCCAGCGCAGGCCCGCCGTGACACCGTCTGGCCCCTGATGTTGAATTTCGACGCGCGTCATCAGGATCAACAGCTCGCCGAAGTTGGCCTTGAGGTCCGCCCGCTGCTCGGCAGCGAGAAGCGCCACGCCCGGCTGCGCTTCCCATTCGGCATTGTGTCCGACTCCGTAGCGCTCGAGGAGTTGCTGACTGAAGGCGTAGCCTTGAGCCCGCATCGCTGGATCGGCGCGCGAACTGAGTAAGACGGCCGCGGCTTCCGCTTCCTTGGACGCCGTCATGTAGCCGTTGATCGCTTCCGCCTTTTGCAATTCGGCAGCGCGTTCGACTTTCCGCACCTGCTGCCCGGCAATGATGCCGGCGGGAAGAACCAACGCAAACAAGGCGATTGCACCGACCGCCAAGCCTGTCGAGAGCCGCGGATTGCGCTTCCGCCATTTCCAGGCGCGTTCGCGGATCGAACCGCTTGCGGCGAAACGCAAAGGTAGATGCGCCAGTTGTCGCGTCAGGTCCTCATGAAGATCGTCGGCGCTGCGGTAGCGTCGTTCTGGCGCCGGATCAAGCAATTTCAGCACGATCGCGTCGACGCTCGGCGTGATCGCCGGGTTGATCGTGCTCGGCTTCGGCGGGAGTATCTGGCGCTGGGCGATCAGGCGCGCCCGCGCGGCCTCACGCGGCTCTACGTCGGGAGTGAACGGGTGCGGCCGCCGACCGGTCAGCAGTTCATAGAGGATCACACCCAGCGAATAGAGATCGCTGCGTTCGTCGACGCGAACCTCATCGCCGTCGAACGCCTGCAGGTGTTCGGGCGACATGTATGGATAGGTGCCACCGATCCGATCGCTGGACGACTGGAGCCCGGATGCAAATGAGACGTTGAAATCAAGCAACATCGGCACGGCATCGGTCGAAATCAAAATATTGGCGGGCTTCAGATCGCAGTGGAGGATGCCGCGCCGATGGGCGTGCGCAAGTCCGCCGGCGAGCTGCGACATGATCCACAGGGCCGTTTCGATCAGCGACATGCTGGCGAGCGTCGTATGCGAATCTGCATGGTCGAGAGTGTCTTCGAATGCTTCGCTCAGCAATTCACGGCCATTGGCCGTTCGCTTCGAGATGCCCTTGGCGAACGCGACCATCAACTGATCGAGCGTAATCCGTCCGAGATAGGGCATGCAGATCGCTTCGGCATTCGTCAGCGCATGAACCGAATAGACGGGGACGATGTTCGCGTGCTGAAGCCGCGCTAGTTTTTGCGGTTCGTCGGATGTTTGCGTGGCGATCTTGAGAACCACAAGGCGCTGCGCCAGCGACTCTTGTTTCGCCAGGTAAACGCGCGCGAACGACCCGTGTCCGATTTCTTCCACGATCTGGAAATGGAAGAATCGATCGCCGGGAAGCAAGAACAACTCGTTGTCGTTTGCTTCATCTTGATCCAGCCGGATCGGCCGTCGGTCGGCGCCATACATGTACTTGCCGGGATCGGCCGCGAAACTGTGCGCGGCGGGACCGACAACCACGTGGGTACGGTCGGATTCGGCAGGCTCGTCGCCAGGCTGATTACGAACGGTCATGGCCAGCCCCCAAAGACGTGGGAGACGCGGGCGACGGGCGGCGCGAGAATTTGCAACTTGAGAATGGCATATTGGATAGGTCGGAGCAACCGAAAAATTGTCAGAATCGGAGTTCCGAACGTCCGGAGTGTACTCATCACGCTCCGCGTGATGTCGGACGGGCCGTCGGGAACGATACACGACGGTAGGGCCACTGCCGCGTCATCACGCGGAGCGTGACGAGTACACTCGCGCGCCACAATTGCCAATCGCGACGCCGTTCGGTTGCAGCTGAAAAATGGCAAACTCGGCCCCCATTTCCGTTCGGTTAATTCGGCCCGCGGTCGAGACGCTCCAACCCGCGCGATTTCGGTGTTTTGGAACCCATTTTCGGGGGGTCTATTGCGCTAGTATTTTGTGGTCCGGGATTTTGACGCAACCCGATATGAGCTAATCTCGTCCGGCGATTTTTAAGGGTAGAGATTGCCAACATGTGGGTGAGGGTGGCAATCTCTCTTGGCAATCTCTCAATTGCGACGCAGCCGACGAATACTGTGCGACCGTCAGATTAACCGGGACCGCACCAACGGTATCCTGCGCGCCAACATCCCTTGCCATCCGCCGTTATGATGATTGACAGCCCGGTGAATGACGTGGTAGCCTGTCGCAATCTGTAGAAATACCACGTCGCCATCCGGCTCCCGTCGGCGGGCCCTTCTGGGGTGCGCCATTGGTCCGAGTTGGTTTTCCTCCCATCGCGGAGTTGTCATCTCATGGCTGCTGTCAATCCAGGCGTTTGGGGCATCGACATCGGTCAATGTGCCCTCAAGGCCCTTCGGCTCGAACAAATTAACGGCGTCGTCACGGCCACGGCCTTCGACTATGTCGAGCATCCCAAGATCCTCTCGCAGCCGGACGCCAATCCGGACGAATTGACCCGCGAGGCGCTCGAGAAATTCCTCTCGCGCAATCCGACCAAGGGCGACAAGATCGCCATGAGCGTGCCGGGTCAGTCCGGCCTGGCGCGTTTCGTGAAGCTGCCGCCGGTCGAAGAGAAAAAGATCGGCGATATCGTCAAGTTCGAGGCCAAACAGCAGATTCCGTTCCCACTCGATGAAGTCGTCTGGGATTACCAGAAGGTCAGCGAAGGCACCGTCACTGACGGCTTCGCGATGGATACGGAAATCGGCCTGTTCGCCATGAAGCGCGACATGATCAGCCGCTTCATCGGCCACTTCCAGTCGGTGAAGTTGGAAGTGCACCAGGTTCAAATGACGCCGTTGGCGCTGGCCAACTACATCACGTTCGACTTGCTCAAGCGCGGCGGAATCGATGGCGAGACGGCCCCCGCTCAGACCGTTGGCAAGAAGAAGTGCGTGGTGGCCCTGGACATCGGTACGGACGCGTCGAACCTCATCATCACCGATGGCGCCCGGATCATCTGGCAGCGGCCGATCCCCGTCGGCGGTAATCACTTCACAAGGGCGTTGACCAAGGAATTGAAACTGACGTTCGCGAAAGCCGAGCACCTGAAGAGGAATGCCGCCAAGTCGCCCGAACTCGCCAACATCCTGAAAGCGCTTCGGCCCGTGTTGCAAGAGTTCGTTGGCGAAGTGCAGCGCTCGCTTGGCTACTTCACGAACACGCATCGCGACGCTCAAGTTGAATTCATGGTCGGCCTCGGCAGTGCGTTCAAGCTGCCCGGCTTGCAGAAGTTCCTCGCGGACAAACTCAGCCTCGAAGTCCGCAAGGCCGACAAGTTCCAACGTGTAACCGGCGAAGCCGTCACCGATGCACCGGTTTTCAAAGAGAATTTGCTGTCGTTCCCAGTGGCCTATGGACTCGCACTGCAAGGGCTCGGCATTGCCCGCATTGCGACGAATCTGCTGCCGCCGGAAATCACCTTCGAGCGTAAGATTCGTGCGAAGAAGCCGTACGCGGTGGCGGCGGCCGCCGCGTTGCTGTTCGGCACCACGGTCCTTGCCTACGGTTATTCAATCCCGTTGGCGGACGTGTCAGACCAAAAGATCGCAACCGCGTTGAACAGTGCCAAGGGCGTCGTGACGCAAGCTCAGACGCTGGACAAACAAATCGCGGACAAGAAGACGGAGATCGAAAAGACGCAAATCGAAGTGGAATCGATCATTGCCGGTCAAGGCGAGCGGAAGAATTGGATCGCCATCGACCGCTTCATTAACGAATCGGTTCCCGTGCCCGGCCCGGCGTCCGAAAAGGCGGTGCCGATCCCCGGTTACCACAACATGGTGTCGCCGCAACTCGAGCCGTACTGGAACACGGTGCAGGGCCGGCGTGCAATCATCAAGTTGCAAGAACGGGTGGCGCGCGGCGTCGATCCCACGGCGCCCACCGAAGAGGATTTCCGCGACCATCTGGCGACGATCGACATCGAAGCGGTTTACTGTCGACACACGAAGAACTTGAAGGACGTCTACTCCAAAATCGAGACAAAGTGGCGTGCGGAGATCGATGGCCCGCGGTCGTTCATCGGCTCTGAACTGGCGCCGGATCAGTGGTGGGAGAAGAAGCCCGATCGGACCATGCCGCCGCCGTCCAACGTGCGTGAAGAGTTGAAGCCGGAAGGCGAAGGCTGGGTATTCGAGGTCCGCGGGTCAACTTATTGGCACCCGACGCAGACCTCGTCGACGCCCAAGTTTATCGTCGACACGCTGGTGAACAACATCATCACCCGCTCACGCGACTACACGGAAGAGCAAAAGAAGAACATGTCGGAGGAGCAAAAGAAGCTCATTGCGATGGATCCGATTCAGGGCAAGATTTCCCACGTGTTCCTGTATCATGTGTGGCCCGATGCGAACCCGTCGCCGGGCAATTTCCAGATCATCAAGAATACGTTGCTCGACGCGATGATTTCGGATGAAACCGGCGGGACGGGCGGCGAGATGGGCCCCTCTGGACCCGGCCCCGGTCCGATGGGGGCAGGCCCGCATGGACCGTCCGGTCCGCCGATTGTCGGCGGTCCGGCCGCGAGTTCCAGCTCCAGCGGCGCGGCCGGCGGCGCGGGCGGCTGGCGGCCACTCGGAAGTTTTGCCGCCCAGGGTTCGATCGGCGCATCGGGCGGTGCGACCGGCGGGGCTGCGTTCGGTGGGCCGGCGGCATCGAGTTCCGGCCCATTAACCCCGTCGGTGACGACGCCACCCGCGACGACTGAAGGGCCGAAGGGGGCCGTCAAGATCAAGCCGCGTTACGAGTTCGTCGTTATCTTCGCTTGGAAGGAGCCCACGCCGTCCGACAAGCTCCGCGTCATCAAGAATAAGGAAGCAGCCGCGGCCGCCGGCGGGCCAGCCGCTGTCGGTGCACCGCCGGGCGTCGGCACGCCTGGCCGCGGTGGACCATCCGGAGCGCCGATGAGCACGCCGCCGCCCAGTTCTGGTAGCGAATCGGGGGGCGGTGCTGCCCGGAAGGAAAAGATTGAAGATTAGCTGCTTGAGCATTTAGCGTCGATCCCTTGGACCGCTAACGGAGCCATAACTCATGGCCGCGAAGTTCGATAAAGAGATGATGAAAAAGCAGCACTTCTGGCTGCTGCTGATCCCGTTGTTCATTGGCCTGTTGCTGGCCTGGCTCGGCCTGTTTTCCTTCGTCTCCGATGCCACCGCCGAGAAGGCCAAGGCGAACGACGACGAGAAAAAGAAGATCGAGGCGGCCAAGGCGCAGTCGAAGGCCCAACTTGGGATGTTCGACAAGCGCAAGGAAGAGCTATTCGATCTCCGCACCAAGCGCTGGGAGGAGATGTGGAAGCTGCAGCAAGGCATCTTCGAATGGCCGAGCGATCTGGGCGACGATCACATTGCCAAGGTGAAGGACCTGAAGTTCGGCGCCGAAATCTCGGATTCGAGCTTCTTGGATGCGTTCCGCGATCTCTTTAACAAGGGTTACGACGAAGTCGCCAAGGAGATTGCTCCGATGCAATTTGCCGGCGACTGGCGCAGCGTGCTGCGTAACGTTCCGGCCTGGAAGAAGAACCCGAGTTCCGAGGACGTCTGGCTGGCAATCGAGGATTATTGGGTGCAGCGGGAGTTGGTGGCCGCCTTGTCGAGTGTGAACAAGGAAGCCGCGAAAATGCTGAAGCCGTCCGAGGTTGCGCAGAACGATCCGCGCCAGACGCCGCCGCTGAAGGACACGCCTCAAGAGCGGACCTTTGTCGGACGGACCTGGCGGCTCGATCTCAAGCTCGAATTGCGGCCGACCGGCCCGGTCGTGACGGGGAGCATTACTAATCTGACCGCCAGGCTTCAGCCATTCAACGCCAACAACGAGCTTGTGTTTAACATTTGGCTGTCCAACGCAATGGAGGCCAAGCCGTTCCGCTTCGCCATCGAGGGCACGACCATCGAGGGCGGCAAGAGTGAACCGATCAAGTTCGTCGAAAAGAAGCACACGGTGCTCGAGGGAAACGCCATCGAGCTGTTCCGCGTCGAGCAGGTATTTGACGTACGAACGGCGCCCGTCAAGCGGCTCGACCGGATGGTCCTCGGTTACACGAGCGCCAAGCACAGTCAGGCCGATCTGCAGATGCCTGCGTTCAGTGCCAAGATAGTCGACGCGCTCACGTCAGGAATGGGAATGGGGATGGGCATGGGCATGGGACCTTCCGGACCGGTGGGACCGGGGCCCATGGGCCCGCCGATGGGGCCATTGGGGCCTGCGGCCAGCAGTTCGTCGTCGACGGGCCCGGCGGGGCAATCGTCCACCGAAGTCACCGACAATGGTCTGTTCCGCAAGCGCTACATCAGCCGGACCGATCAGGTGCGAGCAATCCCGATTGGCCTCGATGTCGTGACTGATCAGGCCTTCGTGCAGGACGTGCTGACGGCGCTGACCAACTGCAAGCTGCGCTTCCAGACCGTGCAGGAGAGCATGAAGCGCTTCCGCGACAGTTTGAGCTACGCGTCGTCGTCGGGCACCGCCTTTGGCGGCGGGCCGTTCACTGGTGAAGGTCCAGCCGTCGCCGGGCCGGGTGGTCCGCGCGGTGGTCCGGGACCGGTCGGCCCACCGCCTGGCGTCGGACAGGGTGGCCCACGTGGTGGCCCGCCTCCTGGACCGGGGCCCGGCCCCATGATGCCTGGGCCAGGAATGCCTGGACCGGGAATGCCGAGCTACGGTACGCCGCAAAGCAGTGGCGATGACCAGACCGCGGGCAATCTCGTCGAAGTCTTTGTGGTCGGCATTGCGACGATCTACGAGAAGTTTGAGAAAACACCGGCCAAGAAAGACGACGGGGCCCCGACGGCCGGACCAAGCACTGGCACTCCGGTGGTTCCTCCGGGTAAAGGCCCGAACCCAATGACGCCAATGGGTGCTCCTGGCCCGATGACGCCCATGGGAACGCCCGCCCCGATGACGCCGATGCCGACGACACCGCCGAAGATGTAATGAACTGGATCGCCCCATAGCTGCAACTTGAATAACATTCCCCGCCGTGCGGGGCTTTCGGAGATTCGGAAATGGCCAAGACAGCGGGCGGGACGAACATATTCGTCGAAAAGGGCGAGAAGATCGGTCTCGGCGTGGCGGCCGTGGTCGGTGTGGCGCTGTTAGCCCTCGGGCTCATGGCCGCCATGGACCGCCCGCAGGACCCGGTTGCATTCTCGAAAGCGGTCGACGACAAAGGCAAGTCGTTGACGAACCAGATGAATGCAAACGACGCCAAACCGATTCCGCCAGGCGAGATCGACAAGGTGCCGGAAACCGGCCGAATTGCAACGCGGCCGGTCGATCGGAATTTTTTCGACCCGACCAGTCCGCCTGACAGCCGGCGCATCACGCCCGTTGTCCTGGCTCCGAATGAGGGTCAAGCGGACATGACGGTCCTCAAGATCCTTGCCAACGATTTCCAGATGGAAAAGGACGCCGATGGCAAGGTAATCAAGGTTCGCGTCGGTGTAGTCACTGCCAAAAATCCAGACGAGAAGATCGATCCGACCGCGACCAATCGCTTCCTTGAAGACATGCGGAAACGGTATGGCACCCACGTCCCGAAAACTCGTCGTCCCGGCGCCGGCATGGCGGGCGCTGCAGGTCAAGGGGGTATGCCTGGCCCAGGCGCCAATCAAGGCGGTATGCCCGGACCGGGTGGTTTCACGGGTGGCGCGGGCGGCGGCCTGAGTATTCGCGGTGGACCGATGGCGGGCAATGCCGGGAACTATGCACAGGGCGAGCCGATGACGGCCGGCAACCGTCAGGAAGTGCAGTACATCGAGGGCGCAGACGACGAGGAAATCGAAAAGCAGCTGGCAGGGCGGCGTTTGGCAATTACCATCCATCCACAAAAGATGGTGGTTCTCCAGGCCGCGTTCCCCTATCGGGCCCAGCTCGAGAAGTTCAAGACCGCGCTGCGCTACCAGACGATCGAACAGCTCTATCAACATCCGGAAGACATGCCGGTGTTCCACGGCGTCGACGTTCAACGGCGTGTTTACAGCGCAAAGGGCGAGATGCTCGATGACTGGCAGACGATTGACCTGGCGATTAACTCGCAAGAGCTGCGCGCGATCAAGCTGTACTACAACGAAGATTCCAACGACCTGAAGCGCGTGGAGTTGCACGAGGACCACATGCTGGTCATGCCGCTGCCGCACGAGATCGCTGGAAAATACCCGGACATGAAGCTCAAGACGATCAAGGACAGCATCGACAAGATCAAGAAGGCCGATCCGAAGATGACAGCCCCGCCGCCGCCCAAAACCAAGCTCGGCGCGGGCAACCCGTTCAAACGCGAAGAGGGGCCGAATGCCGGTCTATATAACCCCGAAGTGACGGGTGGCGGCGCCGGCGGCCCAAGCATGCTGATCCCGCCGTCAGGCAAGAAAGGCGGCGGCGCCGAAGGGGGCGTCGGCGCTGGAACGACCGCCGCCGGGGGGAATTACGAGCCGCCGGATTTCATCTTCGTCCGCGTGTACGACACCGACATTCAGGACGGCCGCACGTACGAGTACCGGTTGCGCGTTCGCGTGAAGAACCCGAATTTTGGCCGCAAGACGGACAGTGTTTCCAAGGCGTCGGATGCTGATAACGAAGAACTGCCGGCCCTGGACGAGCACTGGTACGTGTTCCCGCAGAAAGTGAAGCTGCCGCGTGCCGGTTACTACTACGTCGTCGATCCGACCCCGCCGAACGCCAAGTTGGTCAATCAAATGCCGACGCCGCGTGAGGGTCAGGCCGTCATGCAGTTCCAGCGCTGGTTCGATCAGCTCAACGTGTCTGAAAAGCTCCGCGAGCCGGTCGGCGATTGGGTGCAGTCCGAGTTGCTGGCGACGCGCGGCCAGTACGTCTATGGGAAAGCGTTCGCGCCGCTGCCGTTCTGGTCGTCGGTAGACAACGCGTTCATCCTGCGCAATGTCGCAGACGACAAGCCCGCCAAGGGCAAGGAACCCCGCAAGGGCGTAGTTGTGGAAGCGGTGCCGCCCCGCATGTTCCTGGCCGTTGATATCGTCGGCGGCAAGCCGACAACGGCGGCGGCCAAGATTGCACCGAATCCGGGTGAAAAGACGAACCGCGGCGGTCTAATCAGCGATGAGGCCGCGACTGAAGTTTTGCTGTTGGGGCCGGAAGGATTTGAGGTTCGTTCGAGCGCCCGCGACAAGGCCGATCCCGATCGCAAGGAACGGGAGGACGCGTTCAAGAAATGGACGGAAGAGACGGAGAAGCGGAATCCGTCGACCCCACCGCCCAAGGGCAAGACGGAGTTCTAATCCGGCTTAGACATCCCTGCGAGTCCCCGTCGTTTCGGCGGGGACTCTTGTTTTTCGGCGGTGTTTGACTGACTTCTGAGAAAACATGCCGCGGTCGCTTGACACCAGGCGTCGCAGGCTCGACAATCAACCCCAATATCCTCCCGGCGAACAACCGACTCTCTGCCGGCCGCGCCGGCCGTAATTATCTTTCGGAGACTCGCGGTATGAGCCAGCAGCCCCGCCGTCGCCGCCTCGAAGTCGAGGACTCCGGCGACGTGGCCGTCGTCCAGTTCGTGGACAAGAAGATCTTGGATGAACAAAACATCCAGATGATCGGCGACGACCTGTTTCGTTTGGTCGATGAGCTTGGGCGTCGCAAGATTCTTTTGAATTTTGGCAACGTCGAGTTCCTGTCGAGCGCTGCGCTGGGCAAATTGATTACCATGAACCGCAAGGTCCAGGCGGTGCGTGGCAAGCTGGTGCTTTGCAATATCTCGCGCGAAATCCGCGAGGTGTTCGAGATCACGAAACTCGATAAGCTTTTTACCATCCTGCCCGACGAGCAGGCGGCTCTACAGGCATTCTGAGTTTCAAGTTTCAGGTCTCAAGTCGACCGCTGTTGCGTGCGCCCCTTGCTTGAACTTGAAACTTGCTACCTGAAACTTGAAACCTCTTTTCCCACCCATGTCCGACCGCGCCGGCGAGTTCGACATCCCATCCGACCTGGACGAGGCGCGCCGCGTCCAGGCGACGATTGAATCGGTCGTGAAGTCGGCGTTCGCGGAGCACGAAGCCTTCGCGGTCAAGATGGCCGTCGAAGAAGCGCTCGTCAACGCCATCAAGCACGGCAACCAGATGGATTACGACAAGCGCGTGCGCGGCGTATATTCGTTAGGCACCGAGCGCTTTGACGTCCGCATCACGGACGAGGGTCCCGGGTTCAACCCCGAGGACGTGCCCGATCCGACCGCGCCCGAGAACCTCGAACGTCCGTGCGGCCGCGGCTTGCTGCTCATCCGCTATTACATGTCGTCGGTAACGTTTCAGGACAACGGCCGAACAATCGTTATGTACAAGCTGCGTAATGGGTCAAAGTAGTGGACTTCGCGTTCACTGCGATCGTCAGGCCCTCCGCCTTTTCCTCCACGACTGACTCCCGCCAATGACGCCGATGATGCAGCAATACCGGGACGCCAAGGCCCGGCATCCGGGCATGGTATTGCTCTTCCGGATGGGCGATTTTTTCGAGACATTTGAAGAAGATGCCGAACTGATTTCGCGCGTTCTTGGACTCACGCTGACAACGCGCGATGGTTCAATTCCCATGGCCGGCGTACCGGCGAAATCGGTCGAACACTATTTGCGCCGCCTGCTGCAAGCCGGACATCGGGTGGCCGTTTGCGATCAGGTTGAAGATGCGGCTCTGGCAAAGGGGCTCGTCAAACGTGAAGTGACGCGCGTCGTGACGCCGGGCACAGTGACCGAGGACGAACTCCTCGATGCGGGGCAGCCGAACTACCTGCTCGCAATCGTTCCCGGTCGCACGGTCTACGGACTGGCCTGGGTCGAAGCGACGACGGGCGACTTCTTCGCGGCCGACGTCACGATCGACCGGCTCGCCGACGAACTCAATCGATTGAATGCCGTCGAGTGCCTGGCGGCCGAGTCAGTCCTGCCGTCGATTCCCGAACCGATCCAGGCGATCTTTCCGCGGTCAATCACCGGGCGACCCGACTGGACGTTTGACGCCGAGACGGCACGTGCAGCGCTGCACGCTCATTTCCAAGTGATCACTATCACGGGCTTCGGCTTCCAGGACAACCAGCCCTGCATCAGCGCCGCGGGCGCTCTGATCGGCTATTTGCAGGAGACGTTGAGGTCGAGCCTGGCGCACATACGCCGGCTGCGTCCATATCTCGCGAGTGATTTCCTGACGCTCGACGAGGTGACGCGCCGCAGCTTGGAGTTGACGCGCACCCTGCGCGACGGCCAGCGCGATGGGTCGCTGTTGAGCGTTCTCGATCGAACCGTGACCTCTCTGGGCGCACGGGCCCTGCATAATGCGATTCTGTCGCCGTTCGCAGACCGCGCGCGCATCACGGAACGCCTCAATGCGGTCGGCGAGTTGCTCGATCAGACTTCGTGCCGGAGCGATCTACGTGACTTGTTGCGCAGC
>DATANR010000440.1:0-29807 GCA_036266155.1 Gemmataceae bacterium | reverse complement strand
CGCCCCAATGTCCACCTTCATGACGAGGCCCGGCCCTTCGTTGGTCGGCCGCACCAGAATCACATCGCGCCAGCTCGATTTGTCATTCATGCCGCCGGCCGCGAGGATCGCATCGAGGACGGTCTCATTACCAATGAGCGGAAACTTGCCCGGCGTGGTCACTTCGCCGAGCACGTAATAGACCTTTGAGGATCGGTTCACCAGCCGCACGTCAATGAATCCGGGATCTTCGTCTTTCTCCTTCGCTTTTACGGTCGCCTGAACGAGCGCCTCGATTTCCGGCACCGTCCGGCCCGCAACCTGAAGACGACCGTATTTGCCAAGGTCAATCGTGCCGTCGGCGATGATGGTTTGGTCGGCAGGCATCCGTACTTTGGAGTCAAGATCGTGCGGCAGGACGAGCAAGCCGTCACCTGGCTCGACGCGATACTCATCAATCGTCGATTTCTTGAGTTCGCGCGGAAGGTCAACCGGCGAACAGACGCGAGCGGCACGGGCTTGATCGCCGAGCGGATAACGATCCGGGAAGATGGAATTGCCCTGCCCGAACGAACCGCACCCCACCGCGCTCGCCAGCAGCACGGCAACCGCGACAATCCGCAGCCCTCGGCAGCGCATGAACCATCCCGGTACGTTCGGGGCAACCGCCACGTCCGTAATAATCGACACAAGTTGACAGAGAACTTGACGGGATTCTTGGGAGATGCGGTGCAGCTGAATTCGTAAGAATTCAGGTCCTGGCAATGCGGAGAACCTGAATTCTCACGAATTCAGCTATGAAACCTCGCTAGGCGTAGAATTTCGCAAACTCCCGCGCCCCAACGGGCTTGATCTTCGAAGCTTGCCCCGCTTGCCCAAATGCAATCATGCGATCTTTGCAGACTTGCCGCATGGCGTCGCGGGCCGGCTTCAGATAATCACGCGGATCGAATTTTTCCGGCGACTCGGCGAACACCTTGCGAATCGCCCCCGTGATCGCCATACGATTGTCCGTGTCGACGTTGATCTTGCGAACGCCGTTCTTGATGCCGAGCTGGATTTCCTTGACCGGCACGCCCCAGGTCTGCTTCATCTTGCCCCCGAACTTGTTGATGATGTCCTGCAATTCCTGCGGCACGCTTGACGAGCCGTGCATCACCATGTGCGTGTTCGGCAGCCGCTTGTGAATTTCGATGATCCGGTCCATCGCCAGTACATCGCCCGTCGGTTGCCGCGTGAACTTGTAGGCCCCGTGACTGGTGCCGATCGCAACGGCCAGCGCATCGACTTTCGTTTTGCGAACGAAATCCTCGGCCTGGTTCGGGTCGGTCAGCAATTGGCTGTGATCGAGAACGCCTTCTGCACCGTGGCCGTCCTCCTTCTCACCCATTCCGGTTTCGAGCGAGCCGAGCACGCCGAGTTCACCCTCGACGGATACGCCCACGGGATGGGCGGCGTCGACGACGGAGCGCGTGACGTTCACGTTGTAGTCGTAATCGGCCGGCGACTTGCCATCTTCCTTGAGCGAGCCGTCCATCATGACACTGGTGAAGTTCTGCTCGATCGCGCTCTTGCACGTGGCCGGGCTGTTGCCGTGGTCCTGGTGCATCACGATCGGGATGTTCGGATACAGCTCCGCCGCCGCGAGCATCAGATGGCGCAAATAGTTGTCCTGAGAATACGACCGGGCGCCGCGACTGGCCTGAACGATGACCGGGGCGTCGATCTCCTTGGCCGCCTCCATGATGGCCTGGATCTGCTCCATGTTGTTCACGTTAAAGGCGGCCAGTCCATAGTTGTTGGCGGCCGCGTGATCGAGCAAAAGGCGCATCGGAACCAAAGGCATCGCAAGCTCCATACAAAGGCGAAACATGTACCGTCGGTCGTTATACGGCTGAAGTCGCCGATCGTTTAGCGGTTGAAATCGTTATGACCTTCGAATGCGATGGCTGCGGCGCCTGTTGCCGCACGTATCCGATCTTCGCGGCTCAAGCCGACGCGGACCGCGAGCCGCGCATCGCTGCCGAAGGCCGGTTGCTTCCCGACCATCTCGCAAGTCCGGGCTGGCGCTATCAACTTTTTCCCTTGCACTTTCACGAAACTTGCTGCTTTCTCGACACCGACGCGCGGTGTACCATTTACTCCACCCGGCCAACGGTGTGCCGGGAATTTCGCGCCGGCGGAGAGCAGTGCCAGACCGCCCGCACCCGATGCGGTTTGCCGCCGCTGCCGCCAATTACGGAGGATTGAGTCATGACGCCGCGTCTATTGCTCTGTGCATGCGTGGTCCTCTTGGCCACGACCGCCGGGGTCGCCGACCCCGACAAGCCAGCAGGATCGCCGGCCGGCAAGCTGGCACACATGGTCGCTTTGCCAGACGACATCAAATGGATGGACGGCCCCCCAAGCCTGCCGCCGGGAGCCAAGCTCGCCGCCCTGGACGGCGACCCGTTCAAGGAAGGCATCTTTGTCATTCGCGCCAAGCTGCCGGACGGTTACATCGTTCCGCCGCACTGGCATTCGACGGATGAAAACATCACCGTGATCAGCGGATCATTCGGGATCGGACTCGGCGAAAAAATCGACAAGGCCAAGACGCGCTATTTGCCTGCCGGCTCCTTCATGCGCATGAGCAAGCAAGAGAAGCACTACGCGGTCGCCAAGGGCGAGACCATTATTCAGATTCATGCCATGGGGCCGTTCGATATCCACTACGTGAACCCGGCCGACGATCCGACGAAGAAGGACACCGACAAGTAGAGGAAAATGTCCATGTTGAGCGCTTCGACAATGTGCCTGCTGGCGGCCATCGCCCAGCCGCCGGACTTACCGCCGTTCGTCAAGCTGTATTCCCAGGCCAGCACCTTCTATTACAAGAACCCGGACCCGAAGCTCGGGCCCAAAATGCTGACGGAGTTTCTCAAGAAAGAAAACCGGGAGCATCCGTTGTTCACCAAGGACGATCATGTGCCGTTCTTGATCGGCGCTCAGATCGGCGACATGGCCGCAGGGCATCCCGAAATTGTTCGCGAGTACGAGAAGACGTTTCCCGATGCGCCGAAGATCGGTCGCCGCATGATCATTCGCGCTCTGACGAACGCCGGCGACAAGGAGACAGCAAAGACGGTCGGCGGATGGATCAAGGACCCCAAGTATGCCGACTTGAAGCCCGATCTCGAAGTGCTCAAGAGCCACATCGAGGACCCAAAACGCGTCCACGTACGCGATGTTCCCGCCAAAACGCCGGAGGACCTTGATTTTCTGTGGGTGAACTTCATGGTGACCGGCGAATACGCGCCGATTTCACGCATTCTCGACGTCTTCGATTTGCCGGACGCCAAGGATAACGCGGTCTTGAAGCGCGTCGCCCGCTGGTCGTTTGGCTCCAACGTGCAACAACATCCGCGGCTCGTCGAGTTGGTCTTGAGGAACAAGAAGGATCGGCCGGCGACGAGCCAAAAGGTGATCGACGAGACGATCATCGTGCCGAAGAAGTGATTATTGACGAAGTGCGGGATCAGGCTCGGCGGTCGTCCGCGACACTTCGCGAAGTCGCTGCTGCTTGGCCGGGTCCGGGGCGTCCCAGTCGGTGAAGCCCTGATAGACGATGATGGGAGCAGCCAGCGCGGCGAGGGCGAGCACCACACGGAACGTCCACGTCAGTAACCCCGCGCCGGATTCGGATTCGGACATGACGGCCCCCGCTCGCACGCTCCTCGTTCGAGCCGATGGCTCGAACGCTAAACGAGATAGGATTAGCCTATTCCGTTCTCCGGAGTCTCTCCATGCGAACTATCGCAATGTTCTCCCTCCTCGCGATTTTCTTTGGTCGATCCGCCGCCGAGTTCCCGGCTCCCAAAGACCTGCCGAGCGGGGCCGGATTGCCCGACCCGCTCGTCATGCTCGACGGCACCAAGGTGACAACCAAGGAGCAATGGGTCGAGAAACGCCGACCCGAACTGAAAGCTCTATTTCAGCATTACATGTACGGCACGATCCCCGCGGCCGGGCCAGTCACGACGGAAATCCTGCACGAGGATCCGAAGGCGTTTGGCGGCAAGGCGACTCTTCGCGAGGTGAGTATCTCCGCGATCCGCGGCCACGAGTTTCGCTTGCTCGTCGTGATCCCAAACAAGCGCAAGGGCCCGGCCCCCTGTTTCGTCGGCCCGAATTTCAGCGGCAATCACACGCTTGCTGACGACCCGAAGATCGCCGTCACATCGGCCTGGATGTACGGGTCTAAAGACGGCAAGGCTTCCGACGCGGCTCTCGGCAAGCAGAAAGACGTTTGGAATCTGGAGCATTCGATCGATCGCGGCTATGCCGTCGCCACGTTTTATCCCGGTGAAGTCGATCCGGACCGGGCGGACACGCGGGCCGGCATTCGACCGCTGTTGCCGAAGGATTTAGACACGGCAACGATTGCTTGCTGGGCTTGGGCCGTTAGCCGGGCCGTCGACTATTTGACCACACAAGCAGACGCGATCGACGCGAAGCGCATCATCGCCGTTGGCCATTCGCGGCTCGGCAAGACGGTTCTGCTCGCCGCCGCGATGGACGAACGGATCGCCATGACGATTCCGCTGCAAGCCGGCTGCGGCGGGACCGGACCAAGCCGACCGATCGGCCCGAAGGCCGACAAGGCGGAGAGCGTCAAGCGCATCAACACGAGCTTTCCGCACTGGTTCAACGGACGCTTCAAGGAATTCAACGACGAACCGGCGCGTTTGCCATTCGATCAGAATTGTCTCGTCGCGTTATGCGCGCCGCGGCCCGTATTGTTTCCAAACGCCGCCGAAGATTTGTGGGCGAACCCGGACGGGCAGTTCGAGGTCCTGAAGGCGGCCGACCCCGTGTATCGTTTGCTTGACGCCGGCGGACTGGATGCGAAGGAAGTCCCGCCGCTGGGCAAGCTCGTCGACAGCAAGCTCGGCTACTTCATCCGAGCCGGCAAGCACTCGATGACGCGCGAAGACTGGTCGGCCTTTTGGAACTTCGCCGACAAGCAACTTGGCAAACCGTAACCACCGCGGAGACAAACATGAATCGCGACCTCATCGAACAGTACGAGGCCGACGGCGATCTGCCTGCCCAGGCGATCGCCGGACTATCGAAAGATGAACTAATCGCGCGCCCGATCGCCGGCACGTGGAGCGTTCAGGAAGTCGTGATGCACCTCATGGACTCGGACCTCGTGGGGACCGATCGCATGAAGCGCGTCATCGCCGAGCCGAACCCGACGCTGCTCGCTTACGATGAGAACTTGTGGGTCAAAAACCTGGGCTACCACGAGCAAGAGGTTGCACTTGCCTGCGAAGTGTTTCGATTGAATCGGAAGCTGACGGCCGCCATCCTGCGTCGGCTGCCCGATACGGCGTTCGCGCGGCAAGGGAATCACACCGAACGCGGGATCGAGTCGCTTGAGATGTTGGTGGATGGGTATGTCGAGCACGCCCGGCATCACATGAAGTTCGTTCGCGAGAAGCGAATTAAGCTGGGCAAGCCGTTGGCTTAAGCGACGTCCGCCGTAAAAATCTCTCCCCCTCTCCGCTTCGGAGAGGGGGCGGGGGGAGAGGTTTCCGGTGGGAGCGAGCGAAGACCTCTCCCCCTAGCCCCCTCTCCGAAGCGGAGAGGGGGAACAAAACAATTGCACTCTATCGCTTGAACGCCCGGAACGGCCGATAGGCTGGATCGGTGCCCTTGATCTCGTTCTTGGTTGCTTTGCCATCCTTGTCGAGTTCGATGATCTTCGCCTGATTCTGTTGCGCGACCAGCGTGTTGCCGTTGCGGAGACGCACGGCCGAGGTCGCCTGCGGATAAGCGGCCGTCCAACCGGCCTTGCCCGTGTCGACGTCGAACTCGGTGATGGCGTTCATCAATGTGCAGAGCACCTTGCCTGACGGCAGCATTTCGCACGTCGCGTAGTAATTGACGCCGTTGCCGTTGATTGTGTTGCTCTTCGTGATCGTCCCCTTGCGGTCCACCTTCAACAACTGTTGGTTTTGCGTGAGCAGCACGTATTCGCCGTTCTTCATCCGACAACCGGCCACGATGTCGTATTCGTTGCGGATGAAATCAAACACGTGCTTCTTGTTCGACTTGTCGCCGCGCTCCCACTCGATGATCTGGTTGCGGCCGATCGCCCAAGTCTGGCCGTTAGGCAAGCGGCCACAGCTGACCGGCTGGTTGATGTTCTCCGACCACAACTCCTTGGTTCCTTCGATTTCGCGTTCGACGATCCGGTTGCGATTGTGCTCGGCGATGAGGACCTTCTTGCCTGCGAGCGGCACGGCGTCCATCGGCCAGTTGAGCTGAGCGATCTTCCAGCGTTCTTTGCCGTCGCCACCGAGCGCGACGACCCGGCCGAGGCCACCGCGTAATGGGGATTCGCACACGATCGTCAACCCGTAGGACGATTCCTGATCGAGCCGGGCCAGGTCGATTTTCTTTTCGTTCGCATCAAACCATTTCTTCCACTCGGCCCGAGCCTTCTCGCGGCTTTCCTTGTCGGCGCCGAGCGAAACGCCAGGGCCGTCTTCACCGGCGATGCGCCAAAGCAGTTCCTCCGCACGCCAGCCGCGTTCGGTGGAGACTTCACCCATCAGGCGGATGACTTCGGGAATGATCTCTTTGTTCCGCGCGTCGCTGACCAGCGGCAGAGCGATTTGAAGCTTCACATCCGAGTCAGTTTCCTTCTTCAGAAACTCGACCATCTTCTCCCGGCTGGCCTTGTCGTTCACGCGGGCAAAAGCCTCGGCAGCTGATCCGCGTTTGAGGGCCTCCTTGCTCTCCAGCGTGCTGATCAGAACGCTGTCCGGCTTGCCGCCGCGCACGGCCAGGGCCGTCAACGTCGTGCGAATCTCGTCGCCGACCGATTCATCGTCCGCGAGCGGCAAGTAATTGATCAGTACTTCGGTGATGCCGTCCTCATTGTGGAAGGCCAACAGTCTGGTGGCAGCGGCAGCCAGTGCCCGCGTCGGAACTTTTTCGATGATCTTCAAAGCCAGTTCGGCCCGGCGAACGATCTCCGGATCGTTATCTTTCAGATTGATCGCGGCCTTCAGCAAGGCAATCGCCGGCACGCCGCACTTGGACAACTCGTCGGAGGTCGCCTCGCGCACGTCGAACGAATCGTCGCCGGTTTTCTTGATGAGGGCGTTGATGCGTGCCTTGTCGCCCTCGGTAACCGTGTGGCTACGGAAGAAGTCAGTCAATGACTTGACGTCGTCCTGGTAGCCGGCCGACTTCACCGTTTCGACGTCGACCTTGCGCTGGTCGTATGCCTCTTCCTTGGGCTCCTCGGCCTTGGGAGCTTCCTTGACAATTGCAGGGGCGGCTGCCTTTTTCTGAGCGGCCAAATCAGCGGCCGGCACGAGCAAGAGGCCGAAGCCAAGAATCAGGGCACAGAAGGCGACAGCACGCATGTCCGTACCTCGTCAGGGTTGGCGGTTCGAAGAGCTTGAGGACATCATAATCGGACCGCCGGGTCGGCGGCAGGGGGCAATCGTTCCAAGTTCCAGCTTCCAGGTTCCAAGTTACAATCCGGATGTACGCCGCCGGCGAATCAACTTGAAACTTGGAACATCGGAATTGAAACCGATAATCGCTAAATGAGCATTACCGCCAAGAACGTTTCCAAGCGCTTCGGTCAGAAGGTCGTCCTCGACAATGTCACGGTCGAGGCCCCGCCGGGGTCACTCGTGGCCCTGCTCGGACCATCCGGCTCCGGCAAGACGACGCTCCTGCGCATCATTGCGGGCCTGGAAGTGCCGGACGCCGGCACGGTTCACTACCTTCAAGACGACGTCACCCACCACACGGCCCGCGAACGGAACATCGGGTTTGTTTTCCAGCACTACGCTCTGTTCCGGCACATGACGGTCTTCGAAAACGTCGCGTTTGGACTTCGCGTCCGAAAGTGGAAGGACGACCGCGTCCGCGAGCGTGTCGCCGAATTGCTTCGGCTCGTTCGTCTCGAGGAATACGCGGATCGCTATCCGGCAACGCTTTCCGGCGGTCAGAAGCAACGCATTGCCCTGGTTCGGGCGCTGGCGCCAGAACCACGCGTGATGCTGCTGGATGAACCATTCGGCGCCCTCGACGCCAAGGTGCGCAGCGAGCTACGCGTCTGGCTGCGGCGCTTCCACGACCAGTTCCATGTGACGAGCCTGTTCGTGACGCACGATCAGGAAGAGGCGTTTGAAGTAGCCGACAAGGTCGTGGTCATGAACCAGGGTCGGATCGAACAATCGGGCACGCCCACGGAGGTTTTCGAACACCCGGCCAACGCGTTCGTCATGGATTTTCTTGGCAACGTTAATGTTCTGCCGGTTCGCCTGCAGAATGGTCGCGCGATGTTGGGGCACGTCGAGATACCGTTGCCGCATGTCCCAACCGGCGGCGACGAGGGCCGGGTATTTGTTCGCCCGCACGAACTGGAACTCACACGCACTCCCGAGGGCGCGAACTCCCTGGGAGCCAAGATTACGCATCTCAATCCGGCAGGATCGGTGGTCAAAGTGCGGCTCGTCATCGAGCAGTTCGGACTGCTCATCAACGTCGACGTTCCCCAGGAACGCCACGCGACGCTCCACTTGAAACCGGGAGAACTTGTCTACATTGCGCCCAAACGGGCCCGGATGTTTGCGGATGATTATGTGATTTGACGGCGATCCCGGCGGTAACCTTGCCGACGATCTGCCCCCCGCTAGAACATATGTTTCGACTTTTTGCAGTTCCAGAAGGATGGTTGTGTCATGGGCGTGCGTCGCAAGCGGAAGGATCGGATCCTCGCCGGCCAGCAGCAATCACGAATTGAGAACGGCCACCTCAAGCGCGACGAGCGCGAACGCCGCGACGAAAGGCTCAAAGGCCTCGTTCAGAAGGGCAAACTTCCGTTCACGCCGCCCGTGTTGAGCTGGCTGAGCGCCAAGCTCGACAAGCCGGGCCGACTAATCACGCAGGCGGATGTGGACAAGTATCTGAAGGGTTGATTGGACGCGAGGCGCCGGCCGTTCGGTATCCAGGAGTGGAAACGTCGTTTCGTTCGCGGTTGCGTTTTGTTTCGACGGAACGCAAACCGACCCCTTGCCCTGACGCAGTCATAAATACTGATCGATAGACATTTTGTGGCCGATGCGGGCGCGCGGCCAAATTATGAGAAATACGTTCAGGGGGGTGTGGGGAGCGTGAACGTATCGTATTGGCGTCGTGAAACGAATTCCGGCCTGAAGCGCTGACACGACACTACTCGATCGACAAGGGCATCTGAAACTCGTCGCCGTCTACGAACTTCTCTCGCACCGGATCCCATGCACGTCTGCGGGCGGACATCACGCCTTCGGCAAATGTGTATTCATTGAATGACCACCGGCCCGTCTGCGTCGCACTGCCGACGCAGACGACCGGGAACGGCAGCGTCTCATCAGCCGGATGAAAATACGCCTTGTGGCGATGGCCGTGCAGCCAGAGCTTGACGCCGCCTTCCACCGCCAGATTTTTCAGGTCGACGACGTCGCGCAACTTGCGCCAGCGCGTTTCCGGCCGGCCGCTGTCGAGGATCAGCGGATAGTGCGTCACCAGCACGCGCGGCCCGGCGGGTAATCGCGCGAGCAGCTCGCGTAGCCGTTCGAGTTGCGGAACGCCGACGCGGCCCCGCGAGTCCCAGTGCAGGATGTTCGCGTCCGATGAGTTGACGCCGACCAGCCACAACGGACCCGCCTTCTGCGCGAATGGATAGGTGTGCTCGCCGATGCGCTCGCCGTGCTGCCAAGGCGCGAAGACGCGTTCAAACTCGCGCGACTTGGCAGCGCGACGTGTGTAATAGTCGTGGTTTCCGGGGACCGCGAGCGCCGGCGGCCAGCCGTGGTCGGGATGTAAGACTCGCTCCACTTCCTCGAATTCCGCGTAAAGCCCAAGCGTCGTCGCGTCGCCGCTGAAAATGATGTGATCGTAAGCCCGCGCACGCAAGTCGTCGGCCATCAGCCCGGCGACCTTGGACGCGTCGCGAAAATGCTTGCCGCGGCCCATGCGCGTATTGAACCAGCCGCTCGCCCGCTTGCCGAACCAGTCGCGGGCCGCCAGACGCAGCGGCGTGGCCGTTAGATGAATATCGCTAAAGTGCGCCAATCGCAGCGGCATCTACAATTGATATGAGCCGCGTTTCGAGCAATAAGGACCGACCATGATCCGATACGATTTTGCCGGCAAAGTAGCGCTCGTCACCGGCAGCTCGCGCGGCATTGGAGCTGCGATCCTCGAATCATTCGCCCGTGCCGGGGCGACCTGCATTCTGCACTTCTTCGACGACGAAGGCGGCGGCAACCGCAAGGACGCGGAATCTCACGGAACAAAGTTGCGCTCGCTCGGAGCGACCGTGCACACGATCGTGGCTGACGTGCGTAATCCGGACCAGGTTCAGAAGTTGATGGCCGACATCAAGTCCCAGGCTGGCGGGCTCGACATCATCGTCAACAACGCCGGCGTGTTGCGCGATCGCACCATTCGCAAGTTGACGCTGGACGACTGGCGCTTCGTCATGGACGTGAATCTCGATGGTGTGTTTCACTGCTGTAAGCAGGCGGTCGAGACGCTGCGCGACAACGGGCGCATTGTCAACATCGCCAGCATCGCCGGCCTGTTCCCGTTCCACGGTCAAGCGAACTACGCGGCCGCCAAGGCCGGTGTGATTGCCTTGACCAAGGTACTCGCCAAGGAACTGGCCCGACGCGGCATCACGGCCAACGCGATTGCCCCCGGCGTCATTCAGACTTCCATGATCGGCGATATCAAACCGGATGTCCTCGAAGGGTACTTGAAGCAAATCCCCGTCGGCCGCCTCGGCAAACCTGAGGATGTGGCGAATGCCGTTCTCTTCCTGGCGAGCGACGAGAGCAGCTACATCACCGGCCAAGTGTTGCCAGTGACCGGGGGTTGGTTCTGATGAAGCAGTTCACGGTGATCGTCAAGCCGTTCCGTGCCGAGGCGGTTCTGCAGGCCGTTGCCGCGGTCGGCGTGCGTGATTGTGTCGTGCGTGAAGCGAAGGGATACAGTCGCCAAAAAGGTTATCTCGAGCGCTACATCGGCAGCGAATACAGCCTCGCTTTCCTGCCAAAAGTTGAGATTACCGCGTGGGTCGATGACGAGAAAGCGGAAGAACTCGCCGGCTTGATCGCGAGCGTCGCCCGCACCGGCCGGATCGGCGACGGCAAAGTGTTTGCCATCCCGACCGCCTGGGTCGGCATGATCGAATTCTGATCGCTCAGCCGACCTGCTTCTTCGCGGCCGACAACAATTCGAGTAGGTGTTGCTCCGCATCCCGGTTGTTCTGGCTGCGCGCTTCTTTGAGCCCGGCTTCAACAAACTCCAGCGCTTTACCACCTTCACGCTTGCCCAGCATCACCTCAGCCGCCGGCGCATAAAGCCGTAGATCCCGTGGCGATTGACGAATGGCGTCCTGAAACACTCCGTGAGCACCCGCAGTATCACCCGACATCGCCAATGTGCGACCACAAGAAAGCGCCAGATCGATTTGCCGCTGATTGGCATTCGTCGTGCGATCAGCATCTTCGGCTGCCGCATGGACCTCGATGGCCTTCTGCCATTGGCCGTCGTCGCGTGCTGACGTAATCAGGTGGCTGAAATACGGATAGCGATCCGCGATCGAGGGACGCTCGACGGCGTTGCCGGCAAAGCGCACGGCCAGGTCCGGTGCATCGAGTCGCAACGCCGCCCGGAAGGCCTGGCCTACCTGGTCATCCGTTAGTGTTGTCGGTTTGATGCCGCCCAGCGCTGCCGTGCTCATGGTGTCGAAATCGAGATCCGCGCCCTCGCCGGTGCTGAGGCCAAGTTTGCGGCGCATTCGATTGAAGTCGTACAGAGGCGTACTCGGTTTGCCGTCGCCGCCGGCGTCGCGCTTCAGGCATTCTTCCATGAATTTGACGAGCCCAAACAGTCGCTTGCGGCTACCCGGGTGAGCGGCCGCGTCCAGCGGGCTGGCGCCGCGCAGCGACTTGAGCGGCCGACGGAGCCAGGACTCCTCAAAGAACGACCGCGCTCGATCGCGCATGCGCTCGTTGATTTGTTCGGGGTCGGCGCCGTCGCGCGTCGGAAAGATCATGATCTCGGCGACCACGTCACCATACGCGGCCGGGCCGGTTTGATACTCCGGCTCGCTGACCGCGGCACGCACTTTGGAGCGGAGATCGTTAACTGTCCGGTCGAGCATCTCCCGGCTCGAATGCCAAAAGCGCATGAGGTCGCCGTCGACATATAGGTACGATTGGATGCGCGCCAGCGGAACACCAACCGAGATGCCAAAGTCCTGAGGTCCCTCCAAGATTAGTGCTGAAAAGCTGCCATCTTCTTCATTGGCTTTCACGACAAGCAGTCGACCGGCGTTGCTCCAGTCGTGAAACAGCGACCTGAGGGGCTCGGCCTCGCGAATTTGCAGGAACGCTCGATATTCCAGGTAATCCGCCTCGTCCTCCATTCCGGTGCCGAGCCGCAAGACTTCGACAAGCGCTCCGGCTTCTTCCAGTGCTGCCTCGTCGGACTCCGCGTCAATTGAGCGGCTGAGCGCTTCGATCGCCTTGCGATTCTCGCCCGACAGCGCTCGCAACAGGCCAACATTAAATAACTGCGCGGCATCGCCGATCGACGCATCGACACCTTGCTCGAACAACTTATTGGCTGGACCGAATTTTCCCGCCTGGGCCGACTCCATCGCTTGATTCCAGACTTGCGCCGCGTCGGGCGCGACGGGTCGGAATCGGTATTCCTTGCGTGCAATCTCCGGCAGTCGCGCATCCGCGCCGAAGAGTGCATTAAATGTCTGTCTGAGTTCGGCGTCTTGAGGCGTCACTTGGACCGCCCGCGCCAGTGCAGACCGGGCCGCCACCGGGCGATTGAATTGAAGCTCGAGTTGGGCGATTCGTGAGTGGACGTTGGCGTCGAGCTGCGCCGCGGCGGACTCGACCAGTTCGGCCGTCGAACGGAACAGCTTCAAAGCGCCGACAAATTCACCCTCATCGAGGCGCATGCTGGCGCGGAGAAAATGGCTATAGGCGAGATTTGGATTGAGTTCGAGAGCCTTTTGAAGCGCGGCTTCGGCCTGGTCCGACTTGCCGAGAAGTGCGAGAACCTGGGCCTGATATGCCCATGCCTGCGGAACGTCTGGGTTCTTTTCAACCAGCTGGGTGGCTGACTGTTCGGCCGCGGCGGGTTGCTTGTGCTCGATTTGATGGATCGCCCGCTCGACATAGCTGTAGTACGGCTGACAACACCACTTGAATAGTTTGCCGCTGCCACAGGGACATCCAGCGTAATTGGACACAGCCATAAGTCACTCGGGCGGGCGGGATTTGGTGGAATCGGGTCAAGATAGGGAGTTCGCTCGGAGGTGAAAATCCGGGCCGGCGCTTTGACGGGACGGGAATCGCGCTTTAGGTTTGGGCAGCGTTGCAGCCGGTTTACCCCGCTGAATCCGCAAAGACCGCGCCATTATCCCCGTCGGCCGGGTCAATCGACCCCATGCCGGGAGGGGCCGCACTCGGTCGTCCCCCTTTTCCGCGACCAAAGGACCGATTCGTCATGGTAACTTCCGACCTGGGCGCCTGCGAATGGTTCGTCTGGGACATTCGTCGGAGCGGCTTGATCGATCGCGGCCAGCTCGACCAGCTGGTCGGCGAGTTCCTCAAGCGGCAACCACGTGCCGAGCCGCCGCAACTTGCTGAATACCTCGTTACGCAAAACATTCTGAGCCCTTTCCAGGCCGAACGGATTCTCTCAGGCAAGTCGCAGGGGCTGGTGCTCGGGCCGTACATTCTGAGCGATGCCATCGGCCAGGGCAGCATGGGCCAGGTTTACAAGGCCCTGAACAAGACGGACAACAAGTGGTACGCCGTCAAGGTCCTTCCCCGACGCAGCATGTGGAACGTCCGCCTGGCGCGTCGGCAGGTCCGAACATTTGCACAATTCAGTCATCCGGCAGTCGTGCCCTTTGTTGACGTCGGCACGGCCGGCGGCCAGCACTATCTGGTATGGCCGCTCGTCGAGGGCGAGACGCTGGAAGCCAAGGTCGAGCGCGACGGCAAGTTGACGCCGGACATGGCCGCGACGATGCTCAGTCAGATTTCTCAGGGCCTCGCGGCGGCGCACCAAAACGAACTCTTCCATGGTCTGCTCAAGCCATCCAATATTCTCCTTGGGTCGGACGGTCAGGCCAAGATCCTCGATTTCGGCATCGGATCGCTGCTGGCCGAGAACGAAGGCGAGTCGTTGGTGGACACCATGTCCACTGCCAACACACTGACGAGCGGGCTCGACTGCGCAAGTCCCGAAAGCATCATGGAGCCCACGAACCGCACGCGCGCCGGCGATCAATACAGCCTGGGGTGCGTGTTGTACTACTGCCTCTCCGGCCGCTATCCGTTCGGCGACGGAACAGCAGTCGAAAAGATGATGGCCCATCAGTTCAAGCCGCCGACATCCATCCGCGACGTTGCTCCCGGCGTTCCCGAGGGCCTCGGCACTGTCGTCGATCGATTGATGCAAAAGGCGCCGGAAGCGCGATACGCCGGCATCGACGAACTGGTCGAGGCCCTGCAACCATACGCGATCGTCGCTCCTCGCGGGGGATCCCGTTTTGGCAGTGCCGTGGGCTCGAGCCACGGTTCGCGATTCCCAGCCGTTCCGAGTGTGGGTCGCTCGCAGCCGGCCACGAGTTCCGCACACGTTCCGACGCCGCAAGGTGGTTCGCTAACGCCACTGCCAAGCGTCCCGCGGCCGGCGACGATGACGAACTTCCAGCCTCCGCCCGAAGCTCCGAAACCGGCCCGCCAAGCCGTCCCGACTCTAAAGCCGGCTGCCGTCACACGTTCGTCGTTTGGCGTGGGCAACACGTCGCAGAGCCAAGTACCGACTGCGGTCGAGGCCGTCGTTCCCGTGGCTGTCCCGGCGTCATCGCACAGCGACGCGCCTTTTGCGGAAGCTGCTCACGGACGGAATGCTCAACCGGAGCAGGAACGTCGCCGCACCAGCCCGTTGGTCATGGTCATGGTCGCCGGGATCGTGATCGTCGGCGTTTATGTGCTTGCCAAGACATTCCTCTTCCAAAGCTGACCGCCGGGCCTGACCCGACGGGGAACCGGGTGACTCAGTCACCCGGTTTTCTTTTGCGCCAAATCATTTGGGCGACTTTCGAACTTCGACCCGTAGAATGCTGTGATGGTTTTTCCGCCCGGACGAGCCCGCACGTGAGTTCGGTGCGCGCCAATTTCGACAAGCGGCCGCGCCGCATCGTCGTTCTGGGCTCAACGGGGTCCATCGGCGTCAGCGCGCTGGACGTGATCGCCGCCCTGCCCGATCGGTTTGAAGTCATCGGTTTGGCCGCCCGATCGCGCAAGTCGGAGCTGTTCGAACAAGCGCGACGCTTTCGACCCCAATGGGTCGCCCTCCTGAGCGACGATCGCGACTCGACGGGCTTGCCGGCAAATGTCGAATTGCTGCATGATGCAGATGCGGTCGCCGACCGCGTGCAGGCGCCGGAAGTCGATGTGGTCGTCTCGGCGGTCGTCGGTGCCGCCGGACTGCGCGGCACCTGGGCAGCACTCGAGGCGGGCAAGGTGGTCGCCCTGGCGAACAAGGAGACATTGGTCGTCGCCGGACAATTGGCCATGGATCTGGCGGCGCGGTCCGGCGGCCAACTCCTCCCGGTTGACAGCGAACACAGCGCGATCTTCCAAGCGATGGCCGGCACTCCGACGGCAATTGAACGCATCGTGCTCACGGGAAGCGGCGGTCCGTTTCGCGGACGAAATCGAGCGCAGCTTGGGTCGGCGACAGTCGAGGAGGCACTGGCGCATCCGACCTGGCAGATGGGACCGAAGATCACGGTCGACTCCGCCACGCTGATGAACAAAGCGCTCGAAATCATTGAAGCGCGGTGGTTATTTGGCTTCCGACCGGAACAGATCGGCGTCGTCATTCATCCGGAATCGATGATTCATTCCTTCGTTGAATTCGTCGACGGTTCGGTCCTGGCTCAGTTATCGCCGCCCGACATGCGCTTGCCGATCCAGTACGCTCTGACCTATCCCGAACGCGTGGCTGGGCCGGCGCGCCGACTGAACTGGAAAGAGCTGTCGGGCTTTACCTTCGAACAGCCGGATCGGCAAACCTTTCCGGCGCTTGACCTCGGCTATGAAGTTGCTGCCCGCGCCGGGACGACCGGCGCTGTGCTCAATGCCGCGAACGAGATCGCCGTCGAGTCGTTTCTCGCCCGTAAGTTACCGTTCCTGGATATCCCGCGTAGCTGTCGGGCAATTCTGGACGCTCACACATACGATCCCCGACCCACGCTCGACGCCTTGCTGGCGGCCGACCGCTGGGCCCGTCAGGAGGTCCGCCGTTGGATAAGTCTGAACCGGTGAATGTCCCCGAGACCGAAGCCGCACCACGTCCGACCAGCATCGGCGGGTGGTTCGCGGCCAACCTGTTGCCCATCGCGTTTATCGGCGCCGTCTTCGGCGTCATCTGGTGGCGCGAACTCGACATCTGGCCGGTCGTATTGGCCGTGCTCGGCTTGGGACTGGTCATCTTCATCCACGAACTCGGCCATTTCCTGGCAGCCAAGTTCTGTGACGTTCACGTCGAGACCTTTAGCATCGGCTTCGGCAAGGCCATACCCGGCTGTCAATTCCGCCGCGGCGAAACCCTTTACAAGATCGGTTGGATTCCGCTCGGCGGTTACGTCAAGATGGTGGGCGAAGGCGAGAACGCGGATTCAGAGGAAGCAGAAGAAGACCCCCGATCATTCAAGAATAAATCCGTCGGCAAGCGAATGTTGATCATCTCGGCCGGTGTGATCATGAACCTGATCCTCGGCTGCATCTGCTTTATGGTGGCGTACTCGCACGGCGTCGAGGAGACGCCGGCGATCGTCGGCTCAGTGGGGACGGGTTCGCCAGCGTGGCAGCAGGACTTGCGGGCCGGCACGCAGATCATCCAGATCGGCACCTACACCAAGCCGACGTTCGACGACATTCGACCCAAGGTCATGAGCGCGGCCAAGGGCGATGCAGTTCTTTTTCGCGTGCGTGAGCGCGACGGCAGCGAACGCGATGCGTTTCTGACGCCGCGCCGCAACCCGGAGGATCTCTACCCGCTCGTCGGCATCAATCCGATCGAGCAACTCACGTTGCCCAAGGATCGCAAGAGCGGCGATTCGCCGGTCAACAAGGGAAGCCCCGCCGAGAAGGCCGAGGCCATACAAGACAAATCGCACTTCAAGGGCGGCGACCAAATCATCGGCTCGTCATTCGATCCGAAGAGGCCGGATGAGGTGCGGCTGATCTCCCTGGATCCCGACACCAAGAAGCCGGACAGCGTCGAGTTCCTGAGCAATCAACAACGCATGCGCGGCAAGGTCATGACGGTCCGCGTCCATCGCGACGGCACGGCGCTGGACTTTAAGGTCGATCCCGCCTGGACACGCGTATTTCCCGGCGTGCGTTTGCAAATGGGACGGTTAGCAGCGTTACGCTCGCGCGGGCCGGCCGCGAAGGCGGTTCCCGTTAATGCGCCCGGCGAGCCTGGGCTGGAGATCGCAACGTTCGAGTCGCCCGGATCGGGAGACAAGATTATTTCGGTGGAGATGACGCGTGAGGACGGCAAACGCGTCCGCTACGTCGATGTGGTCGACCCCACTGTGACGGACGTCGAACAGACGCCCTTTGACGCGCTCCGGCTTGGCTATGTCCTCGAGACTTGGGCCGAGTCGGCCAAGGACTTGACCGTCCGCGTCACCGTCCTGCGTGCACCCTCCGGCACGGCGAAGGTTGGAAGGCGAGTCACATTTGACATGAAGTGGGATCCCGCACTCGTTTACAACGGCGAGATGTCGGCGGGCATGAGTTCACCGATCGCGATCTCGGGCCTGGGCCTCGCATATTACGTCGACACGACTATCGACGCGGCGGCGCCGGGTGGCCTGCTGTCGCCGGGCGACATCATCACCGAAATCCGACGTGAAAAGCTGAACAAGAAGGGTGAGGCAACGCCCGACGATTGGGTTCAGTTGAAGCAATACCAGGGCGTCGCTCTCCATCAGATCATTCAGGGCGCGTCGACCTTGAACTTCGACATCAAGGTCAGCCGTGCCGGCGTCGCGCAGCCGGAGATGTCGATCGCGGCAGTGGAAGACAAGACTTGGCCGGCAAGTGATCGCGGCTTCATCTTGCCGTTCGACGCGCGGATTCAAATCGCCTCCGACCCGTTGGAAGCGCTCGAGATGGGCCTGCACCGCACGTGGCGGACGGTCAACGTCATCTACCAGACCCTATATGCCACGATCTTCCGCCAGATTTCCATGAAGACGTTCAGCGGTCCGCTGCAGATCGCCAACGCTTCTTACAAGATCGCCGGCTACGACCTCTGGCAGTTCATCATCTTTATTGGCCTGATCAACATCAACCTGGCCGTCGTGAACTTTTTGCCGATCCCACTGCTCGACGGCGGGCACATGGTCTTCCTGATCTACGAGAAGGTCCGCGGCAAACCGGCGCCGGAGAAACTTCAGGAATATGCCATGTGGGGCGGTCTCGGGTTTATCTTGCTCCTGATGGCGTTCGTGATTTTCCTGGACGTGCGTAAGCTCTTCTTCTAATCCCTTGGCGAACCGTGAGCGTCAGCAATCGGTGTTGAACTTCCAGTTTTGAAGTTCCAGCGCCGCTCGCTGACGCTCCCGGCTCGCCCTATCATTCTTGCCATGAGCGAACCGACTTCACTGCCGCTGCTCCAGCGCATCTCCCAGCGCCGCATCAACCCGCCGGCGCTGACACCGAACGCCCCGCTAGCCGACGTTATCGATCAGGTCTTCCTGTCGTACAACGGCGGCCGCATGCGCGAGGGGTGCCAACTCTACGTCAAGAAGATGCTCGCGGACGATGCGACCGTTGGGCTCGCTCTGAGCGGAGCGTTGACGCCCGCCGGCCTTGGCATGTCGTGCCTCGTGCCGCTCATCGAGGCCGGGTTCATCGACTGGATCGTCTCGACCGGCGCGAACCTCTACCACGACACACACTTCGCGCTCGGCATGGAGCTGCATCAATCGCGGCCCGGGCTCGACGACTACGCGCTTCGCGAGAATCAGGTCATCCGCATCTACGACATCGTCTTCGACTATGAATGCCTCCTCGGCACCGACCGCTTCTATCGCACGCTCTGCCGCGGCGAGGCTTTCCAACACACGATGGGCACCGCCGAGTTCCACTATCTCGCCGGCAAGTATCTGGCAGCCCGCGAGGACGAGACAGGCTTGAAGGGCAAGTGCCTGCTGGCCGCGGCGTATCGGTGCGGCGTCCCCGTGTTCACGTCGAGTCCCGGCGACAGCAGCATCGGCATGAACCTCGCCGCCCTACAACTCGAGGGCAGCAAGCTCGCGATCGACCCGCTCCGCGATGTCAACCAGACGGCCGCGATCGTCTACGACGCCAAGCGCAAGGAAGGCGCCAGCGGCATCCTCATCCTCGGCGGTGGCTCGCCCAAGAATTTTTGTCTACAAACGGAGCCGACAATTCAGGAAGTGCTCGGCCTCGAAGAGAGCGGGCACGACTACTTCCTGCAATTCACCGACGCCCGCCCTGACACCGGCGGCCTCAGCGGCGCGACGCCGGCCGAGGCGATGACCTGGGGCAAGGTCGATCCGGAGAAGCTGCCGGACTCCGTGACTTGCTATGTCGACTCGACGATCGCCCTGCCATTGCTCGCAGCGTATGCTCTCAGCCGCCGCGAGAAACGGCCGCTCCGCCGGCTCATGGAGCGTATGCCGGAACTGATGAAGCAGCTCACCGACAGCTACGACAACCGCCGCAAACGCGAAGAGGCGTAGTCGCCTGGAACCTGCGCCGACTTCATGTAAAAGATCTTTACCCTCCCGAACTGTCCGCTGAACGGAATCATGGAATCCGGTCCGATCCGCGTTCGCCTGTCGTTGATGATGTTCGGGCAGTACCTGATCCTCGGGGCCTGGTGCGTTCCGCTCGCGACCTATCTGCTCAAGACCCCTGCTGACGGCGGCCTCGGCTTCGAACCGAGCCAGGTTTCGTGGATCTACAGCACGATTGCAATTGCCGCGCTCCTTGCCCCGTTATTCCTCGGCTTGCTCGCCGACCGTCTCTTTGCCGCTCAGCGTTTGCTGGGCGTACTGCACATTGCCGGCGCCTGCGTTCTGTTCGGCACCGCGGAATTCTGCTCGGCACAGCAATTGGCATTGCGTGGATCCACTAACCTCATCGCGGACACACGCTGGACTTTCGGCGTGCTGATGCTCTTGATGTTGGCCAACTCGATCGTGCTCATCCTGACACTGTCGTTGTGTAACGTGACTGGGTTCCGCAATCTCAAAGAACCTAAGAAGTCTTATGGCGGCGTACGGCTCTTCGGCACGGTCGCGTGGATTGTCGTCAACGTCGGCATTGATGTCTTTGGCAACCCGCTCTCGGCGCAACCGCTCTATGTCGCGGCCGCTTGCTCGATAGTCATGGGCATCTATTCATTCACGTTGCCGCACACGCCGCCGGCGCGTTTGGGCAAAGGCATCGCCCACGCCTTCGGCTTGCCAGCGCTCAAGATGTTCCGCAATCCCGGCTTTCGCGTGCTCATCGTGTGCGCTCTCTGCATGTCCGCGGTGCAGCAGTTCTTCACGATCTACGCGAATCCGTTCTTGCGTGAACTTGGCGCATCGAAGCCGATGGCTTTGCAAACGGTGGCGCAAGTCTCCGAAGTGATTTGCATGCTGTCGTTCCCGTTCGTGCTTGCCCGGTTTGGGTACAAGGCAACGCTTGCCGTCGGGGTGTTCGGCTGGGTGATCCGCAACTTGCTCTTCGCTACTGGCTACCTGCCAGCCATCGGTGTGTTCGCCCTGCCATTGCACGGCATGTGCTACACGTTCTTCTTCATCGTCGCCAACGTTTACGTCGATCGCCATGCTCCGGCGCACTTGCGTGCCAGTGCCCAGGGGATCTTCACGTTTACAGTGTCCGGGATCGGCACACTGGCGGGCAACTTATTGAGCGCCCAAGTCCTTGAAGCGAATCGCACCGACGCCGGTTCAAACTGGGCATGGTTCTGGCTGGTTCCCGCCGCGATCGCCGCCGTCGTGTTCGTGCTGTTTCTCGCGTTGTTCCGCGACGATCACTTCAAGCCGGCCGCTCAAACGCTGACTGCCGAACCGGAACCGCTGGCCGCGACAGCGTGATACTGTTCCGCCCGCGTCGATTCCACAAGATAGCCGCATCCGCCCACAACTGAGGCGACCGTGGCGCATTTCTTCAAGTACAAGTCCGTCGATGACCTGATCGCCGAGAACGCCCGCCTCGGCATCGACCTCCGCTTTTCTGACGATTTCTCGCAGTATCAGCAGCCCATTCGCGTTGGCTCGCTGGCGATCGGCAACCGTTGGTGCATCCACCCGATGGAAGGTTGCGACGGCAATGCCGACGGGTCGCCGGGCGAGCTGACCTATCGCCGCTATGTTCGCTTCGGGGCCGGTGGCGCCAAGTTGATCTGGGGCGAAGCATGCGCCGTGACGCCGGAGAGCCGAGCGACGCCGCGACAGCTTCACTTGAACGACTCAAATCGCGACACCTTCGCCCGCATGGTCGACGATTGTCGCAAGGCACATCGCGAAGCGATCGACGACGACTCGGACCTCACGATCGGCCTCCAGCTCACGCATTCGGGCCGATATAGTTATCCACTTGCCATCCTCGCGACGCACGACCCGATCCTCGATCCACGGACGGTCGCCGACAAAAAGACGGGCCGCAAGGTTGCATCCGACGATCCAATCCTTTCCGACGACGATTTGAAACGGCTCGTCGATCACTACGTCAACGCCGCAAAGCTCGCTCGTGCGGTCGGCTTTGATTTCGTCGACGTGAAGCAATGTCACCGCTACCTATTGAGCGAGTTGCTCGGCGCCCGCAATCGCCCCGGCCAGTTTGGCGGCAGCTACGAGCATCGCACCCGACTCATGCGCGAGATCATTCAGGCCGTCCGTGCTGCCGTCCCAGACGTGGTCATTGGCGTTCGCCTCAATGTCTTCGACGGAATTCCCTTTTCCAAGGCGACGAACGATGCCGGCACGCCGGATGCCTGGGCATCACCGCTCGCGAACGGCTGGGGCATGAGCGAGACCGATCCCTTCAAGCCGGACCTGAGCGAGCCCTTGCGCTGGATCGGTGAAATGCAGCAATTGGGCGTAACGTTGCTCAACGTGTCGATGGGCAACCCGTATGCTCAGCCGCACTATGGCCGGCCTTTCGAATATCCACCGCCCGACGGTTACGAAACGCCCGAGCACCCGCTCATCGGCATCGATCGACACTTCGAGGCGACGGCGACAATTCAACGCGCCTACCCCGACCTCGCCGTCGTTGGCACAGGCTACAGCTACCTGCAAGAATTCCTGCCCCACGCCGGCGCCGCCAACATCCGCGACGGCCGCGTCACCTTCGTCGGCCTCGGCCGTGCGTCGCTAGCGCAACCCGATTTACCGCGACAGATCAAGGAATTTGGCCGAGCGGATCGCAAACGCGTTTGCCGGACCTTCAGCTATTGCACGGCTCTGATGCGCGCGAAGGATCACCCTCTCGGCCAATATCCCACGGGCTGCCCGCCGTTTGACAAGGATGCGTACGGGGAGGTGTGGAAGGAGGTACAGGAACTGACGATGAAGAAATAGGCATCGTTAGTTTGCGTGGAGTTTGCCCCCACCTCGTTCCCATGCTCTTCACTGAACACGATACCGACGCCCATCAATCGTCCGAAGATCGTGGAAGCGTAGCTGGCGTATAGAGCGTAACGACTTCGCCACAACACCTCGGCCATTCGTGCTCGATGTATCTAGACACGTCGGCCATGGTGACCTCGTCGACGCGCCCGCAGACATTGCATCGAATTATCCAGTGCACGGCTGGCGGTTCCGGGACGTCGGGCACGGCAATCCCCTTGGTCAACATCAATTGACGCTAATTGAAGAAAGGGGATTTGTGATCGTGGACCGCCAGAGAATTCCAAGAGATGATGTTCCAAAACGGTCGCTGATGCCACTCTGCCGTTGGAAGTGTCGGTAGTCCATTAGGGCAACAGATGGGCCACCCCAACACCAGGCCGGCGTCTACCTGCGAGGATCTTGCCCCTTCCAATCGACGGTGTCCGCGTGATAACCTCAATTCTGTGCAGCGAATCGTCGCCCACTGCGGAGGGACGCATGTACTGCCGCGCCATCCCGGCCCTTTGCGCCGTCGTCTGTTCGCTCGCCCTAACCGGTTGCGGGAAAGACCGATCGAGCCAGACCGAAGCGACCGATGAGGATGCAGCGGTTCTTGTTGACTTGCCGGGCGGCGAGAGGGTGGAGGTCCCGACCGTCCCGCGGATCGATGCCAAGAAGGAACTCGCCGCTCTGGAGGCAAAGGCGATTGAGCAGTTCCCGGCGCCCGCACTGATTCGGGAGGCGCCGCCGGCCGTCGTCGAATACCTTGCCGTCCGGACCGCGACCCGGCGTGCGGCGTGGGTCGTTAAGGAGACGGCACTGCCGAAGGCGAAGACTCCGCCACCGCTCAACACGAATGATCTGAGCGTCGGCCAATTCGGGCGAATCAACAGCAGCTTCGAGATCGTCCGCATCGAAGACGACGCCGTCTTGGTGAAGAACCACGGCGGCGCTCTGTTCGCTTACGTTGGCATCAAGTCGTCCGGCCTCGTCGCCGGTTCCTTCCTGCCGATCGCCGGGACATACGAGGTATACCGAACTGGCACGTTTGGCGCCGACACACTGCCCGTCATCCGCTCGAAGTCGCTTTGGATTTCCAAGGATCCGGGAAGGATCGAGCTTGCCGACACGGCCGAGGGCCGTCTCAAGGATGCCGAGGCCAAGGAATTTGCCGCCCAACGAAAGCTGGAGGCCGCTCGCAACGCCGCGATGGAAAAAGCGTTAACAGACGCTACGGCCGAGGCGAAGAAGAAGGTTCCGATCCCGACCAATGCAACGGCCCAGGATCAGATTCGGGCTCGGCTGATGTTCGAGAACCTTGAGCGACAACTGCAAGACGCGGCACGTGACAAGGTACGCGAGATGTACAGCGTGCCGAAGTAAGCCGCGGCGTTCGCTGATGGGTCTTCAGCCAATCGAGTCTTTGTTTATTGCGCTGGGTCAGGAGGGGTGATCGGCGCGACCGATTCGCCCGGCCACGTTCGAATCGCCCGGCCCTGTCGCGGGACAGTGGCTCCGGACGAGCCACGAGCCAACCGCTCGGCCTCAGCCTCATTGGCAATTCCGGCACGAATCAGTGAATAGTATCCCGGCCGTCCTCCATCCAGCACTGACCATTCCTGAGCATCGCAGACCGCCCGGATCCGGTCGGTGGAGTTCTTCACAGGTATTGAGTACACCACCCATGCATGGGTTTTTGCGATCCGCATCCAATCTCCTCGTGCTGTCGGACTTGGGACGAGAATCCGCGCGTCGCCTCATGGCGAACAGTTATCCTAGCAGATTCATCGACCAGTCGTGATGCTTTGCGCCAGCAATCGCCCGCCGCCGTGGGAGATGAAGTGACGGGGAGATCGCCGCCGACCTCCGTGTGAATTGCCACATTTGCTGGAGTCCGATCGTGCAGGTCGGTAGAATGCCCTCTCTGCCGCCCACCCGGAAGGACATTGGACTCATGGCGAACAAGGTCAAGGAAGAGAACATCGAGGCCGAAGGGCGCGTCAAGGAAGCCCTGGCGAACACTCAGTTCCGGGTCGCTCTGGACGTGGGCGGCGAATGCATCGCCCACATCGGCGGCAAGATGCGCAAGCACTGGATCAAGATTGTCCCTGGCGATCGGGTGACGGTCGAGCTTTCGCCGTATGACCTGAGCCGCGGACGCATCACCTTCCGTGTCCGGTAGGCATTGCTCCGCATGGTCGAAGGGTTGGCAAACAGGGTGAGTGACGGGATTTGAACCCGCGACGTCCAGATCCACAATCTGGTGCTCTAACCAACTGAGCTACACCCACCGTCCGCAATCATCTTAAGCCATCGTCCACCAATGACAAGAGAAGCCCGCCGGTGGTTCGGCGGGCTTCTCGTGGGAGAGGCGCGTTATCCGTTCATCACGGAGCGTATTCCGTGAACTCCCGCGTGATGTCACGCTGCGTGTCGACGTTCGGCCCCACGTACAGGTGCAGGTGGTCCTTGTCGATGTACAGCACTTCCACGCGACGCTTCTTGAACTTGGTCGGGAACGGGTAATCCGACTGCAGCGTCTCGGTCCAGTACACGGTCACCTTCCAGTGACAGTGGTGCAACTGGGCCCAGCCGACCAGCGGGAAGAAGCGCGGCGGATCGATCTTGTCGACGATGCGCTCGCTATAGATGCGGACGTCGTCGCGGAATTCTTCACACACGAACGGAACGCCGCGACGGACCTTATGCAGGAGCCGCAGCGCTTCGCGCTCGCTCGGCGGGTCTTCGCACAGCGGCGGCGGATAGCCGTCGCGGATCGGCGGCATCACCGGCGTGCGCGAGTCGTTCTTGTGCATGTACTTGTCGTCCATGCGCTCGGCGACCCACGGCTGAATCGGGACGGGCGTCAAGAAGCCCATGCCGGTCGGGAGGCACCCGGACGCGACCAGAGGACTGGCCGCCAGAAGCATCCAGAGACTGCGACGCAACCAACTCATGTGTGCCCCTCCCGGGCTCCCAATCGTTGCCGGCCGGCTGCGCCGACGGCACCGTCTGGACGCGAGAATCCTTGCTTGCCGAATGTATCGGTCAAGGCCGACGGGCCACTTGAGGGGAACTACACCGTCGCGCTCAGCTTGTACGTGCCTCCGCAGTCGTGGCGCCGTTTCAATTCGTTCGCGCCCTCCCACCCCCCTGAACGTATTTCTCATAAATTCAGCGCTTCGCGAGATTGTGGGACCGCTCGGCTGGCCAGATTGTAAATTGCTTTCCCTAAAGGAATTACGCCGCGTATCAAGATGAACCTCTTTATTGGATCGTTTGCTTAAGTATTGGATTCCCGAGATCAGGAGCCGCCCACGCGAACGAAACCGCCAAGCGATGTCCGCTTCACCGGCTCGATTTTGGCTATCGGCGTCGTCCGCGAAGCGCTCGTGCTTACAATCCCAATGCGACCGTTTGGCCCCATGTTGTGGAGATCGCCCGGATGGTCTTTCTTTCCCGGATTTACACGAAGTCGGGCGATGCTGGCGAAACCGGCCTCGGCGATGGCAGCCGCGTGCTCAAATCGTCGAACCGCATTACGGCCTGCGGCGAAGTCGACGAATTGAATGCCACGCTCGGGCTCGTCGCTGCCCATATTGTGGATGAGCATCCGCTCATCCGTTCGATTCAGAACGACTTATTCGATGTCGGAGCGGACCTGTGTGGGCCAGCGGAACCGGCCGAGGGAACGGCGCTGCGTGTCCTGGCCGCGCAAGCGACGCGGCTCGAGCGTGAGATCGATCGCTTGAACGAACGGCTCGAACCCTTGCGGAGCTTTGTTCTTCCCGGCGGTTCAGTTCCTTCGGCCTGGCTGCATTTGGCGCGAACCGTCTGTCGGCGAGCTGAGCGCTCGATCGTGGCGCTCATGCAGTCCGAGTCCGTCAACGCCAATGTCCTGATCTACCTGAATCGCCTCTCCGACCTACTCTTCGTGATGGCCCGAATCGCCAACGATGATGGGCGGAGCGATGTGCTGTGGGTGCCGGGCAAGTCACGCGAGGCCTAGCGATGAGTCCATCGCTTCGTGGCCGGCTCGCTCCCTCGCCCACGGGTGCCCAGCACGTCGGCAATGCACGCACCTATTTGATCGCGTGGTTATCAATTCGTTCGCGGAGTGGTTCGTTGCCGCTGCGCATTGAAGACATCGATTCGCCGCGCATCAAGCCAGGCGCCGTCGAGTTGATTGGCGAAGATCTCCGTTGGCTCGGCCTCGACTGGGATGGCGGGCCCGTTGTGCAGACGCAGCGACTCCCTCTTTACCGGCAGGCATTGCACGAGCTTCAAAAGCAGGAACTCGCCTATCCGTGCACCTGCACACGGTTGGATGTCGCGCAAGCCGCGAGTGCGCCGCACGCCGGCCAGGAAGGCCCAGCTTATCCGGGAACCTGCGCCCATCGCCGTGTCGCCGATGCTTCAACTCTCGGTGAGCAGCCGTTTGCGTGGCGCTTTCGAGCGGCGTCTTATCCCGGCTTCGAAGACGGCTATCGCGGATCGATCGCCGCCGAGCCGGGTGGCGACTTCGTCGTCTGGAAAAGTGCCGGCACGCCCGCCTATCAGCTTGCTGTCGTCGTGGATGATGCGCTAATGGGTGTCACCGAGGTGTTGCGCGGCGACGACTTGATTCCGTCGACACCACGACAATTGCTGCTCTACCAGGCGCTTGGCTACGAGCCACCGGAGTTCATTCATGTACCCCTGGTCGTCGGCCCCGACGGCCGGCGGCTCGCCAAGCGGCATGGCGACACGCGCTTGTCGGCGCTGCGTGACGCAGGCGTCAAAGCCGAAACTCTGATCGGCCTGCTCGCCTGGTCGTGTGGCTGGCTCGTAAAGCCGGAACCCATGCGAGCCGCAGATATTCTGCCGCTCTTTCGGCTCAATAATATTCCGCGTGAGCCGTTCGTTCTGACTCCGGAACGGCTCCGCGACATCGGGTATCAACACCAAGGCGCTGCGCCAAAATAACATGCTCGAATTGTCGCCTTTCGCTCTGCGAGAGGATTGCAAGGGTTCACAACTCGGTTCGACGTTTTCCAGTGCCCAAGTTTGCAAACCTCTCGCGGAGCGAGAGGGTTACGTAGCCTTCTCGCTCCGCGAGAAGATTGCAAGACCTCGGCACACGGTGGGCTCACTCTCGAAGCGAGGCGCTCGCCGGCCTGATTCTTGCATAAGCTCTCTGTGAATGGACGTCCTTTCGTGGAGCGAACTGCGACAATTATTTTGGCGCGGATTCTAACTGCCCCGAGCGATTGACCCCGATCTTCAGCGTTTCGCCTTCGTGGACCCCGTCAACGAGCGAAATGCAATCGCTCTGCGGACCGCCGGCGGTTCGGGCGCGTCCTTGCCCATCACGGCATGCCAGAGGATTTCGTTCAACTCGAAGTCGTCGATACGATCGTACTCGGTAAAGTCCATCTTGCCAGAGCGGTCTGCGCCGTAGGCCAAGCGCGTATTTTTCTCATTCATGTCGATGCGTGCCGGCTCGTGCTTAAAGGCGCCGAGTTCCGGCTTGTCGGTGAACGAGTGAAACATCGGTCGTGCGGCCGCGTCGTATTGGCTCAATGGTTCGAGCCCCAAGATCAACTCCATTGTGCGGACCAAGCTGACGGTCGAATATTGCGTGTGATCGACGTGCTTGCGTTTCGTATACGGCGACACGACCAGGCCGACCGTGCGATGCGCGTCGACGTGGTCCGGACCGTTCTGTGCGTCGTCTTCAATCACGAAGATGGCCGTCTCTTTCCAGAGCGGCCCATTTGACACGTGCTCGACGAGCCGGCCGAGCGCCAGGTCATTCGAAGCAACACAGGCTTGCGGCGTAAATGTGCCGACGGTTGTACCGGTCGTGTGATCTTCGCCGAGGCTCATGACGATAAACTGCGGCATGGTGCCCTTCTTGGCGAAGTCGTCGTACTCGCGGATGAACTCATCGGCGTTCTCCGTGTCGCGGACCTTTTCGCCGGACTTCTTGGGGGCGCCGTAGTTCGGGGCGAAGTGGCCGACGAGGCCGGGCACGCGGCCTTCCATCTTCACGGCCCCGGTGCCGTCGCTGACGCGCTTGCCGTATTCGCCGTAACTGCGATAGCTGAGCCCGGCGCGAGCGCAGGCATCCCACAGATAGCCGGAGGGGGCGTTTTGCAAATGCCCTTCATCGTCGTCGTCGACGCCCTTGCGTTTCGAGTAGGTAAGGTGCCAGTCGCGAGCGATGTAGTCGGTGTTGTAGGCCATCGTGCTCCACGGATGTCCGTCGCGGCTCACTTGGCCGTTGCAATAGAGGTTGTCGAGGAGCACGAACTCCTCGGCGAGCTTGTGATGGTTTGGCGTGATCTTGCGCGGGAACATGCACAGCTTCGGGTCGCCGTTGCCCTGCGGCAGGTCGCCGAAAACTTGATCGTACGTGCGGTTCTCTTTGATGATGTAGATCACGTACTTGATCGGGCTCGGATCGCCGATTTTGGTGGGAATCGCGGTCTTGACCGGATGGGCGGCCGTTGTCAACAACTCATCGGCGTATGGGCAATTGCGGTAGACCTGGGCCGTGTACTCCTTGAGCTTCTTCTCGTCGAGTATTGGCACGACGGACAAAGCCCCGTGCATGGTCGTGCCGATGTATGGGAACGGCAGTCGACGCACACCATCCTCGGGGTCCTTCGGTTCCGGCACGTCCTTCTTGGTGAACGGATTGGCCTTAGTTTGCAGGCCCTTTCCAACGCCGATGAGCAGGTTCTTTCCGTCCGGGGTGACGGCAACGGCCGTTGGATACCAGCCGGTCGGGATGAAACCCTTCACCGCGGATCGGCGCGGCGATTCGACGTCGATGACGGCGACGCAGTTGTTGTCGGCGTTGGCGACGTACAGGTCGTCGCCATCCGGACTTAACGCCAAAGCGTCTGGAGTGCTGCCCTCCGGCGCTTTAGGGTCTTTCTTCTGAACTTCCCCGCAAGATGCGGAGAAGTTTTCGACTGCTGAAAGTCGTTGTAATCACGCCGCTTGGGCGTGGTAGCGGCGGTAGGCTTGGAGCGTTTCGCCCAAGATGCGTCGGCCGCGTTCGGTG
>DATANR010000439.1:0-10889 GCA_036266155.1 Gemmataceae bacterium | reverse complement strand
CACGCGAAAAACGCCGAAAACGCCGCGGATTGCCAGCAAAGCCAGATGGGCGAACGAGCAGAAGGCGCGATCGCCCACCAGCACGTCGCCCGCGGCCAACTCCGGATGCAAGCGGCTGGCCCGCGCCAAGTCGTGGGTGCGTAAAGGAGCGGTGGCGGCCTGGAGCAAGAGTCCCTTGAATCTTGCGCCGTTAAAGCCGTTGACCATTCGCGAGGCGGCCCTTGTGGATGTGATGATGCTCGCCGTTGGGCTGACGAAAGAGTTTCCCGACGACGGCTGGGAACCGGTGAAGCTGAAGAACAGGCTTGTCAACATGGTGGACGGTCTACTTCGTCCCCACCATGCGCCGGCGGGTGTTGACCCGCGACACTTGTTCCCGATGCTCACGGGCCTGTATCCGACCGTGGTTGGTTGCGTCGATGTTCACGTTGAACGGCGGCTATGTGAGGCCGTTGCTGATGTCCTGGCGGCGGAGGTGTTGACGCGGCCAGTTGGCTCGGCGGCGACCTCGGCGCCGTGCCCCTTCAACGTCGGCGACTCGTGCCGGGCGAAGCTCGTCGCCGTGGCCGCTGCCAACAGGCAAGACTGATTACTTGCTCGCATCGAACGCGGACACATTAGCCGAAGTGCATGCGTGTGCGGCCAATAAGAACCCGGTTGGCATCTTGAATCTAATCGCCGGGGGCGGCGTGTATGTGTCGGACAACGAGATCATCGACGTTCGGGTTCTCGCGCCCAACGGCACGCCGAAGAGCCTCTTGCGGGTCGGGCTCGTAGACGCCGAACACAAGGAACGGGAAGCGGTAGTGTACCCTGAACAGCTTTCCGCTGCGGAGCAATCGTCATGATCGCGGCCTGTTTGCCGGTTTCATCCGTGGCCGCGAAGTTCGTTGACATGGCTGGAGTCGCCAAGTTTCTCGGCGTGTCGAAGCGGACAGCCGAGAGGCTTCACGCGACCGAGCGACTTCCGACGCCGATTCGACTGAGCCAACGGAAGGTGCTTTGGGACCTGGACGACTTGCGGGCGTGGGCGGGCCGCCCAAAGTTGGACGGTTCGCTCTTGGATCGCGCGGCGTGGGATGCTACGAAAGCTGTCGAGTCCCGGCGGCGGTAGTTGCCGGGATTGATCCCCCGAAGATCGATCCTTGAAGGGCCAACGCATGGCAACGCCGATCCGGGTTTGGCAATATCGCGACATTCCCGACGACGCCAAGCGGTTCACGCACAAGGGGAAGGCGGCCGTTCGCTTCAAGGGGGCGGACGGCAAGAACGTGGTTGGATATCTCTCGGACAAGCGGCCCGGCCAATGCCGCGTCCGGTCAAGTACCTGGCACGGTTGGTTGAGAGATGCAAGCGGTTCGCGGCGGCGTGTGTCACTCGGCACAACCAACAAGGAAGCGGCGCAGCGAAAGCTATCGGGGTTAATGGCGAAGCAAGAGGCGCGGCAACAGGGGCGCCACGAGCCGAGCGAAGATCACGCGGCCATACCTCTGGCCGACCATGTCGAAGCATGGGAACGGGCGTTGACGGCCGCCGGGGCTACGGCCAAACACGTCCGTCAGTCGGCCGCGTGCGTGCGCCGCATCTTCGACGGTTGCGGTTTTGTGTTCCCCGCCGACTTGTCGGCATCCCGCGTGTTAGAGTTCGTTGCGTCACTTCGTACGGCCAGTCCCGTCATCGATCCGGCGGCACTTCAAGAAAGTTACACCCGCGACGAGTTGGCGGCCTTGCTTGGCGTCGAGGCGTCGGGAGTGCCATCGTTGATTCGCCGACACGGGCTGAAGGCTGACGGGAACGGCAAAGCTCGTCGGTTCCCACGTGACACGGCGGCAACGCTATTGCAACAACGGGCGGCCGGATGCAGCGTAAAGACGACCAACGAATACCTGACCTCGGCCAAGGGGTTTGCTACGTGGATGGTTCGCGACCGGCGAATTCTCTCCAATCCGTTCGGACACCTGCGCGGTGGCAACGCTGAGGCCGATCGGCGACGAGAGCGGCGATTCTTATCCGCCGACGAGGCGTCCAAGTTGATCGTGGCCGCCTCCAAGAGCGCCGGCGAGTTCCGGGGCCTCGGCGGTCCCGATCGTGCCATGTATACGCAACGGCCATCTATACGGGCCTGAGGGCCGGCGAATTGGCGGCACTAACGCCGGGTTCGTTCGACTTTAACGCGGCCCAACCCGTTGCTCGTCTCGATCCGATCCAGACCAAGAATCGGAAGGGGGCCGAACAACCACTGCCGAAAGAGTTCGCCGGACAGCTTCGGAATTACGTTGCGACCCGACCGGCCGGCCGACCAGTCTGGCCGGGAACGTGGTCAGAGAAGGCCGCCGAAATGATCCGCTGGGACCTCGGCGCGGCCGGCATCCCGTTCACGGTTTCCGGGCACGGCGGCCGGCCGATGGTGACAGACTTCCATTCGCTCCGAAGTACGTTCGCCGTGTTGGCGGAACGTGGTGGCGCGTCGCTTCGCGAGGTTATGACGCTCATGCGTCATTCTGACCCGAAACTAACGATGCGGACCTATGGCCGGTTGCGACTTCACGACTTGGCGGAAGCGGTTGGCGGAATGCCGCCATTAATTTCGCCAGAAGCCACCCAACATACACCAAAACATACACCAGCTATCGGCGGCCCGTGGCGGTCCGTGGCGGAAACTGGCGGTATCGTGGGTGAAGGGATTGCAGGCGTAGTGTCACCGCAAACCCCTGTTTTTCCCGCGTCTGGCGTGATTTTGCCGGGGAAATCCGGCGAAGATGAAAGCTCCCCGACCAGGACTCGAACCTGGAACAAACCGGTTAACAGCCGGTTGCTCTACCATTGAGCTATCGGGGAATGATCCACAACACCAGTCTTCGCCAACCTCGAAACCGGTTAATCCCGACGCGTCGGGACTCGACCATTGAGCTATCGGGGAATTCACGTGCTCCTACTTTTTACCTGCCGTCTGGTCCGCCGACAAGTCCGGTCATTCAATAGCTCGACCGCCTTTTCGGAGTGCCCTTGCCATGCGTCTTGCCACACTGAATACCGCCCACGGTCCGCGGCCGGCTGTCCTCGTTGGCGACCGGTATGTCGATCTTGTTGCCACGGACGCCAAGTTTCCTAGCAGTGTTCGCGCTTTGCTCAAGAATCCGGCGTTGCTGGCAGCCGCTGGCGAGGCCGCACAACGACCTGGGGCCGTGTCGGTTCCCGCCACAACCGCCAAATTGCACGCGCCGATTCACGATCCGCAAAAAGTCGTCTGCGTTGGGCTTAACTATCGCGATCACGCCATCGAGAGCAAGATGGCCATCCCGAAAGAGCCGGTGCTGTTCAGCAAATTCCCGTCCGCTCTGATCGGCCACGGTGAGCCGATCGTCTGCCCGAAGGTGAGTACCAAGGTTGACTATGAGGCCGAACTGGTCATCGTCATCGGCAAAGCCGGCCGACGCATCGCGGAGTCCGCCGCGACGGACCACGTCGCGGGCTATTGCGTCGGACACGATGTATCCGCACGCGACTGGCAGCTCGAAAAAGACGGTAAGCAATGGATGGTCGGCAAAACTTTTGACACCTTTGCGCCGGTCGGACCGACGCTAGTGACCAAAGACGAGGTCCCCGATCCGCACAAGCTCGGCATCCGCTTGCGACTTAACGGCAAGACGATGCAGAGCAGCAATACGGAACAGATGATCTTTTCCGTGGCCCAGGTTGTTGCGTATCTTTCCGTGGTTTTCACCCTGGAGCCTGGTGATTTGATCTTCACGGGAACGCCCCCGGGCATCGGGCATGCCTTAACCCCGCCGGTCTATTTGAAGCCGGGAGACCAGGCGGAAGTTGAAATTGACGGGCTGGGTTTGCTCAGCAACTCGGTGATTGGTGAATGACGGTTTCTACAGCTGATGCGCTAGGACCCGCAAATAAGTCATTCTCGACAAAAATGTTGAGTTGAGAGATGATGGGTAGAAAGAACGAACGCCGCCCATCTTCGCGCCGGCCTAAAATTATTGGCCGGCGCGAATACGAAATCTCGAATCCGTTCCAATTGATGCCCCATCGGCCAATTTAGTCGTTGTTTGCCTACGGGTGAATCGTTACCATCCCCGTTGTAAAGCGGTCCGACCGGCCCCTTCGGACGGACGCGGGTGCTCCCCCTAAAGGCCATCGCTGGCCCAAGTGCCCGTTTCTCCGAGTCGCTAGATTCGTGACTGGACCGCGCTCCAACCGGATTCCCGTCCGTGACTTATTCAAATTGGAAAGTACGCGCTGTCGCGGCAGCGCCGTTGTTGATCGCATTCACCATTGTTCCAGTCGTCCATTCGGACGACGTTGGCGGTGGTAGTGGCAGCAGCGGCAATCAGGCCCCGGTCATCGTGAGCTTGACTGCGGTCCAGGTTCCTGGCAAGAAGTTCCGTATCTCGGGCCGAGTCGCCGATGAGACGCCCGCGTCGTGCGGCGTGGTGATTTCGGGTGCCGCCTCGGGCGTAACCCTGTGCGATGCAAACGGCAACTTTGACGCTATTTATGACGTGGCAACGCCCGGCGATATTACGGCCATCGCGGGGGACGGTCAGCTTTCGTCCACGCCGGTCGGCTTGACGCTCGGCAATGCGGCGCCAACCACGACGATCCGGGCCGTTCGATCCGGCGGCCAGTGGACTTTCAGCGGCACCGTCACCGATGAGGCGCCAGCGGGCCTGACGGTCACGCTCAGTGGAGCGCCGGGCTTGAATGGTCGAACCGCTACGGTCGCGGCCGACGGAACCTGGAGCATTACGTTGATTTTGTTTTCCCAGGCCCAAGGTATTGCGAATGCTACGGTGACCGATTGGTATGGCTTGACCGGCCGCGCTTCGACACCCTTCGGCAGCTAATCGCTCTGCCTACTGGCCGCAACAAGTCCGTTTGCGGCCGGTAGAATTCCAGCATGTCGGAAAATCTCGAACTGCCGCCGTGGTTGTGGCCGCGCGCCGCTTATCTGCACGTTCCCTTTTGCCAGCATCACTGCGGATACTGTGATTTCGCCGTCACGGCCGGCCAGGACCACCTGATCGATCTTTATGTTGAAGCGGTTGCCGAAGAACTGCAAACACTCGGCACTCCGACGACAATCAACACGATCTTTCTCGGCGGCGGCACGCCCACCTACCTGTCATTCATCCAACTCGACCGGCTCCTGACGGCGATCAATCAGTGGCTGCCACTACGACCGGGTGGCGAATTCTCGATCGAAGCGACACCAGAGAGCATTACGTCCGAGAAGGTGGCCGTTCTTGCCGACCATGGAGTCAATCGCGTCAGCCTGGGTGTACAATCGTTTCACCCGAAGTCACTTGGACAACTCGATCGCATCCATGGTCCCGAACATGTTGGGCCAACGCTCGAGCGAATTCGCCGGCGCATCGACAACGTCTCGCTCGACCTGATCTTTGGCGTCCCCGATCAATCAATCGCCGACTGGGAGGCCGACCTTACTTCGGCCCTCGTATTCGAGCCCGAGCACATCTCGACGTATGGCCTGACCTACGAAAAAGGCACGCCCCTCTGGAAGCGTCGGGAGCATGGCGACCTGCAGCCCGTTGCCGAAGCTGACGAAGCAACGATGTATGAAATCGCGATGGAGCAATTGCCTTTCGCGGGATTCGAGCAATACGAGGTGTCAAACTTCGCCAAGCTTGGGCGTCGCTGCCGGCACAACGAGACCTACTGGGCCAATGAGGCTTACTTCGGCTTCGGCGTTGGCGCGGCCCGGTATGTGATGGGTCGTCGCGAGCTGAACCGACGCAATACCGAGGACTACATTCGCAACGTCCTCGCCGGCGAATCACCGACGTTTCAAAGTGAAGAACTTCAACCTGAGGACGGGGCCCGCGAGACGGCCTGCGTACAGATGCGGCGAGCGGATGGAGTCATCCGCGACCAATTCTACAAGCGGACGGGGTTTGATTTCGATGAGTTGACCAAGGGCCGCGTGGCCCCGTATGTCGCGGAGGGGCTATTGAAAGATGATGGACGAGCCGTGTCGCTGACGCGCCGCGGTCGATGCCTCGCCGACTCGTTGGTCGTGAGAATTGTTTGGGGCTGAACCTCTCTACTCAAAGAGTGCCACCTCGACATTGAGCCCTGGTCCAAAGCCGATGGAAACGCACGGCAGCGGCGAACCCGCCGCGCGCAGACGCTGCAGGATGAACAGGACTGTCGCCGACGACATGTTGCCGAACTCCGCCAACACCTCGCGTGAGGCCCACGCCGCCTGCGCCGGCAACTTCAATGTGGACACGACGGCGTCCAAGATTTTCGGCCCGCCTGGGTGAATTGCCCATGATTTCACGGTGTCCACCGAGAACCCGTGTTTGGCCAGCCAGTTGTCGAGCCAGGGACGCAACCGCGTCGCGATTACCTCGGGCAGTTTCTTTGACAGCGTCATGCCAAAGCCGTGGTCGCCGACCGTCCACGACATGGCGTCGGCCGCTTCTGGAATCAGACACGATCCGCTGGCTGTGAGCCGCCAGTTGCTCGCCGGACCATGTGCAGCGCCCACGATGGCGCCGGAACCATCGGCGAACAGGGCGTTCGCGATGACCTTGGGCGGGTCCCAGCCGTAGTGATAATGGAGGCTGCACAATTCCACCGAGCAGATGAGAACGCGGGCCTTCGGATCACTGCTCGCAAAGGCATTGGCCACGCGCAAGCCGTTCAAGGCGCCGTGGCAACCCATGAAGCCGATGTGCGTCCGTTCGACTGTGTTGTGCAGGCCGAGTTCGTTAATGATCGTGACGTCAAATCCGGGCGCCGAGAAGCCGGTGCATGAGACCGTGACCAGGTGGGTGATGTCCGTCGGCAACAGCCCGGCATCCGCGAGGGCAGCGGCACTGGAGCGCAGCGCCAAGATGGGCGCCTCGGTCTCATAGATCTCCATCCGCTGGCGTGTCTTCGGTCCCTTCTCGCCGAGCACCCCGGTCGGCAGGAAGGGCGATCCGGAGATCTGCGTGCCTTCCAGGATGTCGGTCACGACTTGCCGGGCGAGGCACATGTGTCGAGTATTGATCCCCGTGCCGCCGTAGATGGAAGGGATGAATGTTGCCTGTTCCTCCGATTCACAGCAAAGGGACTCGGCGACCCGCTGCGCCTCCTTCTGGCCGATGCGATCGCCCGGCAGCGCGGTACCAAGTCCGAGGATCGCAAGCGACATGATGAAGATCTTTCGTGGAGAAAACGGTACACACCAAGTTCCACAACTCGGCATACGGTGTTTCCGAACTAACAACGGTCATTCCAAGCTCAGACGTTCAGCAATTCTCGCGCCCCGGCAGACAAAAGCCGGGCGGCCAACTCGGCGCCGACATTAAGCGGTTGGTCCGTCGGACCATGGTGGGTGTCAACAATTCGTCGCGAGCCATCCGGCGCGAGTACCGCCCCGCGGAGAGTCAGCAGGTGGTCTTCGACCTTCGTCGATGATCCGATGGGCACGAGGCAACCACCGCCCAGGCCCCAGAGCATCGCCCGTTCGGCCCGAACGGCCGCCCAGGTAGCCGGGTCGTTAACCGCTTCCACCGAATATCGAGTATTGCTGTCAGTGGCCCGGCATTCCAGGCCAATTGCTCCCTGGCCGACGGCCGGGAGCATCCAGGTCGGGTCGAGAATTTCCGTGATTGCATCGTTAAGGCCGAGCCTCAAAAGCCCTGCCTGGGCGAGCACAATGGCATCCAGGTCCTGTTCGCGGAGCTTGCGCAACCTTGTTTCGACGTTGCCACGAAGATCAACGATTCGTAAATCTGGCCGGCGATTTAATAATTGGGCCTTGCGCCGTAGGCTGCTTGTGCCGACGACTGCGCCCAGCTGCAAGTCTTCAAACCGCGAATGCTTGTGCGAGACAAAAGCGTCGCCGGTCGGCCCGCGGGTGGGCGTTGCCGTCAATTCCAGGTCCGGCACCGGGATTGTCGGCAGGTCCTTCAAACTGTGGACGGCCACGTCGACGCGGTTGTCCAGCAGAGCGTCCTGAATTGACTTGGTGAACGCGCCGAAGCCGCCCAGAGAGGCGATCGAGCGATCCTGGATGCGGTCGCCGTCCGTCTCAATGATGAGCAGTTCGACTGGCCGCGGCTCCACCACGGGACGAAGCCGGTCGGCGATATAGTTGGCTTGCCAAAGAGCGAGTTGGCTGCCGCGAGTGCCGAGACGCAGGGGGGTCATTACCCAATTAGGATACGGGACTTGAAACTACAAACAGCGGCGGAGCGAGTCGCGACGCCAATGGGTCGTCGTAACTCGCTCCGCCAGCGGGTCGTTGTGAAAAGCGTCCGGGGTTAGAAATCCCCTCCGCCGCCGCCACCGCCGAAGTCGCCACCTCCGCCGCCGAAGTCGCCGCCACCTCCGAAATCGCCACCGCCGCCAAAGTCACCACCGCCGCCGCCACCTCCACCGCCCGCATCGTCGTCATAACTGCCGCCGGCCCCTTCATCGCCGCTGAAGTCGCCGGCGCCCGTGTCGTCGATCTGCGGCTGGCTCGACGCATAGTCGCCGCCACCGCCGCCGCCACCGTAGTCGCCGCCGTAGGACGAATGGCCGCCGAACCAGTGGTCGTACATCCACATGCCGGCTGCGGCCCCAAACATGCCGCCCATGAGGCTCGGGAAGAACCCGCCGCCGCCGTATCCGCCAACATATCCCGGCCCGCCCACTGCGTAGCCGCCACCGCCGCCGCCGGCAAATGCGCGAATGATGCCAATTACCAACCAAATGCCCAGGATCACGACGATCGCGATACAGATGAGCCCGCCGATGCTCCATCCGCCGCCGCCGCCATCGCCCTGCTGACGGCCAGAATCATGGGCGACCGGCTTCGTCGGTGTCTTGTAATCGGACCCCTCGCCCGGCAAAATGCGCTCCAAGTACTCGACGGCGGACAGGAGCGCCTTATCGTGAGCCGCGGTCTTGGCCGCGTCTGTTTTCTCGGACTTCGATTCGCGCATCGCCTTGAGAAGACTGTCGGCGAGCTGCTGTTCTTGGGCATGCTCAAAGCCCTTCTTGCGCATTTCCGAGTCGGCGATCACTTCGACCATGCCCGGGCTGCGCGAGATCAGGATGTAGATGCCCTTGGCCTTGTCGGCCGCCGCCTCCGCCTTGGTAAACTCGACCCAGAAGCGCCGAATTGCCGCCGAGTCCTTGGCGTCGATCTTCGCGAGTCGTGCCTTGTCGGTGTCCGGCAGTTCTTTTAACGTCTCGACGTAGACCTGGCGACCGGTCTTTGATTGCAGCCGAGCAAATTCGTCTTTCGCCCGGGTAATCCCGGCATCGGAGAACAGTGCGCCCTTGTCCTCGACAACGAGTTGCCCTGGCTTCGTGACAACGTCGGCCCGGCTCGTGCCAATGGCGAGCAAGGTCGCCATAACCGCCAACAAACCGAACTTCTGCGTAAGCATGGACATATTGCGAACTCCTGAGGAGTTACGGTGCAATCGCGGGGTCTACCCATTATTCGATGCCCGGCCCCGGTTCTTCAACCAAATTCGGACAGCGACTGCCCCTATTATGTCTTACGGGGCCAGCGACGATTTCGGCCCGCTTTGTCGTCCCATGCCTCTGGCACACAGCTTTCATCTGGGAATACCATGCCGCGAATGCGAGCGACCACGATCCTGGCCCTCCGACAGAACGGTCAAGGCGCCATCGGCGGCGACGGGCAGGTGACGCTCGGCAACGTCGTCATGAAGAGCGACGCCCACAAGATTCGCAAGCTCTACGACGGCAAAGTCATGGTCGGCTTCGCCGGCGCGTCGGCCGACGCCTTCGCGCTTCTGGAACGCTTCGAAGCCAAGCTCCGCGACCACCAGGGGTCCGTCCCGCGGGCGGCGACCGAACTCGCCAAGGAATGGCGGACCGACCGGGCTCTCCGGCGACTCGAAGCGATGATGATCGCCATCGACAAGGAACATCTGCTGCTCGTCAGCGGCACGGGCGACGTGATTCAGCCGACCGACAACGTCCTCGCTATAGGCTCCGGCGGCTCCTACGCGTTGGCGGCCGCCAAGGCGCTCATGGCCCATTCGACACTGTCGGCTCCGGAGATCGCCCGCAAGTCACTCGAAATCGCGGGAGACATTTGCATCTACACGAATCGCAACATCGATGTCGTGGAGGTTGCCGCCGTGTAGCGGGCTCGCCATCGGCGAGCCCGAGGAGCAGTACATGCCGCCTGAACAGCCTATTGCAATCGTTCTTGCCGACATCAACGGGGCCGGCAAGACGACGGCGTTTCAAAGGCTCCTGGCCGAACGACTGGCCGTCATGTGTTTCGTCAACGCCGACATGATCGCGCGAGGACTGAATGCAATCGCCCCGGAAACGGCGGCGCTGCAAGCAGGCCGCGTAATGTTGCAGCGGCTGCGGGAGCTTCGAGAAGAACGCGCTGATTTCGCGTTTGAGACGACGTTGGCCGGGAAAACTTGCCTGTCCTTTCTCCGCAATCTTCGACAAGATGGGTATGTGATCGAACTGTACTATTTCTGGCTCGACTCCCCAGAACTTGCGGTCGAGCGTGTCCGAACACGAGTGGCGTCCGGCGGACATGACATTCCGGAAGGGACGATTCGCCAACGGTATGGCCGCAGCCTCGAGAATTTCTGGACGGGATATCGGCATGAAGCCGATTCGCGGTTCGATTACGATAACAGTATCTTTGCGCCAGTACTCTTGGCTGCCGGTCATCGTGGAGATGAACCGCTCGTCGCTCAAGCCGACAGTTGGAGCCATTTCCAAAAGGCGGTGGATGATGCGTAAGAATGTTTCTCTCGAGGACCGTACGAAGGCCATTCAGGAGGGAGTGCGTGACGCGCTCCGGGAGCACGCACTCCTGGGTCGGTCCGTGAGTATTTCTCGCAATGGCAAGATCATTCAACTAAGCC
>DATANR010000438.1:0-13989 GCA_036266155.1 Gemmataceae bacterium | reverse complement strand
CCTGAGGGACAAACGGTCGGGTTTGGGACCCCGGCCGGTTCCTCCGCACTCATACTTGTCGCCCGGTCGTCGGTCGTGCGGGGCGGGGCAGCGATGCCCCGACCCCGCTCATTATCCCACTGGTTCATTCGGTTCACGGCGAGGGGAATCGCCGGTCGCTCAAAAATCGCTCAGTTGATTCCACGCCCGAATCAACCCCGGCCATTCCCTTCGCCTCGCCCAGGATTCTCTATCATCTGCACGCACCCGGTCGCACCAGCGGCCGGGTGCGTGCGTTTTCGGCCGCGCAATTGTAGCACACGTCATCGGTGCATTTTTACATCGAAATTGACGTGGCGGCTTTCCACAGCGCTCGTCGCGCGATCAGGTAGGCCACGTACAATCCGCCGATCATGCCAAGTCCCATCGCCAGTCGAGCCCACGGAATTTGCGTGCGTTGTTTGCGAACGTCCGCCGGTGATTCGTCGGGCGGCGATTTGATTTCCGCAATCACGAGAGACTCCTTCGCCGCGTGGCCGACGCTTTCCGCCTTCACGATGTAAGTGCCCGGCTGCGGTCGTGCCCCGGTCCACACGCCTTTCTCATCAGTGCGGCCCGCGGCCACCACGTCATCGCCCATCAGGATCGTGACCTGTGCCTCTTGAGCCGGGGTGTCGTCGTCGTAATAGGCTTCGACGCGGAGTTGATCGCCGACAAGGGTTGGCTTGACATGAAGCCGATGCGCCCAAGCGGGCGACGACCCGGTCAGCAACACGATCGCGGCAATGAATGGTCGCATTCTTCGGACGGCCAGTGTGGGCAGTGATGTTACGATAGGCTCGACTTGGCCTTCCGTTCATTGTCCTCCAACAATACAAGGAGAGTTCCCCACGGAGGTTTCATGCCCGTCGCGGATGCCGCCCCCGGTGCGCTGACCGACTTGCCGAAGGTGTTGCGCGCGGCCGAGGGCTTTGCCGACGTGTCGGCCGCGCTCGGCGCTGGTAGGGCGGGGACCATTGACGGGGCATGGGGCTCATCCGCCGCGCTCGCGGCCGCGGCTCTCGCCAGCAACGCGGCCGGCCCCGTTCTGGTCGTTCTCGCCCATGTCGGCGACGTCGATCCGTGGGCCAACGACCTAAATAGCTTTGCTGGTCAGCGACCCGTCGTCTTCCCGGCCTATGAATCGTGGCCGCCAGAGCCGTCCACTTTCGATGAAACGCCTGGACGCCGACTGCGGATCGTCCAGAAGCTCGCGGGCGACGGAGCAAACGCGCCGCGCGTTCTGCTTGCCACCATGAGTGCGCTGATGCAGCCGGTTCCGGCGCGCGGCGAGCTTGCCGACCACAGCCGGCGTTTGCATGTGGGTGGCAGCATCGATCTCGACGAACTCGGCGAATGGCTCGTCGATAACGGTTACAAGCGGCTCGATGCGGTCGAATTGTCCGGCGAATTCTCACGACGCGGCGGCATCCTCGACGTCTTCTCGTTCGATGCCGAAGACCCGGTGCGGCTCGAGTTTTTTGGCGACGATATTGAATCCATCCGCCCGTTCGCGACTGGCAATCAACGCAGTCTCGGTGAACTCCAGGAGATTCGCATCCTCAGTTCCGCCGCGCGCGGCGTAACGGGCGGTCGCGGCCACTTTGTCGAACATCTCCCCGCCAACACAACCGTCGTCTTGGTTGAGCCGCGTGACTTGCACGAACAAGGTAAGTTCTTCCTCGAAGCCGTCGCCTCGGTCGAGGGGCTGTTCACCGTCGAGGGCACGTTCAAGCAGCTCATCGCTCGGCCGAATGTCGCCGTCTCGGCGTTGCCGCGGCCCGGCATTGAGGTGGCTGCCCATTTACGTGTCGAATCGGTGGAGCGATTCAGCGGGAACGTCAATCGCGTGCGCGATGAACTCGACCTGATCGCCCGTGCCGACCGCATGCTCATCGCCTGTCAGAACGAGGCCGAAGTTCATCGGCTGACCGACGTGCTCGCGGCCGGGAAGCTGGCCCAGAGCGAGCGGCTCAAGCTCGTCACTGGCTCCGTGCGTGCGGGCTTTCGACTCGTGGAATCCGGCATCGTCGTGCTTGGCAGCCACGAACTATTCCACCGCGAGCAAACTCCCGCGGGCCAAAAGGGCGCCGGCCTGCCGCGGCGACGGATCGAATCGCGGGCAATCGACAGCTTTCTCGAATTGAACGATGGCGACCTGGTGGTCCATGTGGTCCACGGTATCGGCCGCTTCCGCGGCATGCACATGCTCGACAGAGCCGACAGCGGTCATCAGTCAGCAGTCAGCCAGGCAAAGGAGGAGAATCTCCTCATCGAGTTCCGCGACGGCGTCATGCTCTATGTTCCCGTATCTAAGATCGATCTCGTCCAGAAGTACGTGGGCGGCAGCAAAGCGAACCCCGAGTTGTCGAAGCTCGGTGGGACCGCGTGGGGCAAGCGTGTCGGCAAGGTGGAGGAAGCGGTTCACGATCTCGCGGCGGACATGGTGCAGGTCCAGGCCATGCGTGAAGCTCAGACGGGCACGCCGTTCCCGCCGGATTCGGATTGGCAAAAAGAGTTTGAAGCGAGCTTTCCTTATCAAGAGACGCCCGATCAGCTCACCGCGGTCAGCGAGATCAAACATGATCTCGAACGTCCCCGGCCGATGGACCGCCTTCTGTGTGGCGACGTCGGCTACGGTAAGACCGAAGTCGCGATCCGGGCCGCGTTCAAGGCGATTGACAATGGCAAGCAGGTCGCGATCCTGGTGCCGACCACGGTGCTTGCCGAGCAGCACTTTCGCACGTTCCGCGATCGACTTGCCGAGTATCCGTTCACCGTCGACGTGCTCAGTCGTTTTCGCACAGCCGCGGAACAGAAACGCGTCGTCAAGGGTTTGCAGGACGGCAGCGTCGACGTCGTGGTGGGCACGCATCGACTGGTGTCGAAGGACGTGGAATTCAAGGACCTCGGCCTGGTCATCATCGACGAGGAGCAGCGCTTCGGCGTCGAGCACAAGGAACGGCTCAAGCGCCTGCGGGCGATGGTGGACATCCTCACGATGACCGCAACGCCGATCCCGCGAACACTGCACCTGTCGCTGCTCGGCATCCGCGAGATCTCCAATCTGGAGACCCCGCCGCCGGAGCGCTTGCCGGTCGAGACGCGCATCATGCGCTGGGACGACAAGCTGATCCGCGCCGCGATTCTGCGTGAACTCGGCCGCGATGGGCAGGTCTACTTCGTGCACAACCGCGTGTACGACATCGAAGCTGTCGCTCAGCACGTCGGCCGCATTGTGCCGGAAGCGAAGATTGTCATCGGCCACGGCCAGATGCACGAGGGGGAGTTGGAAAAAGCGATGCTCGCGTTCGTCCGCAAGGAGGCCCACATTCTGGTGGCGACGACGATCATCGAGAGCGGCCTCGACATCCCGAACGCGAACACGATCTTCATCAATCAGGCCGATCACTATGGTCTCGCCGATCTTCATCAACTTCGTGGCCGGGTTGGGCGGATGAAGAATCGAGCGTACGCCTACCTGTTGCTCGACAGCGAGCGCGGCGTCAGCAGCGACGCGGCCAAGCGCTTGAAGGCGATCGAGGAGTTCACGGAACTCGGGGCCGGCTTCAAAATCGCGATGCGCGACCTGGAGATTCGCGGGGCGGGCAACATCCTCGGCATCCAACAGAGCGGCCACATCGCGGCGGTCGGCTACGAACTCTATTGCCAACTGCTCGAAAACGCGGTGCGGTCGGTCAAGAACATGGCCCAGAAGACGGCGCTAGAGACTCACGTCGATCTACCATGGCCGGCCTATTTGCCGCGCGACTATGTGCCGGGGCAGAAGCTGCGCATGGAAATCTATCGCCGGCTTACGCGCGTCCGCGATCCAAACAAGCTTGTCGATTTCAGACAAGAACTCCGCGACCGCTATGGTCCAATTCCGGAACCGACCGAATGGCTGCTACGCCTGATCGAGGTTCGCCTGTTGGCTGCAAAGTGGCAGGTCGTCAACATCCACCGTAACGGGCCTGACCTCGTGCTCGGCTATCGCAACGCGAAGCGCATGGCCCAACTCGTCGATCGCAGCGCTGGCCGATTGAAGGCAATCGACGAGAAGGACGCGTACTTGCGATTGCAGGAAGGCGATGAGGAACCGGCGGCGATGTATGAAATGTTGAAGCGGATTCTGCGGGGAGCGAAGGAGGGTTGAGCACTCACTTCCCCTTCCCGAACTCCTTGATCGCCGCCTGCTGGAATGCCCCCTTGGCCTTGCCGCCGTCGCCGATGAAGCCGCCGCTCTGGACGAGATAGACCAGCACCAGGCCCTGTTTCGTTTCGACCATCATGTCCGTGGCAAAGGCGCCGCCGTGGCCGTAGGACGTGCCGCCGACGGACCAGCCGAGGCCGTAGCTTTCCTTCAGGTCCGTCGGCGTCTGGCGGGTCGTCATCTCTTTGACCGCGGCTTCGGAGAGGACGCGCTTGCCGTCGAGCGTGCCGCCGTTGAGCATCATGCGGCAGAAGCGGCCGACGTCCGCGGCCGTCGAGAACAAGCCGCCGGCCGGCATCGGTTGGCGCTTGCGAGCGGTCAACGGATAGTCGAGCTGGCTGATCGTCATCTCCTCGTAACCCTTTTTCGATGCATTCGGCTTGTACGCCTTGGCCAAGCGAGCGGATTGGGCTTCGTCGGGCCAAAATGTGGTGTCCATCATGCCGAGCGGATAAAGAAGGCGTTTGGCCAAGAACTCCTCGTACGGCATCTTGCTGACGACTTCGATGATGCGGCCGGTCGTGTTGATGCCCGCGTTCGAGTACTGATACTTGGTCCCCGGCTCGGACTGCAACGGCGTCATGGCATAGCTGCGGATCGCATCGCGCAGCGTTAGGCCGTCAAGCGTCGGCGTCTCCATCCGCGACGCGAACGGCATCCCGCTCGTATGCGAAAGCACGTGACGCACCGTCATCGGCTTCGTTGGCCGCTTGAGCAGCATGTGGTCCTTGTCCTTCTCGACGGCGACCCAAATGTCCTTCATCTCAGGCAGATATTTGTCGACCGGGTCGTCGAGTTTGACCTTGCCCTCATCGACGAGGATCATGAACGCGGCCGCGGTGATCGACTTCGACTGCGAGGCGATCCAGAAGGTGGCGTCGGCTTTCATCGGCGTTTTGGTCTTCAAGTCGGAATAGCCGACGGTGCCCGTGAAGAGCGTCTTGTCCTTGTCCGCGACGAGGACGACCGCGCCGGCAAGTGAACCGTCCTCGACGAACGGCTCGAGCGCGGCCGTCGGGCCGGCGTCTTGCGCGGCGACGATTGTCGGAATCGCGAACAGACAGAGTAGCGCGGCTTGTCGAACAATCATGACGTGGTCTCGGCGGGTGTGGCAAACAACAGACGCACGGAACTGGAGGGGCTCACGGGCACGAACTCGAAGTCCGCGAGATCGCGCCATTCGAGCACCCAACGCTGGAGCAGCGTTACGTCGTCGCACTCCATGAGCTGGAAGCACCGATCAAAGTTGGCTTCGATCCAGCTATCGACATAGCGTAGGCCGTCCGGCAGCGCCCGGCCCTTCTCGCGAACCCGAGCGTAGATCGGGGCCGGATCGCGGTCGCGGAAGCGCTCGATTACCATGAACAACATGGGCTCACTTGGGATTTTTTCACGCATCCAGGTCCCAGACTACGATCTTCTTACCAGTGCCACCGGTTGCAGCCGTGGTCCCGTCGGGTGCGAATGCCAAACAGCGCAAGCCGCCGACTTCCCAGGCATACTCGGTTGCAAGTTGTCCCGTCGACGGATCCCAGAACTTGACCGTCTCCTCGTTGCTCACGGTCGCCAGATGCCGGCCATCCATCGTGAACGCGAGAGCGAGGAAGTGCTTCTTCGCCTGCTTGATTTCGACGATTTCGCTTCGCTTCTCCAAATCGAACATCGCGCCACGCGTGCCTGATGCAAAAACGATTTGGCGTCCGTCGGGATGATATGCGAACCGGGCTTCACCTTGGACCACTTTGAAGGCATGACGCAAACGCAATTCACCGTCCGGCATATCGAATATCGATAGCCCCTCGGTGTTCACTCCCGCCAGCGTGCGGCCGTCGGGCGCGATCGCCATGGCCCGAAACTTCCAGTAGTCGTGGCCAACGACATTTTTCCAAGGCGGAAGTGGCGACCCCGATGGGTACTCCCACCAGACGAGGTCCTTGGTATCGAATCCAGGTCGCGCAACGCAGCGCGTGCCGTCCGGCGTAAACGTCAACTCATAGAGTCCTTCGCCCGTCGGATATTGAAATGGCCCCGGCGCGACGACTCCGGTCACGCTATCGTGAAGTCGAACCGGATACTGCATTTCAAAGGGCAAACGCTTGCGCGCCCCCAGGTCAACGGGCCGATTGCCGGCGCGATCGGCCGTGATGACGAATTTGCTATCGGGAGTGAAGGCGGCGGAAGAGAAGTAGTACTCGCTCGCCTCCCACCGTAATTTGCCGGATGGCAGATCCCAAACGCGGATGCCGCTGCCGCCGTCAACCGTTAGGAGGGCAGTGCCGTCGGGAGCGAACGCGACGGACTGAATCGGATGTTTATGGCCTTTGAGAGTCAGCATGTGTTGGGCTCACAAATGTCAGCCGCCGCGTTTCTGGGCCTGACGTACCGGTAGCTCTGACGACGCTTCTGGTCCCGCCGGGGCGGCGTCGCCCTCACGTTCGACCGTCACTTTGCCGACGTTGTTCTTGCCAATGATCTTTTCGACCGCTTCGCGATGCGCCTGTTCGTGCTCGTGCGGCATGGCGTCCGCGTCGGATTCCATGTCGATGATGATGTCGTGCTTTCCCGTCTCCGGATCGCGCCGAAGACGAATGGTCAATTCCGCCATGCGTCAGTCCTGCTTCCGTTCCTTGCGAAACTCCTCGATGATCGCTGCGATCCGTTCCTTCTCGATCGACTTGTGTTCGAGTACTTCGTCGCGCAGTTTTTCCAGATCCGCTCGGTGTGTCGTCAGGAGATCGGCCGCCCGCTTCTGAGCGCTGTTCAGCAGCGCCTGAATCTGCTTGTCGAGCGCCTCCGCCTGGGCGCCGGACAAAATTTCGCGATCGCCCTTGTCATCGCGATAGACGCGCAAACCCGTGGCGGCGCCGCCCATGCCGAAGAGTTCGACCATGGCGTGCGCGATCTTGGTCGCGCGGCCCAAATCGCTGCCCGGCCCGCCACCGGCGCCGGTGGACACGTCGCTGCGCAACAGGCGCTCAGCTTCGATCCCGCCCATCAACACGCAGAGCATGTCGAGGAAGCGCTGCCGGCTCCAACCGAGCCGCATCGACTTATCTTTTTCGTAGCGGACGTAGCCGCCGGCCCAGGGGATCTCGCTACGAATGGTGATCCGATCTGGTCGTGGATATTCGGGACACGCAATCGCACAGAGGAAGTGGCCTGCTTCATGGACGGCTACGAGTTGCTCCTCTGCCGGGCTCAATTCGAGTCGATCTTCGTATTCGGAAAGGCCGCGTTCGACGTCGTCCGGCGTCGTTTCGCCATCGCGATCCTCTCGCAGGCGAATGCGTGATACGGCCCGGCACATGGCCTGAAGATGGTCGCCCGAGAAGGGCGTTCCCTGCGGCGTCACGAAGGCGTCGCCGGTCCGATCGACCGCGTAGTCGAGCGCTTTGGGCGCGAAGCGCAAGTTCATTTTGCGATCGTAAATTTTCAGAATCTCGCGGCGATCCTCATCTTCCGGATAAGGGATATGCAAATTGAATTCGAAGCGGCCAGGCCGCAACAAGGCGGGATCGAGGCTCTCAACGAAGTTGGTGGTGCCGACGACGAAAACGAGTTCCTCCTTGTGGAAGCCATCCATCTCGGTCAGAAGTTGATTGACCATCGAATGGTCAACGCCAGTGCCGGAGTAAGTGCCGCGCGCGGTCGCGAACGAATCGAGTTCATCGAAGACGATGATCGAGGGGGCCGACTGGCGAGCCTTGTAAAAGATCTGGCGAAGGTTCTCTTCCGATTCGCCGACCCACTTCGACTTCAACTCCGGCCCGCTGACAATTGTGATCGCCGCTCCGATGGCGGTCGCGATTGCCTTGGCGAAGAACGTCTTCCCGGTGCCCGGCGGGCCCCAGAGGATCATGCCGCGCGGCAGCAATTCTTCCAGCCGCTGCACGGCGTCCTCTGAAGTTGCCTTGTCGCGGCGACCGAGGATGTCGAGGATTTCCTGGCGAAGCTGCTTCTTCACGCGCGCGTAGCCGCCGATGTCGCGATCGAAATCGACATCGGGAATCTCCATCGTTCCGGTCAATGTCGCCTGCCGCAGTTGCCGAAACGCCTGCTTCGGGTCGGCCGGATAATCCTCGCCTTCGAGTGTGCTGAGCAGCCTGCGCAGACGGACTGCGTTGACGCCGGACACGTACTTGTACAGCGACCACGGATTGAACTGCCGGCCGAACTTACGGCTCTCGCGCTGCGTGATCAGGTGCCGTAGACGATCGCGATTGATGCCGAGCAGCGGCGTGCGATGAGCGAACAGGTTCTCGATGACCTTCGGCACCGGGAACGACGGATCCTTGAAGCCGAGCACGACGATCGTCGGATTCTCGTAAAGTAGAACGATGACTTCGCGAGCCTCGCCCGTGAGCGTCAATCCCCCTTGCGTCGTCGTCAGCAGATCGAGATGCGGAAGGACGATCACCGTCTTGATCGGCCGCCCTTGCTTGTCCGTCTTGTCGACTGCCCCGCGGACGGCATCGCGAAGCTGGTTGACCATCGTGCCCATGACGCCAACCGGCATCGGCCCATTGGCGTCAGTGGTCGCCTGCCCCGCAAGATACTTGGAGTCCATGCTCAATTCGCGGAAGCGAGTCCGCAGGTTCTTGAACACGAACGGCGTCAGGTCCTTGTCACATTCGATCAGACACGGCAAGCCACGATGCAGCTTGGACGCGATCTCGGCCAGTTCACGCGCATAAGCCGCCTCCACGACCTGCTCGGGCGTGAGTTCAGACGGCAGTTCTTTCTCGGCGACAATCGTACTCATCAATAATTCCAATGACCAATCTGATCGGCGCCTGACGACGCTACGGCTGCCCCGATCTCGTTTCGTTCACCAACACACCCTCTCTAGAAACGTATCTTGAGGTCCGGCGCGAAAAGGAGATTCTGTCGCAAAGTCTTTTCCCATGATGTTTAATGCAAAATCGTTCTGCGCATGTTCGCCCTGTCCCCACCGTTAGCTAGAAACGCAATTGCGACATTCGAACTGTGTCGGCGGCGCTCCCACTGAACCTATACTTCCACCTTGATCGTCAACGACCCCGCCTCCGGGTCCTCGCTGATCTCTTTGATCTGGCCGAGCTGGGCCGCCTTCTGCTTCAACGCCTCGCGCGTGACCGCGTTGACGGCATCGCTGAGTTCCTTGCGCACGTGGCCGAGGACCTTTTCCAGTTGCTCGGTCGCCTCGCCTTGAAGACGCTCTTGCTGCTTTTCAGCTCGACGCTCGAGTTCCTGCTTCGCTTGTTCGGAGAGTTGCTTGCGGACGTGCTGAGCCTGGGGCCCGATGTCGTCGTAGCCCCAACCCTCTTTCTCTGTCTTCAAGTCGACCTGTTCCTGCTTCTCAGTCTTCACGCTCACTTCGCCCGTCGCCGGATCGACGCTCACCGTCACGCCGTCTTGCGAGCGCAAGAGCTTGCCGTCGCGCTCTGTGAAGCCGCGTGCTTTCAATTGGCCAGCAAGCAGCCCCGCCATCTGGTCGCCCGGCAGGATTTCGAGCACTTCGAGGTCGGCGCATACTTCGTCCGATGCCGACAGTTCCTTGGTGACGGCTTCCTTGACGCGGATGCGATAGGCTCGGCTCATGATGATCCCCGGCAGGGCATGGGCTGTGGGGTATAGGGTTTGAAGATCCGCCGCCTGCTGCTCTTCTCATGCCCCATACCCGATACCCCATACCCTAATTGATTCGAAGCGGCTCCACCTGCTGCAACACGCGCTGTGCCCGGTCCGCGATTGTGTTGAAATCAAACCGCTCGCATTCGCCGAGCCAGAACTTGCTCGCGGCATAGTCGTCGTCGAGGTACCCGCTCGCTCGGGCTTCGCGTTCCCAGGTCCGAAAGCGGTCGGCGGCGCGCAAGACGACCAGGGCGTTCCGCTGCGTTTCGACGCGCTCGGCCAACCGCGGCGGGCCGGCGCCTTGCAGACCACCGGTCCAGAAGGTCGCGGGCATGTCTGGCGACGCCAGCACCCGGCTCATCACCGCGAGCAGGAAGCGCGCCAGATCGCGCCGGCCGGCCGCGTTCACCGCGTGAGTGAATGCCTCGATCACGCGGCCCTGGATCATGCCCTGCTGATTGAGCTGTGCCCAGTCGCCAATCTGCCCCTTGGTTCGCTCGATCTCCAGCCAGCGATTTTCGAGCACCGGCTGCATCGCTTCGAGGATAAAACTGCCGGGCTCCGTCAGCCACATGCCAAACGTTGGCACCCGAGCATGGACCTCGCCGGCAAAGTCGTTCGGGTGCGCCAGCCACAGCAATGCGTTGTCGCCGAACGGCGACGACGATCGCAATGTCGCCGCCAGGTCCGCGTCAGACCGCAAGGCATCGTAGGTGAGGAACAGCAGCAACTGATCCGCGGGCGTCAGTTCGCCGATGTCCGCAGTCCAGGTTGGCCGATCTTCCTTGGGCCGATGGGCCGTCAGCCACATCAAGAAGTCGACGGCGTACTTCGAAAACGTAAGCGTCAGCTTCTCGACCGGCGACCGCTCCCAGAGACGGCCGAAATTGGGCTTGCCATCGCGCAAGAACCGATCGCGCTTCCATCCGCCGACTCGCGCCAGATAAAGAACGCATCCCTTGGCGAGCGAATCGCGAATTAGCTCGACCGCGGTCGCAGACAGGCACTTCGGCCGTTCAAGCCGTTCGTGGATGTGGCGGAGGCCCTGGTCGGCCGGACCCGGTTTCAGGAAAAACCGCAGGATGCGCAGCAGGTTCGCCTCAAAGCGAGAAACGGATTTCGGCGGCGGCGCGTCGCTCATACCGGTTTCTCGCTGACCCTGGGCTTCTTCCACAATCCTACCGCCCGCGGCGCCGGGAATCCATTCACGATGATTTCGTCGCCGCGGACGCGAATTTCCAATGTGTTGCGCTCCCGCCAACAAGGGTCATCGGCCGCATAGCGGTTCGACAAGAAATGGATCCGCTGATTGGTCGAGCCGATCCAGCGCCGGGTCGTGTCAGGCAACTCGCGGATGTAGGGACCGTCGACCAGGATGTCGGTATTCGCCAGGACCGCATCGACATTGGGATTCTGTTGAGCCCGGGCTTCCGCGAGCGTGTAGCCCGTGAAGACCATGACGGTTAAGCCGCGTTCGCGCGCGACAACGGTCAACGCCGCCGCAGCGATGGCGTGAGCGAGCGGCTCGCCGCCAAGCAGCGTGATTCCCTCAATCCCTTGTTTTTGCGCCGCATCGAGCACTTCCAGCACATGACCGACGCGGACGGCTTCGCCGCCCGCGAATGGAATGAACTCCGGATTACAGCAACCTGGGCAGCGCAGGGGACAGCCCTGGAACCAAAGGGCGAACCGCTTGCCGGGTCCCTCGGCCTCGGTGACCGGGACGATCTGCGCGACCTGGATTATCAACTCGGCCATCGGGACCCCAAGCGGGAAGTCCCACCATTATAGCGCGCGGCCTGCAACCTTCACGACGCCGGGCGAACCCTCTTCGCCTTCGATCGCAATGTTCCGTTCCAGGAAGAACTGAATGACTGCCGCGTTCGTGGTGAGGTGCCGGGTCACCTCGGAGACGTGGAATTCGGAATCGCCGTCGGCAATCGCAAGTGGCAACAACAGTTGATCGGCACTGTGTGGATCAACTGGCATACCGCTGTCGCGATGGGCGAGCGCTTGCTCGATCGCTTCGTCGGCCACCGCCTCGGCCGGCTTGCCCCGTGCGCCGAGACCAAAGAACAGAGTCGGCACTGTCGCCGCCCAGGTGACCGCGAGCACGCATCCAGGGTCGCCGGGCCATTCTTCCGAAGTGACCGTCGGTTCAACGCCGGCGTCGCGAAGGCGAACGGTTGCCCGACGGGCTTGGCGGTTGCTGACGTGGTCCGGCAGTCCGGCGGTCGCGCTCAGGATGTTTGCCACGTTCGGCATAACTGGACCGAACAAGCGCAGCGGCTTCCGGATTGTCCACGGCTGAACGTGCGCGATCACGAGCCCGCCGCCGCGTGGGTAGAAACCGGGCCGCTTCATTTCCAGCGGCAACGTCATGCCGAGGCGAGCCATGTACGCCCGCCACGTCGTATCGAGGAAGTGAAAGCACGGCGCCTTGTCGTTGTGTGTGCCGCCTTCGAGGACGATCTCGCTAGGTCCGTCGGCAAGGGCTAATGGCAAGTAGACCGTGTGCAGGACCAGGGCCGTGGCGCCGGCCGTGCCGATGGGGAAATGGTATTTGCCTGCGCACACCTGACCGGGCTCGAAGATCAGATTGCTCGAGCCGACGGCGTCGCCAGACACCTTGGCGCTGCCAATGCGAGCGGCCGCCCGTACGGAAGCGAGATGTTGCGGGCGCAGCCCCGGCTTCGGCTTGCGGTTGGCGCGAATCTTGCGCAGCCGAAAGGGCTTGCCCGTCAGCAACGACAATGCGAGTGAAGAGCGGAGCACTTGACCGCCGCCTTCGCCGAATGAACCATCGATTTCGATCATCAAACGATCAGCGTGAAATACTTGGCAATTGGCCAGACTGTCTGCCTAGTTGCTGAATGCTGACAGCTTATTGCCATGACGGGTTCACGGACTGACGCCGCGGGCGGCGGTCGCCTGAGATGCGAGTGGCGGTGTTGTCGCCTGGCCGACCTTGTCCGGCAACGGACGTTGGCCATCTGGTTCGACGTTGCCTCGGCCGGCCCGCAAGACGAGAAGGCGCTGAACGCGACGTTCATCCTGGGCGCCGATCAGGGCGGAGTGTCCGAAGGTGCTGGCACGAAATGAATCGGTGCCGATCACCAGAAACTCGGAGTCGGAGAGTGCAATTTCGAAACCGGCGGCCGGGAATGACTCGGTGCCCTGTTCGCGTTCGCCGGTCATGGCTGGAATGATCTGGCCCGGCTCGCGGAACTTGGCATGTGGGACCAACTTCACGAGCACCTTCCCATCGGGTGCGTCGCGAATGGTGATCTCGAATCCCAGAGCGGTCTGATCGCGGCCGAACTTCGTGGGCCGGCCGTCCGTACCTGGCAAATTGAACTCGGCATGCGGCAATGCTCCCGAAACGAGCAGCGGGGCCGGCCGATCGAGCGAAAACGTGCGGAAACGATGGCCGCGGCCCGTTCGTGGATCGTCAATCAACTTCCGAAGAGGGCCCGGCGTCGATTCGCTCGCGATGCCGACACGCAGACCCGCGTCGTCGAGCACGGTTCGAGTTTCAAATGGAACGATCTGCTCGTCAATGCGGTCCCACACTTTGCGATTGATCTCGTCGCCACCGACAGGCCGTTCGATGAGGACGTATTCCAGAGTCGCTGATTCGGAGTCCGGCGTGGACCGCAGCAGAGGCAAACGTTTCATCCACGCGGGTCGATCCGCCTCGTGTAGGCAGCCGGCCAGCGCGATCGGCATCAGACCAATCAGCAAGAGGCGCGCGAGGCGCATGAAGGACGTCCCTGTCCCAATTGGTGCCTACATCCGGTGGCAATGGCCGCCGAATACCCTTCGATGAATAGACCGTCAAGTCTCAAACTCTTCAAGGCCGCAAGCGAAAATCAGAGATGCCCAGGAGAGATGGCCAAACACATACCGGGGTTGGCCATCTCTGCCCGCGCAGACCGCATCTATGCGCTTATGTTGAAAAGAGATATGTCGAAAAATCGCAATCGCAATTGTAGCGCCAGAAAGCCTAGTGCTCTATCACACGCTGAAGTTAGGGTAGCGTGTGTGGGAGGAGTTGACCAAAATGGCAGCAACCAAGGAGGGGTGCTGTCATGCAGAAGAAATACATCGTCCGGCTCACCGATGAAGAACGAGCGACATTGGAC
>DATANR010000437.1:0-2330 GCA_036266155.1 Gemmataceae bacterium | reverse complement strand
ATGGTCCTGCGGCACTTCACGGCGCGGTTTGAGGAGGTTGGCTAACAGTTGAAGCCGGGAGAGAGGGGAACAAGACGAGGCACTATCATGCCTCCATTGGCACTCCATCGAACGCGTCTTCCATGCACACCCCCGGCTTCCCCATCGTCCGCCCTCGTCGCCTGCGCGCCAACCCGCTCGTCCGCGACATGGTCCGCGAGACGACGCTCGACGTCCGCGATTTCATCTTGCCATTGTTTGTTCGCCCTGGCACGGGCATCCGACAAGAGATCTCGTCGATGCCGGGCAACTATCAACTCAGTGTCGATCGACTGGTCGATGAAGTCGGTAGCAGCCTGGACCTCGGCGTGCGCGCGTTCATACTCTTCGGCATTCCGACTTCGAAGGACGCCACAGGTTCAAGTGCATTGCGCGACGACGGCATCGTTCAACAGGCGCTGCGGGCGCTTCGCAAGGCGTTCAAGCAAGAAGTCGTCTTGCTGACGGACGAGTGCTTCTGCGAGTACACCGATCATGGGCACTGCGGCCCGCTGTGCGAGGTGAATGGCCGTGTCGATGTCGACAATGATGCGACGCTGCCGTTGTTGGCCGAACAGTGTGTCAGTCACGCCAAAGCGGGGGCCGACCTGATCGCTCCGAGCGGCATGATGGACGGCATGGTCCAGGCGATTCGCCGGGGCCTCGATGCCGCGGGTTTCGCCCACATCCCGATCCTGAGTTACGCGGCCAAGTACGCGAGCGGTTTCTATGGCCCCTTCCGTGAGGCGGCCGAGAGCCCGCCGCAGTTCGGCGATCGCGGCGGCTACCAGATGGACCCCGCCAACGGTGACGAGGCCATTCGCGAAGTCGAACTCGACCTGGCCGAAGGGGCCGACATGGTCATGGTGAAGCCCGCCCTCAGCTACATGGACATCGTTCGCCGCGTAAAGGAGAAGTTCGGCGTTCCAGTAGCTGCTTACAACGTGAGCGGCGAGTTCGCGATGGTGAAGGCCGCGGCCGCCAAAGGATGGATTGACGAACGCCGCGTGGCCCTGGAGATCTTGACGAGCATCAAGCGAGCGGGGGCCGATTTGATTCTCACCTACCACGCTCGTGATGCGGCACGATGGCTAAAGCAAGGCTGATGGCGCATCAATACCAGTCCGCATCGTCCGGATCGGGATCGTCAGGCACCAAGGGCGGATCCGATGGTGGCGGTGGCGGTGGCGGTGGCGGTTGCTCGGGTGTCCCTGTTGGATCGACGGGGGTCGCGCCGGTTGGATCCGTAACGACAGCGAGGCCGAGGCGGAAGCCGATTGGCACAGAGGGATCGCTGCTGCGAATCTCGATGCGATAGGACCCGGCGGGCAGGAACACGTCGAGCGATCGACCACGACCCACGGGCGTGTCAAACTGGGCCGCGACCGTGCCATCCACATTCAAGATGACGAATTGTGCACTGCGTCCTGCAGCCGACACTCCCGTGGCGGTCAGCACGGAGTGAACCTGCGCGGTCTGCGGCAATTCAAAAATCGCGGCCGCAATGGGTGCTGCCGCCGTCAGTGTTCCCGTACCGCCGTGCGGGAAGGCGATGGCGTCCGTGCGCAGATCGACCGACAGGTGATAGTTGCCGAGGGCGTGCACATCGGACGCCAGTGACAGGAAATAGGCGCTCCCGGGATTGAGTCCGTGAACTTGCAGCGTCGTGGTGTTGCCGTCGGCCGTCAGCACGTCGGCATTCATCTTGTTGCCGGCCGCGTCGTAGACGTCGATCCAGGTCGAAAGAGCGGCCCCATCGGCGCCCCAAATCGTCGCGACGAGATTGACCGGGCTGCCGCCCGCTGTCCCCGGCACCACGATGTGATAGTCGTCGACGTCCGACGCCGATCCGAAATTACCATCGACGCTGAATTCGTCCGTCGTGTCGATGGTATTTGAATTTGCCAGGAGATTTGTGGCCGACTGGAGCGTATCGTTCAGGCCGGTGTCGTCGAGAATGCCGTCCACTGTACCAATCAGGCCGCCGAGCAAGTCGCGCTGTTGGATTGTCAGTTGATAAGCGCCGACGCCAAACACGTCGCTGCGCGCCGACGAGATACGAACGTAGTACTTGGCGCCGTAATGCACCGAGTTCAGTGAAAGCGTGACGTCGTTATTGGTGGGATCGGTGACCGCTGCCGATGTCAACACATTGCCATAATTGTCGAGGATTTCAACGCGCGGCGTCACCAGGCTGAGGCCTTGGGCATGCACTGTCACGGTTGCGCTCGAAGCGAGCAGTGCCCCCGTCATGCGATAGACATCGACGTCGGCTGTCGTGGTTAGATCGGCCGTAACGGGGGCAGTGTAAT
>DATANR010000436.1:0-18329 GCA_036266155.1 Gemmataceae bacterium | reverse complement strand
AGTCGTTATCGGATAAAATTTTCCGGCCCGTCCGCTTCGATGGAATCGGACGGGCCGAGAGAATTGTAACGAGTTCGCCAGCCCCTCATTCCTTCTTTTCGGCGGGCTTGTCCTTCGGATCTTCCTTTTCCTTCGGCGGTGCCGCGTCGTCCTTGGGAGCCTCGATCGGCTTCGGTGTGTATCCCTTGAGTCGGTCGCCCGTGGCCTTGGCATCCGACTTCAAGATGCCCTGAACCGCGAGCAAGCGGGCCTTCAGTTCCACGTCCTCCGTCGCCGGAGCAGCGGTGACGATCGCGTCCGCCTGCGGGTCGGTGACGAAACGGCCAAACGTCTGAATATGCTCGATCAAGGCCTGTGCCGCCTGCGTCCGAACCGGAACGGGGCGCTCCGCGGCCACCGCCAGATTGGCCAGGTCGAGTTGACCGTCCTTGCTCGGCAACCGAACCAGCGCGTCGATCGCCAGGGGCGCCAGGTCATCCGAGAACAACGCCGACCGGATCGCCGGAATCGCCGGGGCGACCGCGTAACCGGGGATCTCGCCGACTGCCATCTTGCGCAGCCACGTCATCGCCGCCTTGGCGTTCTCCTTCTTCTCGGCCGGCTGCATCAACGGCGCTCCGGAATCGGTCGCCTGAACCAGCTGCTCCTTGAAGCCGGCCTCGCCAAAGACGGCTGGAACGACGTGGACGTTCTTGTAGGCGGCAGCGGTTCGAGCGAGCCGGTTCTCGATGTCCGGGTTGCGGATGGGCGCCAACGGCGGCAGTTTCGGGACCGCCGGGTCCCACATGGAGTCCCACACTTTCTGGAAGTCCGGTATTCGCAGCGCGGGAAGCACTCCCTCATATTCAGCCGTGATCTTCATCAGCGCGACAATGCGTGCCGCCTCTTCCTTCGACGGCAAATCGTCGACGCGGATTCGAGCCTTCAAAGTAGAGTTCGGCGCTTCCGCCAATTCGTCACGGAACAGCCGGGGGATCAGACGCCGCAAGACGATCCGTTCTTGATCGATCAGTTGCCGCGTAAACGCGCGCAGCAAATCGGGATGGAAAGTTTGCAGCGAGAAATACTCAATCCGGTCAATCATTTCCTCGGTCAGCGTGAAGCCTGCCTTCACGACGGCGTCCTGCATGCGCTTCATCTGCGCATTGTGTCGACCGTAAATGAGCCGATGCATCTCTTCGGGTGAATGCGGCACGCGCTCGACGATCGACTTGTTGCCGTCCTCGGGGATTTCGATGATGGGATTGTCCCGCAGATCTTCGAAGGCGACCACGCACGCGAGGCGAGCCAGCGCTGTCAGCAGGTTGACCGGCGTCAGCCCTTCCGACGACGCGACCAACATGATGGGCAACGTCCGGGCACGATAATCGGCGCGGAGTTGCGGTAACAGGTCGGGCAGCATGGGATCGGCGATGTGACGGTCGACGAGCACCAGGTCCACGTCGGCCTTGTCCTGGAGGCGGCGCATGACCTGCCGACCGGTCCGCACGACCTCAACGTCAAAACCGACACGCTGAAGAAGTGCGGCGAGACCATCTGCCCGAACCGGATCCGGGTCGCCGATGATCGCCTTTTGCTTGGCCCCTTCATCCGGGTTGCCGGCGACAGTTGCAGCAAGAATCTTGACAATTTGGGCGTTCCGCCCGTGTGCGCCGGCACCAGGGACCTTCAGGATCGCGTCGGCGGCAGCGAACTGAACCCGCGGATCGGGATAATCGAGCGCTTTGACCAACAACCCCGGCCGCAGGTCCCGATCGGGCGTGGCCGCTTTCTCGCCGGGTTTGCCGACCGGCCGCGATGCCTTGCCCTCCGTCCGCTCGCCGAGGATACGAACGACGGCAAGCACCACGGGAGTCTTTTTATCGCGGATTGATTCATCCAAGAGGTCGGACAACGTCGCGAACGGAGCAGTAGCGAGAGCCGCATAAAGGTCAGGCGCGACTTTCGCGAGCGACCGGCCGCCTCCGCCACGCAGAGCGATATGTTCGATGGCGATTCCGAGGAACACGCGTTGAGCCCGCTCATAGCCCGGCTGAATGTCGAGGGCCCAACGAGCATAGCGGAGGCCATAATGCTCGACGGCCTGTTGACGCGTCATCGCGACTTCTTTGACCGTCTTGCCGTCCCAGATCCATACGTTGTGGTCAGTCTGACCCGCGGCATCGCCGGGCAGTTTCGGCAGGTTGGAGGTACCGTCATAGAACTTGCGAGCATATTCGGTCAATTGGCCCGGCGCGGTTCGCAACTCTGGGTCTTTTTCCGCGGATGGATCACGCAAGAGCGCTGCGGCGATGGCATTGTGAGCCTTTGATTTGACCAAATCCGGCGAATCGGCCTTGCCGTTCAGATACCACAGCGTCGGTAGCGGATCGGTACCGGCCTCGAGCGCCAGCGATCGATAGTCGCCGCGAGCCTGAAGTGCGTCGATTAATTCGACTTGAATAGTTGATTCAGCAGCGGGCAAGTACACGAGGAACCCCGGCACCGTGTCCGCGCCAAGCTGCGGAATGGCCGCGAGAATAGCCGATCGCGAATCCGGCGGCAGTTTCTCCGTGAGCATGGTGGCAATGACCGGCGGCACTGCCTTGCCGCTGCGCCGCAACTCGTTAAGTGCAAACGTCGACTCTTCCGGCGGACCGGCCAAGCCATTGGCGAAGCGACGAATCCGCTCCGGGTTGCTTAGCTCTTTCTCCATCGCCGCGCTGATCTTGCCGATCAGCGTCTCGACAGTGGCTTTGGCTTCGTCATTGCGCTTGTCGCCGCCCTTCGGGTCTGCGGGGTACCAGCGCGGAATATTACGCAGCCGCAGGAACTGGGCGATGCCCCCTTGCGTGCCGGCCGGCGGTTTGTCAACAAGGTCGAAGAGCGTCTTCTCGTCCGGATTCAAGTCGAGCAGGCCCTTGAGGCGCTCGGCCGCGCGTTCGTAGCTGCCGGTCCGAATCTCGAATTGCGCCGCCCGCCAGAACTCGGGCACCGTTTTCGGCGTGGCGTAAAACTCGGAGTCGTTCTGGGCCGACGCCAGCATGGGCAGCAGCGCAACGAGGGGAATAACAAAGAGGAGTCGGCGGGCCACGGGGGTGCCTCCGGAAGGGGGTGCGCCGGCGCGCGCACTCTCACCCCTAATTCAACACACGGCGTCAAGGGTTGCAATCCTGTTCCGCACGGACCAGGTCCGCATAAGTCTCTCGACGACGGATCAATCGGTGCGTGCGGCCTGTAACGAGGACTTCGGCCGCCCGACACCGACTGTTGTAATTGCTGCTCATGGCCATGCCGTACGCACCCGCGCTAAACGTCGCCAGCAAATCATCGCGCTTCATCCGCGGCAGGTTGCGATCCTTGGCCAGGAAGTCGCCGGACTCGCACACGGGGCCGACGACGTTTTGCGGGAATGTCTCGGAGATCGCTACCTCGTAATCCATCGGCGGCGCCGGCAGCCCGGCCGCGGGCGCCACAGGCCAGATGCGGTGGAACGAGTCGTACAAAGTCGGCCGAATCAGGTCGTTCATCGCGGCATCTTGGATGATGTAATGCTTACCGCCCGACTCCTTTGTGTAGATCACGCGGCTCAGCAATAGGCCGGCATTGCCGACGATGAAGCGGCCGGGTTCGAGAACCAGTTGACACTTGGTTTCCCGCACCGCCGGCAGGATCACATCAGCAAATGCACTCGCCGGAGCCGCTTCCTGCTTGCGGTAATGGATGCCGAACCCGCCGCCCATGTTGAGGTATTGGATCGGGTGGCCCTGCTTGCGGAGTGCGGCGATGAGTTTAACGCCCTTCTCGACGCCTTGCCGATAGGGCTCGGCCGAGAGGATCGGCGATCCCAAATGCATGTGCAGACCAACAACCTGCAAGCTGGGAATACCGACGACACCTTGCGCAACCTCAAGAATCGTCTCGATATCGAGCCCAAACTTGACGCCCTTGACGGACGTATCGGTCTTGGCATGCGTCTTCGGCGGCAGGTCCGGATTCACCCGCAGAGTCGCGCGCGCAACTTTGCCCATCTCTTTGGCAACGCGGCCGAGGTTGTGTAACTCCTGTTCGCTCTCGACATTGAAGAAGAGAATGTCGGTTTCAAGAGCGTATCGCATCTCATCGTCAGTCTTGCCGACTCCGGCGAAGACGATTTGCTTCGGATCGCCGCCCGCCAAGAGGGCTCGGTACAGTTCGCCGCCCGAGGTCACATCGAACCCAGACCCATGCTCGCGCATGAGCTTGGCAATGTGAATGTTGCCGTTCGTCTTAATGCTGAACGCGAGTATTGGTTTGGCTTCCGCAAACGACGTTTGAATCTGGTCCAAATGGTGAAGCAGTGTCGCCTGGCTGTAGACGAACAGCGGCGTGCCGTACTTTTCCGCCAATTCGGCGAGCGGTACGTCTTCACAGTGCAGGACGCGGTCGCGATACTTAAAATGGTCCATGATCTACGTCAGAAATAGAGGTTCTTGTTATCGTATAAGCGAATTGAAATCGTTTAGCGTTCGAGCCGTCGGCTCGAACGCTAAACGATTTGGACGCCGAGTCGTTTCGTCCACTCCGCCAACTGCGCCGCGACCTGCGTTGGCGCCGTCGATCCAAAACTCTGAAACGCCTTGATTGCGTTCGGCACGCCGAGAACGCCGGCGACCGCCCCGCCCTGCCCCGGCAACACCGCCTCGAAACGCTCACGCGGCAGATCGGCGAGTCGGCAGTCTTTCGCTTCACATTCCTTGACCAGTCCGCCGACCGTCTCGTGGGCCGTCCGCATCGGCACGCCATGAGCGATGAGAAACTCCATCAGCGTCGTCGCATCAAGGAACCCGTCTTCGAGACGTGCGGCAATGCTCGCGCGGTTTAGCCGGGCTTTCGCTACCAGCGGCGCCGCCACTTCCAGAGCCCCGGCGACAGTATCGAATGAGTCGAAGATCGCAGGCTTGTCCTCCTGAAGATCGCGGTTATATGCCAATGGCAGAGCTTTCAGCAGAACGAGCAAGTGCTGCAAATGGCCGATCACGCGTGCGGTCTTACCGCGCGTCAACTCCAGCACGTCCGGGTTCTTCTTGTGCGGCATGATGCTGGAGCCGGTGCAGAACTCGTCCGGCAATTCGATCGTGTCAAACTCCGTCGTGGTCCAGAGGATCCACTCCTCCGCCCAGTTGCTCAGATGCACCGCGGTCAGCGATAAACAAAAAACAAACTCGGCCGCGAAGTCGCGATCGCTCGACGCATCGAGGCTATTGCGGCACACGTCGTCGAAGCCCAACTGCTTGGCGACTTCATGACGATCGATCGGCAGCGATGTCCCAGCCAGCGCGGCCACGCCGAGCGGCAAGATGTTCACGCGCTTGCGACAATCCACGAGCCGGTCGCGATCGCGTTGGAACTTCTCGACATAAGCCAGGAAGTAGTGCGCCGCGAGAACCGGTTGGGCACGTTGCATGTGCGTGTACGCGGGCAACACCACGTCGCGTTCGCGCTCGGCGAAATCGAGAAACGCACGTTGCAGATTGGCGAGCCGGTTGTCGAGGTCGTCGATCGCTTCGCGAACCCAGAGCTTGACGTCCGTCACCACCTGATCGTTGCGGCTGCGGGCCGTGTGCAGTTTGCGACCGAGGTCACCGAGCCGGCGAATGAGGTCGGCCTCGATGTGCGTGTGGATGTCTTCGAGCGACGTGCGGTATTCCATCCGGCCGGCTTCGATGTCGGCCTTGACGGCGTCGAGCGCGGCGACGATTTGGCCGGCCTCGGCCGCGGTCAAGATGCCGACCGTGGCCAGCATGCGCGCGTGTGCCTGGCTGGCCCGAATGTCCTGCGGATAGAGCCGTTTGTCGAAGCTGATCGATTCGGTGAACTGCTCGACCAGCTTGTCGGTCGCAACGTTGAAACGCCCGCCCCAGGTCTTCTGACTCATCGCAAGACACACATGGGCAAGAACCGCGCGGCGCCCTCGACCGGACAGCCCGGACGTAGGTCGGCCCCGCGAAAGCACACGTTGTATGGAACCAGGGGCATGCTGGCCGGTAATGGGGCGATTGTGAAGATTGGCGCGGATCAGTCGATCCGGAAGATTTCCCTTATCTTCCCTAACCGGAACAACCGAACTAATCGCTACGATCCGAAAAATCCGCAAAAGCGGGACGAGGCAGCGATGCGCACGCGACGATGGGCCGCCACCCTGTTGGCGACAAGTCTAGCCACAACCATCGGCTCGGCAGTCGCATACGGCCAATCGGCTCCCAAGACGACTGACGGCGGCCAAGGTCTTTTCCCATACAACTTGCCGCCGGCGCCGACCGCGAGTGGGCCGCGGCTGCCTTCGGTCCCGGTCGGTCAACCGACTCCAGCGGCCACTCAACCGGCTCCCGTCGCTCAACCGGCCGCCAGCAGCTTTGCCGATCCGGGTCAACCGACCATCGTGACGATTCAGAACACGAGCCCACCCGCGCCGGCTCCGACCACGGGAGCGCCCAAGAGCACACCGGCGCCCTCGGCCGCGCCAACCGCACCAACACCGGGCCTGCAACCAACGGCGCTCGAGAAACTCATCGACGATCGCGTGAAGGCCAAGCTTGCCGAGGTTGAGGCCGCCAAGAAAGCTGAAGCGGAAAGGAAGGCGGCCGCGGGCCATGTCGTCGGCGACGATCTTAAATTGAACGTCACCTGGGACTGGGGTGGCTTGCGCTTCAAGTCGGAGGATGAGGCGTTCAGCGTCCACTTCGGCGGCCGGCTCATGTATGACGGCGTCTGGTGGGATCAATCGCCGTTCTTGAGGCGATCGGCCACGCTGGCGGCGAAGTCGCCGCTGATCGGCAAGACCGGCGTCGGCGATGGCATTGGCGACCTCCAGGACGGATTCTTCGTCCGTCGCGCCCGACTGGTCGGCGACGGCACGATCTATCAGGTTGTCGAGTTCAAATTCGAGGCGGACTTCGAGAATTACAACAGCTTGTTGTTCGATGAGTCGTACGTGGGCGTGAAAGACCTGCCGTTCTTCGACGCGATCCGCCTCGGCCAGGTGCACGTGCCGTTCGGGCTCGAAGCATACACGAGCAGTCGGTTCCAGCCGTTCAACGAGCGCTCGGCAGCATTCGATGCGTTCTACCAGGAATTCGCGCCGGGCATCTTCTTCAACGAGAACTTCCTGGATCAGCGGATCACATCGCAGCAGATGTTCCACCGCGTCGACTACTTCAACCAATTCAATGGCGCTTCGTTCGGAGACGGCAAGTACGCGTTCACCGGCCGCATCAGCGGTTTGCCGATCTATGAGGATGAAGGCCGCTATCTGTTGCACCTGGGTGCGTCGTACCAGATCCGCAACGGCTCGACGCCCGCCGACTTCAATGGCGGCACCATCGTCACGCTACCGTCCAACAAGGTGACGCTCAACTCGGATCTGGTGCGCTTTCGGGTTCGGCCCGGCGTCCGCGATGCGGTCGGCCTGCAAGGTGACTCCAATCGCGTGATCGATACTGGCCCCATCATTGCCGACAACGTGCAGTCGCTGAACTTTGAGTACCTGGCCTACGCCGGGCCGGTCTGGGCCCAGGCCGAGTGGACGACCAACCAGGTGGAGAACGCCGTCTATCCCGTTAACGCCTCGGGCAAGCGGCAAGGGAATCTCACATTTAACGGTGCTTACGCCGCCGTCGGGTACTTCCTCACCGGCGAGCAACGTGGTTACGACCGGCGCTTCGGCAAGTACGACCGCGTGAAGCCGTTCGAGCCGTTCTTCTTGGTGCGCGACGAGAACGGCAACCTGGCCTATGGGCTGGGTGCCTGGGAAATCGCATACCGCTTCGGCTACGTGGACCTGAACGACGGCACCGTCAACGGCGGCCGGTATGGCGAAAGTACGATTGGCCTGAACTGGTATTGGAACTCGAACGTCAAGATCCAGTTCAACTACGTCAATGGGCAACGAGTGTTACCGCAGGGCGCGACGAGCGGCAACGTTCAGAGCTTCAACGTGCGTGCGGCCCTCGAGTTTTAGGTCAGCGTTCGCGTGACATAAGATTCCGATCTTGGATTGTCGCGTGCAATGAAATGCAATCCTCAGGGGGGTGTGGCAAAAGCGTGGCGATCTTGGCGACCTTACCCAAAAACCCGCGGAAAACGCACTTTTTTGAAAAGGAAGATCGCCAACTGCCGGTGCGCAAAACCTGGAATGTTATGCCACGAAAATGAAAAAGGAGCATACCTTGAGATCGTTTTTCCTAGCCACTGCGATTGGCTTGATCGCCGCGGCCGGGGCCACAGCCCAAGCGCCACCGACCGCGGCACCACTGCCGCCGCCAACGGCCGCGCCAGTAATGCTCGGCGGTACCGTCGTCAGCGGCCCGGTTGTGTATAGCACGCCGTCAATCGGGATCTGCCTGCCCGGCAAGTGCGCCGGTCCGGCTTGCACTCCTGAAGTGAAGCCAGCCAAGAAGACGGTTTACTCGACCGTCACGCGCGAGCACTGCATGGCCAGCCGGTCGTGTTTTGACATGCTCCTGAGTTGCTGCGGCCTCGGCAGCGACTGCGACGGCCCCACTGGCGAGACGCGAACGAAGACGTTGCTCGTGAAGAAGCAGGTGCCGAAATGCGAGGAAGCGTGCACGACGTGCGTCGCGGCGCCTGTGGTCACGGCGGTCCCGCCGGCCGCGACACCGGCAAAGCGATAACAAACTCGAGGCCGCGCCAACCTTGGCGCGGCCTCATTCACACGTCCGACGTTTTGTCCGATCACCAGCGATAAGAGTACTGGACGTAAAATACCGACGGATCCACTTCCTGTGCGGCACGCCTGGCGGCGTTTCCCGGTGGCGTCGTGTTCTTGATGAAGCTGCCCGCAAACAACTGCGAGTAGCCAATCAGCACATCCGAGTGGTTGGTCAGGTGGAAGTTGGTCGTGAAGTCGACCTCATTGCCAATGTTGTTCCCGGCCCGGCCCGTCTTGTCCTGCCGCACGACAGCCCCCGCCGCGCCGTACAGCGCGTCGCGGCTCGAATCGAGCCGAAGGGTGTGGAACTGGGCGACGCACGTAATCCAATTCTCCGGAAACACGGCCGCCTGGACCATCACGTCGTTGACGTTCTGACGGCCGACGAGGTCGGTGTACCCGAAGTAATAGTGACCGAACGGGAAGAGCTGATTGAACGTGTGTCGGGTGCCGGTAAGGCCCGGGTTGGAGTCGCCACTTGCGTGATCAACGCCGACCCAGAGTTGCGGATTCCAGAACACGCCTTTGAAGTCGTACCCGCCATAAACCGAGAACGCGTTGGCCATGATCGATTGGTTCGCGTGCGAACCGAATTGCAGCATCCCCTCGGCATCCCACAGCCAATTGTCCAGTGTGCCGGTATAGCGTGCTCCGAGCGTGCTCACGTTGTACGTCCCCTTGACGCCGTTCCGGCCAATGGCCACGCCGCGATTGCTGTTGTCGAGGTTCAAGTAGTACAAGTCGACGTTTTGCCCGGCGGACGGCCGGTAAGTGAACCATGCTCCACTGAACCATTGATTGTGATCGACTTCGTCGAGCCGCCCCGCTTGGACGAGCACAGGTTGGACGGCGAAGACGTCCAGGTCCCAGTTTTCGGTGCGGGTGAATGCCTTGACGCCTTGAAACGGCCGACGCGTGTTGAACCAATCACTCGAGCTGATCAGCCGTTGGGAACCGTAAATCAGCTCCTGCCGGCCGACCCGAAGATAGACCGGGCTGGCGTCGTCGCCGAACACACGCACGTCGGCAAAGAGATCCAAGACGTCGCCGCGATTCGACTCGGGAAGCAGTGGCGCCAGCGTGCGATTCGTGTAATCCGCGTAGATGAACTCGCCGTAGAAGCGCAGCCAGTCTTGCACCCACAAGTCGCCGTAGGCTCGAGTCCGATACAGGTTGTAGGCGTCGGCAACTCCGGTCAACCGATTGTTGCTGTTCACGTCGTTGCGGAACTGATAGCGGAATTCGCCGCCGGTGGTGAACGTCACACCGTCGCAGACCGGAATCCACTTAAGGCTGTCGGCATAGTCCCAATCGGTGTTGTTCGGGTCCTTCAAGTACGACCAGTTGACGTCGTAATTGGGGATCATGATGGGGCTGACGCGCGGATAGGGGTACTTCGGCGGGCCTTCGCGACACTGGCCCATAATTTGGTCGAGCGCGGAATAGTAGCCGGGACCTGATTGTGGAATGACGATGTTGCCCACTCGCGGCAACGGCGTCTGCCACTTGGGTGACGCCAGCGTTGCCGCGGGTGCGGACGATATCACATCGCTGGGTGAAAGCGTGGCAAGTGGTTCCAACACGCCGGTCGGTGGAACGGCCGTTTTCATTGGCGCAGCGGCTTCTGGGGTGCCAATTGCTTGCGCCGTCGGCGTCATGATGGTTGCGGGAGGCAACGCATCGACCGCAAAGTCGCTTTGCTTGACCACGCTCGCCGGCACCGGCGTCTGTGCCGCGACGGCGCTTACTCCCGCTGCCATCGTCAGGCTCACTGACCAGGCAGTCGTGCGCAGAATATTAGCAAGCCGGTCAAGGGAGTTCATCGCTTTTCCTCAAGATCCACGCGCCAGAGGGTTTTGTCGTACCCGGTTTACCCAGTACGACGAATCGCGCGGCTCTGTGGGATATCGGGAATTTGAATCGGCCATCTGGCCGATTCGACCGGAAGTGCCGGCAGTTTGTCGACGCTGCAGGTGGACCAATCCGAACAATCCATCCGACTGCACGGCGGACCGTCAACGAAAACGCCGCGTCGACAACTGGTGTCAGCGCGGCTTTGCGTCTTTCGTTCACAGTCAAGTTATCGCAATCCCAAATCCTTCAACTGCCGCGTTTCGACCGGTGCCGGGGCGCCGGTCATCATGTCGCGCCCCTTGGCATTCTTCGGGAACGCGATCACGTCGCGGATGTTGGTCGTGCCGGCCAGCATCATCGCCCAGCGATCAAGCCCGAGCGCGATGCCGCCGTGGGGCGGAGCGCCGAACTTGAGAGCGTCGAGCAGGAACCCGAACCGAGCCTGGGCGTCTTCCGCGGGCATGCCCAACAACTTGAACACGCGCGATTGCACCTCCGGCGAATGGATTCGGATACTCCCGCCGCCGACCTCGTAGCCGTTCATCACGAGGTCGTACGCCTTCGCCTTCACACGGCCCGGCTCCGTTTCGAGATACTGCAAATCCTCATCGCGCGGCGACGTGAACGGATGATGCAAGGCCACCCAGCGCTGCTCCTCCTCGTCGAACATGAACGATGGAAACTCGATGACCCAGAGCAAATTCAAATGCTCCGGCCGCATCACGAACGGCCGCGGAACTCGTTTCTGCTCCTTGGCCGCCTTCTCCTCGGCAGCGTCCCATTCATTGCGTTCATCCCACCAATTGCGGTAGAGCTTCAGTGTGTTCCCCAGGTGCGACCGCAATGCCCCGAGCGCATCACTCACCACCGACTCCTTGTCGGCTCCGAATAGCACTAGGTCCCCATTCTGCACTCCGAGCCGTTCCTTGAGCGCTTGCTTAACGGGCTCCGGGAAGAACTTTTCCAGCGCTCCGGCGAGCGAACCGGTGAACTTGTCGCCTTCGTACTTGAACCACGGCAGTCCTTGGGCTTTGTAGGTGCTCGCGATCTTTGGCAACTCGCCCTTGTTGAGGATCGTGTTGGAAACCTTGTCGGCCGCCCCCTTCACGTTGATTGCGCGCACGACGCCGCCGTTCGCGAGCGCGTTCTTGAACACCGCGAACTCGGATTGCCCCGCAATGTCCGAAAGGTCGACGATTTCCAGGCCGAAGCGCAGGTCCGGCTTGTCCGAGCCGTACTTACTCATCGCTTCCGCATAAGTCATCCGGCGGAACGGCAACGCGACCTTGACGCCGAGACACTTTTCGATCACCTCGGCGCTCAGCCCTTCCATCACGCGGAAGACATCTTCCATTTCGACGAACGACATTTCGACGTCGAGCTGCGTGAACTCCGGCTGCCGATCGGCACGCAGGTCCTCGTCGCGCAAACAGCGTGCGATTTGAAAGTACCTGTCGTATCCCGAGACCATCAAAAGCTGCTTGTACAACTGCGGCGACTGCGGTAACGCATACCATTCGCCGTGATAGATGCGGCTCGGCACGAGGTAATCGCGCGCCCCCTCCGGCGTGCTCTTGCCCAAAAGCGGCGTCTCAACTTCGAGGAACCCCTGCGCGTCGAGATTGTCGCGGATCACCTTGCAAAGCCGATGGCGCAGAATCAGCGTGTCTTGCAGCGTTTTCCGGCGCAGGTCGAGGTAGCGATACTGCAAACGAATATCTTCGTTCGCCAACTCGTTGCCGAACTCGTTGATCTCGATCGGCGGCGTCGGGCACGCGTTCAAGACGCGCGCGGATTGCGCCAGCACCTCAACTTTGCCCGTCGCGAGCTTGATATTCTCCTTGCCCGGCAGCCGTGCCCGCACGGTTCCGCGAACGCTGACGACGAACTCGCGGCCGAGGCTATTGGCCAATTCCAGAAGTGCCTTGTCGTCCGACTCGAATACGACTTGCGTGAGCCCGTAGCGGTCGCGGAGGTCGATGAACACCTGATTCGGATAGGCGCGGTACGTGTTGACCCAGCCATTCAGAAGAATGACCTGTCCGACGTGAGTATCGCGCAGTTCGCCGCACGTGTGTGTCCGCTGCCACTCGGCCATGGAATGGGCCCCTCAAGTTTCTCGGAAACGGTTGTTATAGAGAGGGGTCAATTCGCAGACGGGTTCAAAGCAAATGGCGAGCGGAGCATCGTCAGCCGCCCGATGATGTGGTCATCGGGCGGCTGACGCCGCTCCGCTCGCCCGAACATATGGTTCAAGGAACAGTACGGTACGAGAAACCCCACGGCAGAACGTCGAACAACAACAGCACCAACAGAATCACCAGGATGAGCCCGAGCGCCCCGCTCGGCCCATAACCCCATGACCGGCTATGCGGCCAGGACGGGATCGCTCCCACAAGCAGCAGAATCAAAACGATCAGCAGGATCGTGCCCATGATGCACCTCGTCGTGAATGTCCGATTTTCCAATCGTGTGACATCACTCAGTTGTGCATCCGGTGTGCCAAATCACCGTTCGTCCGCGACGCGGCGCAGCGAACGCCTAATCAAGCCAACCACCGTCCACCCGCTGAACATGCCGAGCACGTACGCCGCCCCGAGCAAGAGCGGCAACGGATAGCTCTCATTCCAGTCCATGAACTTGATCGCCACAGCATCGCGATTCTGCACGGCAAACGCAACGACGGCGCCAAGAAAGATCAGCAACAGGATGAAATAGAAGAGTCGCATGGGATCACCTGGAATGGAAGGAGGCGAGGTCCATCGCACGATGGCCCTCGCCTCATTGTTAATCGACGCCGCGGCCCTTCGCCATCATTTCGTCGCCGATTTGGCAAACCGATAGATGCCGCGGCCAGTGCCGGTGTAGGTCATGAAGTACATGTCGCCTTGCTCGTCCTCGCCGAACGACATGACGGGCACACCCTTGTCGGGAATCGAGTGATTGGCGACGACGCGCTTCAACTTGTCGTCGTACTTCAACGCCCAGAGCTTGTTCGTTACGTAGTCAGCGTAGAGGTAATGGCCCTGTAGTTCCGGGACGCGGGTGCCGCGATAGACGCCGCCGCCGGTGATCGACTTGCCGGTGTCATGGTTGTACTCCCAGATCGGCTCAATCATCTCAGCCTTCGGACCGTGTCCTTTCGGCCCGAATGGATGCAGGCCCTCGCGGCGATTCCAGCCAAAGTTGCCGCCGGATGTGAGGTGGTTGATTTCCTCGTAGAGGTTCTGGCCGACGTCGCCGCACCAGAGGACGCCCGTTTGCCGATCGAACGCGATGCGCCAAGGATTGCGCAGTCCGTAACAATAAATCTCCGGCCGCACCTCTTTGCGTCCGACGAATGGATTGTCCTTCGGAATCGCGTAGGCCGTACCCTCGCCTTTGTGATCAACGTCCAGGCGCAAAATCTTGCCGAGCAGCGATCCAAGGTTCTGGCCGTTCTCGTGCGGGTCGTTGGCGAGACCGCCGTCGCCGAGCACGACGTACAGGTAGCCATCGGGCCCAAAAACAATCGTGCCGCCCGCGTGGTTCCAGTACGGCCGTTCGATCTTGAAGATGACTTCTTCACTCGCCGGGTCGGCCTTGTCCGGATCGTCCTTGCTGACGCGGAAACGGCTAATCACTGTGGTCAAGCGCTTCGGGTTGTAGAGCGCAAAGAACTCGCCGTTCTCCTTAAATTTCGGATGGAACGCCATGCCGAGATACCCTTCTTCATTCTCTTTGTCGTCGTAGCGCACCTTCTTTTGGATGTCGAGAAACACTTTCGTCTTGGCCGCCCTCTGGTCGTTCGGGAACACGTGAACGACGCCTTGCTCCGTCGCGACAAACACGCGATTGGATCCGTCCACCGCATGTGTCAGAATGAGGGGGCGAAGGGGCATGATCTTGCCGTTCTTGTCCTTTTCCCAGCCGGTCCATTCGAGTTCGGGAAACGCGACTTCCGGCTCCAGGGCGAGCGGCGAGAAATCCACTTCTTCACCCGGCACCTGCGCTGGGATCGCGGTGAGCGTACCCGCCTTCATATCGGGAACGAGCAACACATTCTTGATCCTGTCATAGCCCAGGTCGGCGGCCGCCTGAAAACCCTCGGCCATCAGGATCGGCTTCGCATTCGGCCGTGGGATCACCCAAAGCTTGCCAGTGCGCCAACTCGTGATGTACAGCCGGCCGAACGCGTCGAAGATGAGACCGTCACCACCCACCATGCCGTCGGCGATTCTCTCGGATGAACCATTCGCAACTGCCATCCGGTGCAATTCACCAGTCTCCATGTTGATGAACAACAAATGGTTCATGCCGTCGTTCAACACGCCATTGGGAAACCCGACGGCCGGGTTGATCTTCTCGTCGGCGAGCAGCGTGACCTTGCCTTTCTGGTCGATCTTAAAGATCGCGCCGCCGGCACCCTTCAAGTCGCCCGAATCGCTGACATAGAGCACGCCCATTTCGTCGACGGCCAGATCGTTCAAGAACAACGGCGGCTTCGGAAACGCCTTTTCGTCGGCGATGACCGTCACCTTACCCTTCGGGTCAATCCGTACCACCTTCTTCTTGTCCGCAACAAAGAGGAACTGCTTGAACGCAACCATTCCCTTCGGATCGTCGAGCCCGGTAGCAAACGGAACGGCCTTGTCGCCCTCGATGACGGCGACCGAGCCATCGCCATCCTTGTCTTCGCCGATGATCGTCACATAGATCCGGCCATCCATTCCGATGCATGCGGACTCGGGATTCTTGAGTCCCGTGACCATCGGCTTCGGCAGTTCCGCGGCCGACAGACACGCGGCAACGAACAAACTCGCCAGCCACGTCCAGGTGAAGCGGGTCAAAGCTGTATCTCCGCAAATGGGTGAGAGGGGCGGGGTAGCCCGGCGAAGATGTGATATGCACGAACGGAGGGAACGGAGGGAAATCGACGTTCAAGCGTGCGATTGGGTTTTACTCCCTCTCCCCCCGCTTCGGGGGGAGAGGGCTGGGGTGAGGGGGGGTTAACGCTCGCTAAGTTAAGAATGCGCGTCCTCTCCCAGCACGCGCCAACCCCCCTCACCCCTAACCCCTCTCCCCCCGAAGCGGGGGGAGAGGGGAACAAGAACTATCTCGGGAAATACTTATCCACGTGCTCGAAGAAGACGCGCATATTGTTCGCGTCGGCGTCGGTTCCGCGCTTTTGAGGCGCTTCGGTCCGGCGTGTCGTCTCCGGATGGACCTCGTTCAATTCCGACAGCGAACTGAGCCGGAATACGAAGTCGCTCTCCGGGTTCAGAAACACGAGAACGAGCGGAATGGACCAGCGCTGCACGACTTGCCGCGCAAGCTTACTGCCTTGCTCCGACAACTGCCAGACCTCGGGGTAGGTCAGCGTCGTACACACGAACTGTTCGTTGAGCCGTTGAATCACTTTTGTCTGGGAGAGCAGACCTGCTCTCAAATCGATACCGCCCGGTCAACACGTTTGATTGTCGAGGGACCCCATGGCCACCACGACAAAGATCGGTTTCTTCTTTTGTCGGGCGATCTCCTCGGCCTTCTCAAACGGGACCCAGTCAATGTCCTTGAACCGATAGAAGATCTTGGTTAGCCGCGACTGGGCGTCGGTCGCTGCCATTTCGTTGGTCCAGGTCAAGCCGTCGACGCGTGCCTTGTTGCCAGCGACCAGTTCCATGCGTTCGATCCGCATCCACCCGTGTACTTCACCTTCATCAAAGCCATTGGACAGCGTGCAGTGGACGTTGTGGCGGTCGTCGTTCGGAAGCGCCAGGCGAAAATATTCAACAGCGCCGGCCTCACGATCGATCACCAATCGGCCTAGAAAGCTCGACGGCGAGTACCAGGCGCCGGGCATCGGCAAGCGATCCTTGTACTGAGCAGGCATCACGTCGTACTCGGCATGGACCCGAAACACGATGTCAATATGCGTCGGTGAGATGGCCCGAAGGGTCGCGAACGCTCCGTCCGGTCCGGCTCGACGACCACGTGCGAGGAGATGCATTGACGGCGCCGGATGGAACTGCTTCAAGAAGTCGATCAGCTTGTCCGAATCGAGCGCCCAGGTTTGGCCGACTTCTTGCGGTTCTTCCGCCGGCAGAAAAGCAGAGAAATCGCGGGCCGTGTAAGTTTTGGTCGGCACAGCGACCGCAAGGTTCAGAAGAATCTCCTGCAGCTTGCGCGGCGCCAGCGGAAATGCCGTATCGGTTTCCTGCGACTTGTCGAACTTCCAGGCGGCCGCCACCTTCATCTCGCCAGGCGAGCGCAGCATCGGATGGACATCGCCGCGGAAGCCGTCCTTGATCTCGGGGCCGCGATTGAGCAATACCGGCACACGTTCCGAGAGGTCGCAGGCCGTGCCCTTGGCTTCGAACAGCGGCGGTTCTTCCTCTTGCCATGCCGGCTTGGCGAGTATCAAGAACGCACAAATGCCGATCCCACTCAACAGGATCACCGACACCAGGACGTAGACGAGCGTTCGGCCCATGGTCGCTGCCTTTCAGCAACTATGAACTGGCAAATCGAAAGGGTGCGCTGAATTGCCGATACAAACCGCCGACGAAGAACATTTCAACGACCGAACAAGCATATGTCAAGAAACAAATCGAGTTGAGAAATGAAAAGCTGACGATGGGCAAGCGTCATGCTCACCCCAAACCCACAAGCGCCATTAGTCCCCTGCCCCAACCTCCGTATCGACGCTCTCTAACACGAGGCTCGACTCGGCATCGCGATGCTCGCGAAGCATCATCACGACATTCGCGCCCCATTGGCGCAACTCGGCGTCATTCGCACGTCCGCTGGCGGACAAACGCAGAGACGCCAACTCATCCACGAGTTTGGCCCCCTCGGTTCGCAAGCGATCATCCTCGCGTGCCAGCGACATACGATTTACCTTGTCCGCTTCATCGATCAGACCGTCAAATCGGTCGAGTTCGCGGCCGTGGTCGCGCAGTCCTTGTTCAATGCGCCGAAGCTTCAACACAAGATCAACACGACTGAGCGATTCCGCATTCAACAAATCGTCGAGCTGATCCAGCTCCTCGGCGGTCGGTCGGTCGGCAGTCGCGATCATCGTGGCTCTCCTGAACCGGGAATTGGGCTCGCGGCCATTAGAGCAAACGCGGTGCCTTAACTACCAACCAATTTCTTCGTGATTTCCGCGACATGCCGGCCCTGAAAACGAGCAATCGCCAGCTCATTCGCGGTCGGTTGCCGCGAACCGTCGCTGCCTGCCAGCGTCCCGGCGCCATAAGGCGAACCGCCGGTAATTTCGTTCATATTCACCAACTCGGGACAGCTGTAGGGCACGCCAACGATCATCATCCCATGATGCAGCAGCGTCGAGTGGAAGCTCGTGATGGTGGTCTCCTGGCCGCCATGCTGCGTGCCCGTCGACACGAAGACGCTGCCGACCTTGCCGACAAGACCGCCCTTCATCCAAAGCCCGCCGGTCTGATCGAGGAAGTAGCGCATCGGCGCCGCCATGTTCCCGAAGCGCGTCGGCGTGCCGAAGATGATGGCGTCCGCATCCGCCAGGTTCTTCGGATCGGCAGTAGGAATTTGCGCGAACGCTTGCTTTGCTTTATCGGCGCCCATCTTCGCGAGCGCCTCGGGCGGCAACAATTCTGCAACCTGGAAGAGCGACACGTCGGCGCCGGCCACTTGCTTCGCTCCCTCGGCGACCGCTTCGGCCATGCGGAAAACGTGACCGTAGGTGCTGTAGAAGATGACGTGGATTTTCATGATTGAACCTCGCGGATCGGAGTAAAGGAGAATTGCATTGGCAATAGATGTATAG
>DATANR010000435.1:0-22806 GCA_036266155.1 Gemmataceae bacterium | reverse complement strand
CACCAGTTGGTGGGATGCCCTTGGGCTGGTGAATCTCGTTCGTCGGTACGAGGCGTTACAACCCAGTTAGGAACCGCCGGATACGCAAGTACGTCCGGTGGTGTGGGAGGACGGCGGGGTAACCCCGCCTCCTACCCGATTGTAGGCTGCTTTTCCGGACCGGTCGGGACATCCCGACCGGAATGAATTGCCCCACCACCGCGAAACGGAATTCACGGGAAACCTCGCCAGCTTACCCCGTTTGACTTGGACCGCGTGCTAAAATCAGGCAGGCCGGGTCGGACAGTGGAGTCGGGTGGATATAATGATCCCGACACCTCCTGATGAACCCCCGAGCTTTCTACTGAACGAATCTCACCCGACCCTTTTGAGGGCCGATCGAACCGTGATCAAAACCACCCCGTCGCACGTTCGGCAGAACCGATACGGCGACTTCCTGTTGACCGACGCCGTCCGGCCCGGGCCCGGCGTTCCGGTTCCACCCCGCGAAGGTTATCGCCTGAGCCGATTCCGCGACGCAGAGACGCAGATTTGCCTGCCAGTGCTGGGCGCGGCGGTGTCGGCGGAACGTCTCTTCGACGTCTTCCTCGATCTGCTCGCGCCACTGGGCGAGCGCGTTCACGCGGTCCTTGAGACGAGCCACGGCAGCCGGGGCGATCGACATCTCGATCTGCGTCGCGGCGATATCGATCTGCCCGTGCTGATGAGCCACTTCTGCGACTTCGAAGACCTGTTGCTCAATGACGGGTGTACGGGTGTCGCCGTGGTCGCGGCCGGTCGCCGCATCGAAGTGCAGCTGGATGAGCACAAATTGCTCTTCGTCTACGCGCGCGATTTGAAGCCGTTCCGCCGTATCTTGCGGCGGCATGGCGTCCGCCGCGATAACGAGATTGTGCTGATCGCGGAGGCGGCGCACTTACATCACAGTGCCGCACACTTTGAGGACGAGTTCCATCAGCTTGCCACGCGACTCGGAGCGGCGGACTTCGACTCGGTGCTCAGCGACGAGAGCGGTTTCAGCGAGTGCTAAATCTCGCTGAATAACAACTGCTAAATGCAATGGAGTTTCGGCTTTTCCCGCAAAGCCGAAACTCCATCCGCGTGCCAATCCATTCGAGACAAGACAAGTTCAAATAATCAGCTCAGGGGCGGCCACTCGTGGTCCATCCCTTCCCGCTCGATGTCCGCCAATTGTGCGCGCGTAATCCCGAAGCGTCCGGCAACGTCGGCACGGGATCGGGCAACATCCAGCCCACGATCTTGGGCAGCCACCAGGGCAGCGAAAATCTCTTTCTTGCGATCTTCTGTCATTGGTTCTGTCTGGGCCATCACTGGTCCTTGTGCGAAAAAGAAATCGGTGGAAACGAAGTGTGCCGAATTCTCGGGGCAACCCTATACGTCGACCGCATTAAGGGCAGCGCCGGAAACTCAGCACACGCGACAAAGTAAGTTCGTCCGTACTGCGCGGACTAGTAACGACGGCGCCCACCGCCGCCACCGCCACCGCCACCCCCTCCGTAGCCGCCACGGCCACCACCACCGCCGCCGCCGCCACGAGGCCGATCCTCGCGTGGCCGGGCTTCGTTCACCGTGATACTGCGACCCTGGAACTGGCTCAGATTCAGGGCCTTGATCGCTTCATCGCCGCCACCTGCCATTTCGACGAATGCGAAACCGCGCGACTGGCCGGTCTCGCGGTCAGTAACGACCTGGGCCTTGGTGACGCTGCCAAAGGTCCCGAACAGCTGTTCGAGGTCCGCGGAGGTGGTCCCAAAGGCCAAGTTCCCGACGTACAAGTTCTTGCTCACAATTTCCTCCCAGCCGAACGACAAACACATGACGAGATATGGCAGCCGAACCCGAACAACGGGCACGGGGGACAGGGAACGGGCAGGGATGAAGTCCCGCCAGATGGCTTCGCCTGTCGGGCTGTCCCGATGGGCCGGGAGTCTGCGGGACGGGGATGCGATCGGTTCGACGTCCGGGCGGGATATTCCCGCCCACCGCAACTAATGTAGCTATTTACGGGGCCAATAGGCCATTGAATTTTCGGCAATGTCAGCGGCTCTTGCGCATTTGTTTGTGAAATTCCTGCGTGGCGGCCGCGACTTTGCGAATCGGAGTTGCCTTCCGCACGCTCTTACTGATAATCCCATTGTTGCTCGGCCCGTAGACAACTGGATCGTATCGCGCGAGCGGTTGCGTTAATCCCTACCCTCTGCTCCCTGCTGAGACCTGCATGCGGCGTTCTGTCTCAGCGTCAAACTCCCCACCGCTTTTCGATCCGTCCACGAGATGGCGGCTCGTTCATATACGGCGAAATGTTCATGACGGACTCGACATACGACGTAACGGACGTTAGACTTCCCTGCCCGGTTCCTTATCGCCCCCAGAGTCAGAGAATGCCAAACGCTTTGCTCGAAGCTCCCAATAGTTCACGCCCGACGATTGCGCAGACACGACCCAAGTTCACGGCCGATGATGGTTTTCAGGCGGAAGTTCGCCGTCGGGTCGATGCCTATTTCAAAGAGAACGGCAAGCGCGAGCGCGATCAATTCTCGATGTATTTCAAGACGGCCGCGATCATGACGTGGTTGGTTGGTTCGTGGGTGTTGCTCGTGTTCGTCGTCGAGACCTGGTGGCAGGCGCTCCCCGCGGCCGTGTCACTCGCCATGGCCATGGCCGCCATTGGATTCAGCATCCAGCACGACGGCGGGCACCATGCTTATTCGCGACGCCGCTGGGTGAACCGCCTGGCGGCCTATTCGCTCGATTTTCTCGGCGCCAGTTCCTACCTGTGGAAGTGGAAGCATGTGATCATCCACCACACGTATCCCAACGTGACGGGCGTCGATACGGACGTGGAAATCGGCTCGATCGTTCGCGTGACGCCGCATCAGAAGCGGCGCTGGTTCCATCGCTGGCAGCACATCTACCTGTTCATGCTCTACGGCATCACCGCGTCGCGCTGGCACCTGTACGGCGACTTCAAAGAGGTCATCACCGGCTACATGGGTCCGCACAAAATTCCGCGGCCGCGCGGCTGGGACCTGTTTGTCTTTGTCGCCGGCAAAGTGTGGTCCTATTCGTGGATGGTGGCGGTGCCCATGTTCTTTCACCCCGCCTGGCAAGTCATCCTGTATTACTTCATCGTGACCGGCGTCATGGGCGTGGCGATGAGCATCGTCTTCCAGCTCGCCCATTGCGTCAGCGAGGCCGAGTTCCCCATGCCCGATGAAAAGTCGAGCCGGTTCGAACATGGCTGGGCCGAGCATCAAGTGGAGACGACGGTGAATTTCGCCCCACACAACAAGCCGCTATCCTGGTGGCTCGGCGGGCTGAACTTTCAGATCGAACACCACCTGTTCCCGCAGGTTTGCCACGTGCATTATCCGGCGATCGCGCGGATCGTCGAAGAAACGTGCCAGGATTACGGCATCCCCTATCGCATGAAGCCGACATTCCGGGCCGGGCTCGCATCGCATTACCGATGGTTAAAGAAGATGGGCCAACCGATTTCTGTCTAATGCGGTCGAAGTGAAGAACGACAGCCCGCAGGAGCGACCATTTCTTTGGTCGCGCCCGCGGGCTGCTTCATTGTTGCCCGCTCGTCAGTCGACTGACAGGCGCCCTTCCAATTCGATCGAATCCAACTCCGTGATCCCAGAACTGGTGGCATCATCGCCGTCGACCGTTCGTGCAGCCCCGCCAAAGCCGCCAATCAAGAGGTCGCGGCCGGGTTGGCCGAGTTGCAAATCGTCGCCGGCGCCGCCAACGAGGACTGGGTTGCTCGGACCGGCTTGGCTTGGTCGCCCACCAAACGTTGACTTTGCCGTGGCGTCGCTGATTCCCAGAGCCGGCAACCCGACCGCGAGCGCTGTTGGGCTTGCGACCTGCATCGGCATCAACACCGCCGGCGGAGTGATCTTTACTGGCGCCGCCAGCTTCATGAACCGATCCGCATCGGTGTTGATGAGCGCGAGGTTCGTCTCGGTGAACCCGTGCCGGACCAATGCCCGGCGCCAGGTACTCGTACATGACCGAATTCGGGTCGGCACTTTCGCTCAGACCGAGGGCGTGAGCCAACTCGTGCGTCGCCAGCGTCTGGAAGTCGAACTGGTTCGCCGCGATCCAGGCCGGATCAGCGCCGGTGTACATGTTTCAGCCGGCCGCGAAGTAGATTTCGTTGGCCGCCGTCGTGAAGCCGAGCACGCCGTCGTTGAACCTACCCTCCGCTGCCGAGATGCTCGGCCAGAAATTCAGTCTGAAGAACGGCTTAGGGTGCGAGCCAAAAAATGAGTATCTCGAGCGCCCGCTTTTCCATCGAACGCGCGATTACTTATTCGGAGGTCGACGACCGGACGAGCCGCGAACGGTCGATCCGCCTCTATTTATTTGCCGCCGGCTAGCCCGGAGGCAACCTGGATGCCGTGCCGCCGAACTTGAGGGAGTCCGGCGGCCGGCCTCCAGGATTACTGGGGACGCCCATGCGTAGGTGGTTCAGCTGGATTCGAATTCTCCGTGCTCGCCTATGGCCAAGACGGGTACGTGTCCGAATAAGTCGAAATCAACATGTTCGCCGACGGAAATTGCGGTAGGTCCGGATGAGGGGGGTGAGCGGTCTCGGCAGGATTGGCGAGACTCCCGCGACCAGACTCCCCCCTTCATCCGGACCGTCCGTGCGTTTTGTGGGTTTGTGTTTTGGAACCAAACCAAGCGAAGGCTAGACATCCCGATTCGCACGTGCGTAAGATACACCCTAGCCGTACCGTCTCTGAGTTCACGGACTGACCACAGTCCCTCCCGTGAGTCCTCCGATGCGCAATAACTTCCGATCATTGAACGTCGAGTCCATCGAGGATCGCGCTCTGCCGTCCTCGTACTTCATGTTCGCAGGCCCGTCGCACTTCGCGGCCCCGACGAGCCAACCGTACGTCACCTTCGCGACTGCAACTTGGGAAACCCGCGGCGTCATCGCGGACGGCACGGTCGTCAACGTGCGTTTCGTCGAGCCGATCATCGTGATTCACGAGCCCTTTGGGTTCGGCGGCTACTGGGGCTACCACGGGACGCAACCGACGGAGCCGGTGCAACCAACGCAACCGCCGCCGGTCGTGGTGAGCGGCAACGATGGCGGGCCCGCGGATTCAGGCCAATCGGCAGAGGTCGGTTCAGGCACGGGATCGGTGATCGCTCAGCCGCACGTGGCTGCTCACACGCCAGCCGCGACGCCCGCGAACCCCGCGATCTCCAATCCGGCCGAATCGAACAATGCCGCAACCCCGACGGCGGCTGCTCAGGCGGCGGCAGCCGTGCAGGCGAGCGCTGTTCAAGCGACGCAGATTCAAGTGGCGATCACAGCGCCAGTCTCCACGGGTCGGATCGGCCCGTACGCGAACACGGCAGTTCTCGGCTCGGCCGACGAGTTGCCGGCGCCGCCACCGCCGTCATCGGCCGAGCCGCCGCTCTCGGTTACGCCGTCGACGGCTACCTCTGAGACGGAAACACCAACAGCGCCGACGACGAGCGATCCCGTGGCCGGCTTGCTGCCTTTCGACCTTTCGACGCTGAGTGCAACGGCGAGCCAGTTCCTCGGCCGCGTCGCTGATCTGGCGCCCTCGTGGCCGGACGGCATGCCGAGTGTTTCGGATTCGATCTGGATGGCCGCCATCGGCGTGCTCGGCGGCGGCGCCATTTACGCGGCGACTAATCGACCCGCCCGCCCCGCCCGGGACGCGTTCGGCTCCGCCTCCGCCCTGAGCGAGTGGGAGCGACGGAATGCCCGATCGGCCGGCTGATGCCTTGATCGAACGCCTCGCCCGTGGCGACATCCAGGCCGCGGGCACGCTTTTTGACACCTACGCTCCCTATCTGCGCGCCCTGGTTCGCCGGCAACTTTCCGATCAACTCCGCTCGAAATTCGATTCCACGGATGTGGTGCAGTCGGTCTGGGTGCAAGTCATTCGTCGGCTCAGTCAAGAGGGCTGGTCCGTCGAGGATGAAGCACGCTTGCGAGCGTTGCTCGCGACCATCGCCCGGCGTCGACTGCTGACGCGCGTCCGCCAACTGACGCCCGATGTTGCTGCCGAACGCTCGCCGGCCGCCGAGGCTGAAGCCGTCGATGATTCACGCAACGAACGTGCGAGCGAAATCGTTCAGGCACAAGAGTTGTGGGACACGATGCTCGAACTGTGCCCGCCGGAGCACCATCCCGTGTTGATGTTGCGTCGTGAAGGACTGCCGCTGACGGAGATTGCGGCACGGACTGGTCTCCATGAAGGAAGCGTTCGCCGCATCCTGCGCAGGCTGGCCCGCGAGCTGGCCCTGCGCGCGGAACCCCTCCCGCCGGAGCCCGCGAATGACCCCGACCGTTGAGGCCCACGCTCCCAAGACCGACCGTGACACCGTAACCGTCGTCGACTCGCTGGTGGCCGACTTGGTCGCACGCTGGCAAGCCGGCGACCGGCCGCTCGTTGAGTCACTCCTCGATCGCCGACCGGAGCTGTGGGACAACCCGGAAGTCGCGCTCGAATTGATCGCCGAGGAACTCGTCCTCCGCTCCGAGTTTGGCGAACCGACGACGGCCGTGGAGTTGAAGGGTCGCTTCCCGCAGTGGGCCGCGCAGGTCGAGGTCCTGCTCGATTGCCAGGCGACACTCGGACCGCAACTCACGCCGCCGCGCTTTCCCGAGCCGAGCCAACGACTGGGCGAGTTTCACTTGCTGTCCCAACTCGGTAAGGGCGCACACGGCCGCGTGTATCTGGCGGCTCAGGAATCGCTCGGCGAACGTGCCGTGGTCCTCAAGCTCGGCCCGTGGGCCGGTGGCGAACACCTCTCGTTGGCACGCCTGCAACACACGCATATCGTTCCGCTTTATTCCGCCCACGAGTTTCCCGAGCGCGGCCTGCGCGGCCTGTGCCTGCCGTACTTCGGTGGCGCCACCCTGGCCGACCTGTTTCCCGAAGGTGGGCCGGGACCACTATCCGGTCAAGGACTGCTCGCGGCCGTGCGTGAAGCGGGACCGGCGACGCTGGCACAGCCGATCGTCGGCGGCTTCCTCGAACGCGCCACGCCGGCCGAGATCGTCTGCTGGGTCGGCGCCTGCTTGGCGGACGCTTTGCAATATGCGCACGACCGCGGCCTGCTCCATCTCGATTTGAAGCCGTCCAACGTTCTCATCGCTGCGGACGGCACGCCGATGTTGCTCGATTTCCATCTGGCGCACCCACCGCTCAAGTCCGGCGATCCACCACCCGCGTGGGCCGGCGGCACGGTCGGCTACATGGCGCCGGAACAGGCCGCCGCGATGAAGGCCGTCGCCGACGGGAAACCCGTGTCGGTCGACGTCGACGGTCGGGCCGATGTATTCGCGCTGGGCGTCCTGCTTGCGGAGTTGTGGGGCCGGCTCGCGGCGGGCAAGCCGCGTGGCTCAGTGGCGCTTGCCGATGTGTTGACACGGTGCACCGCTGCCGAGGCACGCGATCGCTACCCCAATGCGGCACTCCTCGCATCCGATCTGCGCCGACATTTGACGGCCATGCCCTTGCGTGGCGTGCGCAACCGAAGCTGGAAAGAACGCTGGCACAAGTGGCGCAAGCGCCATCCGCTCGGACTGCCGCTCGCGCTGGCGGCTGCGACTATCCTCGTTGTCGGCATCGGCTTGACCATCCACGGCAATCGCCAAAGTGAACGTGCACGGATGTCGTTGCGGTCCGGTCAGGCCTACGTCGACGAGGGCCGATTTCGCGAAGCGATCGAGGTCTCACGCACCGGCATCGCGCTTTTGAACGGCGTGCCCTTTCAGGGTGAATTGCGAGCGCAACTCGACGAGACGCGGCAACTTGGCGAGCGCGGCCAGGCGGCGGCGGAACTGCACCTGTTGTGCGAACAGGTCCGTCCTCTCTATGCCGCCGACGCCTTGACGCCCGAACAGGCGAGTAGCGCCGCCGCACACTGTCGCGAACTCTGGTCGAAGCGCCTGGAAATCGCCAATCGACTCGCGAATCAACCCACGGCCGAGTTGGAAGGACGCTGGCGCATCGATCTGCTCGATCTCGGCATCCTCACCGCTCATCTGGAAGCGGCGGTGGCAAACGATCGCACCGGCCACGAGCGGGCGATCGCCATACTGACCGAGGCCGAAGAACTCCTCGGGCCGAGCGGCGTCCTCTATTTGGAACGCGCCCGCCACGAGCGCGCACTCGAGAAGCGCGAACTTGCTGAAGGCTGCGAACGACAGGCTGAGCGATTGCCGCCGCGTACCGCGTGGGAACATCTCGCGTTTGGTCGCGCCCGCCTCCAGGCCGGCAACCCAACCGCCGCCGTGGCTGCCCTCGATCGCTGCATCGAACTCGACCCGCGTTCCGTCTGGGGCAATTACTACCGCGGCGTCTGTGCCTTGCGCTTGAAGGAACCGCTGGTCGCCCTCGCCGCGTTCTCCGCCTGTCTGGCTCTCAACCCAGATAGCCCGTGGTGCCTGTACAACCGCGGCCTCGCCTACCAAGCCGCCGGCCGCGCGGACCGAGCCAAGGCCGATGTCGGGCGCGCGCTAGCGATCGATCCGAACCATGGGCCAGCCCGTGAACTTCAATCGCGCCTGTTGAACAAATAACGCCTTCGTGGCATAAGATTCCGATCTTGTGCTGCATTCTCAGCACAAGATCGGAATCTTATGCCACGGTAATCAAGGCTTTGGCCCAGCTACTTTTTGCTCTTCTTCCACACCGTCGACGTCTGCCCACTGCCGGCCTTGGTCTTGAACGACGTCGGCCGCTCGTCGCCGGGGTTGGCGAAGCAGAATTTGGCCGTGTCGCCGTCGAGTTCGTAGATGCCGAGTTGCTTTTTGCCTTTGAACATGCCGTCGGTCACGTCGTAGTCGACAGTTTTGGGCGACTTGCTCGCATCGAGCGTGACCTTCGCCGTCATGAGCAGCATGTCGCCGAATTTCACGGTGACGACGCCGTCTTTGAACGTGCGCGTGCCGGACTTGAGGTATTGTTCCGGGATCGCCTGACCTTCGCGTTCGCCGGAGACCATCGACCACTCGCCTTCGAGCTGGGCGAGGTCTTTCTTCACGGCGTCGGCCGGCGTGTCGGCGCCGACGAGCAAGAGCACGACGCTGATCGACAGAAATTTGCGCATGGTAATCTCTCCCGTGTTGTTCATCGATCGCATCACTTACCGACCAGTTCCTTGACGAACGCCGCATCTAGCACCTGCTTCGTCGCGGGCAGCTTGGCGTACAACTCCGCGAACGTGGCGGCGTTGGCAGGACTTGCTTTCGTGTATGTTCGTAGGCCGCGCAGTACGTCGACCATCTCACCTGCATGCTCGTCCAAGTGGTTTAACTTGCTGGGCAGCCATTCTTTGCCGACAAAGCGGTCCATCAGCCGTTCGAGCTTCGTCGCCGTCAATTGGTTGGCGGCGATCTTGGCCGACTTCGCTTGCTCCAGATACTTCTCGCGCGTCCAGCTAACCGTGTATTTCAGGTGCCCGACCTGCGGTTCCGGCGGACCCTCATCAATGATGGCGATCGACCATTGCTTGGTCGTGCTCAGCGGTAACTCGCCGGAACGCGGGCCACCTGAGCCGGCGGGAGCGCCGGCCTTGAGAGCACCAGCGGGCAGGGCGACTTCGAACAACTCGTAGCTCCCTTCCGGCAAAACGTCGAGCAACCGTGTGTGGCCTTCCTTGGTCGTCGTCAACTTCGTCGGGTCCATCGTGAAGCCGGTGGGGAACTTCTTCACGTCGAACGCCTTCACCCACTTCGCGCCGACCTGATCGATCGGCACCAACACGTCGGCCGTCGACCAGTTGACCTGCACCGGGCAGGTGATCGTCGGCACGTGCGCGACTGGCGAATGGGCGAACCACGTGGCATCGCCGAAGTCGCCGCCGTAAACATCCGTGGCGGTCGCGAGCATGGTGCCCACGCTGGCCAGCACCGGTACCTTGGAGACAAACTCCCCGGCCACGGGCGCCAGGATCTTCGACTGCTTGAAGAAGTACGCCGCGTTGTAACCCCAATTGACCGGCGGCACATCGGGCGCGGCCGCGGCCAACGGGAAAGTCTCCGCCGCGAGCATGAGCGTCATGTACCCGCCGGCGCTGCCGCCGCCGATGACGACGTGCGCATCGTCAACGAATGGCAGCGCGCGGGCAATGTGCAGCAGAGCGATGTCGGGACTCGTTGTGCGAATGAGCGGATTCGTTTCGAGCGTGCGCGGCGTGACGACGGCGTAGCCGCGCCGAAGGTGCGCGCTCGCGGCATTGTCATCGATCTCATAGCCGGCCGCGAAGAACAGCGGCAGCGTGGCCTTCGCATCGTCGTGGACGACACCGGGCAGATAGATGGCTGCCTTGCCCTCCTTATTCTTGCCACCCTTGGGATCGCGGTAGTTGAAGGCGACATTCACCTTCGCGGCCGGCTTCGGGACGCTCGGAATGAGCGTCGAGTCAATGACGCGCAAACGGCTCGATCTCTTGTGAATGTAGTCCTCGGCCCAGGCCGCGCCTTTGAAAGCGCCGCCACCATCGTCGACGACCTTCTCGGCCAGCTCGATCGTGCCCCAGGTGTCCGCGTGGTCGAGGTCGCCGCCAAAAACGGTGCCGAATTGCGTCTCCTTGATCTCCGCCGAAAAGCGATCGAAGTAGGCTAGGTTGAAGCGGATCGTGTCGCCCGGCTTGGCCTTGAGATCCTCGGCGTCGCCGGAGTCGAGTGGGACGGCCCATTCAAACGAGTAAACGCCTTTCTCGTATCCGACGGCCCCGCGACCATCCTTGTGCTTGTCGTCGGCATCTTTGCCGGGGCTCACCCAGTGCTTGTCGGCGTAGAGGCCGGGCGCGATCACCTTGCGATCGTCGCCCGCCTGGAGCTGTTTGCCACGTCAGAAGGCCAAAACCGCGAAATCGATGTCGATCGGGTTGAGCGAGGCGTTGAGCGTCTCATCGGGGATACGGAACGCGATGTAGAGCGCGTTGGCCGAATTCATGAGCCACAATTCGCAGGCTCGATTCTCCTTGGCCATCGGCTTCAGGCGGATCATCTCGAGATCGAAGGAGTAGTGCTTGGCAGACTTCCATTCGTCCGGCGCCAGTATGCCGTCGATCGTCGGTGGCACGGTACACGGAGCGGACGCCACGCTCTTCGGAAGCGGATCGGCGGCCGCGATATTGGCGAGCACCGCGAACGCAAGGATGGGGAGGATTGGCTTCATGGTAGTAGTGTCGGCGGGAAGAATTGGGAAGCGGGCGTATTGTATTGCCGAAATGTCGGCGAAATCCGGACAGTTCTCGCGAATCCCGATCGCGTTTCGTTCTCTTGATCCCGAAGGGATCGCAGATAGTAGCCGGTGGTCGAGTGGCAGCTCGACCACCGGAAAGCGAAGCCATTTCAGCCGATCCCAACGGGATCGCACAACGCTGGCTTTGATGTCAATCGACGTGTTGGTATCCGCGACGTTCTGCGACTCCTTTGGAGTCGGCGGCAATGGGAAGGGTCTCCGGCGGTCGAGCTGACGCTCGACCGCCGGCTATTCTCTGCGATCCCTACGGGATCGCTCCAGTCGAGTTTTGTCGCGTTCGGCGAGAAGTCTCGAATTCTTTGTAACACATCGCGCAGCTTCTCGCTCCGCAATGTAGGCCGGGCAACAACGCTCGACCAAAACTCAAAAGGAGCGAGATCATGAAGAAGTTCATCCTGAGTGCGGTGGTGGCGAGCGTGGCGGCCGGTGCGGCGGTCGCCGGGCCGGGTAGCAAGGGCAGCAGCAGCGGAAGTCACTCGATGCCTTCGCACACGAGCTGGCATAACCCGTCGCCGAGCTGGCACTTCACGTCGAACAATTTCAAGTCGACGTCGAACTACCACCTGACCTTCGGCAAATCGTTCAGCGGCGGGTTCTTCTACCAGGGCAAGAACCACAACCACTGGTCGTATTCCTGCTTCTGGCCGAAGTACGGCTGCCAGACCTACTGGTGCCCGAGCACTTGCTGCTACTACTACTGGTGCGAGCCGTCTTGCTGCTACTACCCGATCAGCTACATCACGGTCGCCCCGCCGGTGCAGGTTCAGGTGCAGGTAACGACGCCGGTGACGATCGCCCAGCCGGCCCCGTACGTCGCCCCGACCCAGACGCAGGTGCAGACGCAAACTCAGACGCAGACGCAGGTTCAAGGCCAGGGCCCGGCCCTGCCCGGCGGCCCGCCGGTTGGCATCCCGCCGCTGCCGAAGTGATCGCCCAACCATCCCGCACCACGCCGGTCGGCTGCCCATGGCCGACCGGCGTTTTTTTCGTGTATCCAAAGGTATTTGTCTGGAAAAAAGAGTTGATTCTGGAAAAAAGTGTTGATTCTGGAAAAGTGGAATTCCTCTGGAAGAGGGGTGGGGCAAACCGCCAGACAAAAGTTATCATCATCAACGACAAGTGGCAGTTTGTCTCTACTTCTTTACCGCGAGCACTTTATGGTACAGCCGGATCGAGTCGCACTGGTCACCGGAGCCGGCTCGGGCATTGGACGGGTAACTGCAGTGGCGCTCATGAAAGAAGGCTATGCAGTCGTGCTCGCGGGCCGCCGAACCGACGCCTTGGCGGCGACAGCGGCTACAATGCCGACAGCCCGCAGCCTCGTTGTTCCGACCGATGTCACCGATCCAACTTCCGTCCAAGTTCTTTTTGAAAAGACGCGATCGACATTCGGTCGACTCGATGTCTTGTTCAACAATGCGGGCGCCGGCGCACCGGCGATACCGCTGGAAGATTTGACGTTCGAGCAATGGCGACGCGTCGTCGACGTGAACCTGACGGGTGCGTTCCTCTGCACGCAGGCAGCGTTTCGATTGATGAAGGAACAGTCGCCGCGCGGCGGCCGCATCATCAACAACGGTTCAATCTCCGCTCACGTGCCGCGGCCGAACTCGGCGCCCTACATCGCAAGCAAGCACGCGATCACGGGGCTGACCAAGTCGACGGCCCTCGATGGCCGGCACTTCGACATCGCATGCGGGCAAATCGACATCGGCAACGCGGGCACGGAGATGACGGCAAAGATGCGGGCCGGCATTCTGCAACCGACCGGCGAGATCATGGTCGAGCCGACGATGGATGTCGCGCATGTGGCCCAAGCCGTCGTCTACATGGCCGGCTTGCCGCTCGACGCCAACGTGCTGACGATGACCGTGATGGCGACCAAGATGCCGTACGTTGGCCGCGGCTAACCGTTTTTCGCGTGACATGCCCGTCGCGCCGATTACACTGACAACTCGCCCGCCCTCCCGCCTGGCACCATGCGCATACCTCTCCTCGCTTTACTCCTCTCCTTTTTGTTCGGCCCAATTGCGGCGGCCGCCGACGAGCCGATCTGGGTTTTCGTCGGCACCTACACGGGAAAGAAGAGCAAGGGCATCTACCGTGTTGAACTCGATCCGGCGACCGGGAAGATCGGCAAGCCAGAGTTGGCGGCCGAGGTGACGAGCCCGTCGTTTCTCGCCGTCGCCCCGGATCGCAAGCATCTTTTCTGCGTCTGCGAGATCAGTGAGTTCAACGGCAAGAAGGCCGGCGGCGTCGCGAGTTTTACACTCGATGCGAAGACCGGCGAATTGAAGGCGATCAATCAGCAGTCGTCGGTCGGGACTGGGCCGTGTCACATCACTGCCGACAAGGCGGGCAAGAACGTGCTGGTCGCCAACTACGGAGGCGGCAGCGCTGCCGTCCTGCCGGTCGGCGCGGACGGCAAACTCGGTGAGGCGTCGTGCTTTGTGCAACACAAGGGGTCGAGCACCGACAAGTCGCGCCAAGAGGGGCCGCACGCCCACTCTGTGAATTTGGATGCGGCGAACAAGTTCGCAGTGGTCGCCGACTTGGGCCTGGACAAGGTGCTCGTTTATAAGTTCGATTCGGCCGCCGGAACCATCACGGCAAACGACCCGCCGGCACTTGACCTGCCCGGCGGCTCAGGCCCGCGGCACTTCGCCTTCCATCCGAACGGCAAGTTCGCGTTCGTCAACAACGAGATGGCGTCAAGCCTGACGGCCCTCACGTACGACGCGGCCAAGGGCGAGTTCAAGATCGTCAACACGCTCTCAACACTACCCGAACCGACGAAGGGGAACTCGACAGCCGAGACGGTCGTGCATCCGAACGGCAAATTCGTCTATACCTCGAATCGCGGCCACAACAGCATCGCGATCTTCGCGATCGATAGCGACACGGGCGCGATCAAGGCGCTCGGCCACCAGGGCGAAGGCATCAAGATTCCCCGCAACTTCAACATCGACCCATCCGGCAAATGGATGGTCGTCGCCAACCAGGACGGCGACAGCATTATCGTGTACGCGATCGACGCGAAGACCGGCGCTCTGACGCCGACCGGCCAAAAGGCTGAAATCGGCGGTCCCGTGTGTGTGAAGTTTGTTTCGAAATCGTAACTCCCAAGGAGTCCTCTCCCATGCAATCCGAATATCTGTTCAATCGCCGCACGTTCTTGCAAACCGCCGCGGCCACGACTGCGGGGCTGACGATTGGCACATCGGCCAAGGCCGCGATCAAATTTGGCGAAGGCAAGGCGACGTACACACTCGACGAAAAGTGGGGCACGCTGCCGACGGGCATGAACTATGGCTTCGGCTGTGCGCTCGTTGTCGACGGCAAGGACCGCATCTATGTCACGTCGCGGTCGCCGAACGCGTGCGTCGTGATCTTTGATTCGGCCGGCAAGATCCTGGAAACGTGGGCCAAGGACATCAAGGACCGCGTTGGCTATGACCCGAATCAATACACCGCGACGGCCCACGGCCTCTACTGGTCAAAGGAAGGGGACAAGGAGTTCCTGTATTGGACCGAGAACGTGGCCGCGCCGAAGGGTCAGCCGAAGCTTGGCGCTCGCGTGTACAAGACCGACCTCGAAGGCAAGATCCTGTATCAGATCGGCAACGTCGAAAAGGAATCGGAAACGTCACAGAAGTTCGACTTCACCAATCCGACCGACGTGGCCATCACCGCTAACGGCGACATTTATGTGGTCGACGGTTATGGCAGCCAGCTCGTGCACCGCTTCGACAAGAACTTCAAGCTCATCAAGACCGTCGGTGGCCGTGGCAAAGAAAACGGCAAGTTCAACGTCTGCCACGGCGTCTGGGTCAACACGCTCAAGAAGGAGCCGGAGATCTATATCGCCGACCGCCACAACGATCGTTTGCAAGTGTTCACGCCGGAGTTGGAGTTCAAGCGAACGATCGGCGAAGTGCGCAATCCCTGTTGCTTCTACCAGCACAATGGCCAGATCTTCATTCCGGACCTGGCGGCACGCGTCACGATCCTCGACGAGCACGACAAACTCGTCGCGCACCTCGGCGACGGGGCCAAGGTCAAGGCCGAGGATCGCCCGAAGACGCCCGAAGTATTCGCCACGCCGCATGCGTTGACGTTGGACTCGAAGGGCAATCTCTATGTGATCGAATGGGTCCCGTTCGGCCGGCCGCGAAAGTTTGCTCCCACCAGCGCGTAACGCGTCGCGGCTAACGGCAATCCCTCCTACCTGTGATCTTCATGTTTCGACTGCTTCCAGTTCTCTTTGTTGCTGTGTCACCTGTGGTTGCCGCCGACGGCAACTGGCCCATGTGGCGCGGGCCGTATGGCGACGGCACGAGCGACGAGACTGGCTTTCCCACACGCTGGACGGCGACCGAAAACGTTGTCTGGAAGACGCCGATCCCGGGTCGCGGACACTCGTCGCCGATCGTGTGGGGCGATCGCCTCTTTGTCACGGCCGCAATCGAAGAGGGCGATGCGAAGACGCCCAAAGATCGCTTGTTGTTGTGCATCGATCGCAAGGATGGCAACATTCTTTGGAAGAAGACTGTCGTCACTGCCCCGGAAGAACACATTCACAAGCTCAACAGCCGGGCCAGTTCTACGCCGGCCACCGACGGCGAACGCGTTTACGTGACGTTTCTCGATGATCCCAAGGTCGTGATCGCGGCCTACGATTTCGCGGGCAAAGAAGTGTGGCGCAAGTCGCCCGGCGAATTTGAATCAACGCACGGCTTCTGTTCGCCGCCGGTCATTTACAAGGATCTCGTCATCGTCAATTGTGACCAAGACGCATTCAAGAAAAAGAAGCCGGCATACATCGTCGCACTGGACCGCAAGACCGGCGAGGAGCGCTGGCGCATCGACCGCACGCATCGCATTCGTTCGTATTGCCCGCCGCTCATCGTCGAGGCGGCCGGCAAGATGCAGATGGTCCTCACCGGTGCCGAGGCGGTGGACAGCTACGATCCGGACACCGGCAAACTTATTTGGGAAGTCACGGGGCCGACCGAGCAGTTTGTCGCGAGCATGGTCTATAGCAAGGGACTCTTTTTCCTGACGGCCGGTTTTCCGACTTATCACGTGATGGGCATCAAGCCCGATGGCATGGGCAATGTGACCAAGTCGCACGTCGCCTGGCACGTCGAGAACGGCGGGGCCGGGTACGTGCCGAGCCCGGTGGCGCACGGCGACGAGATCTTCCTTGTCCACGACGCCGGTCACGCGACCTGCCGCGACGCGCTCACGGGCAAATTACACTGGAACCAGCGGCTCGGCAAGCATCACAGCGCTTCGCCCGTGTGTGCCGAGGGCCGGCTCTACTTTGCCGACGACGATGGCAACACGTTCGTGGTGAAAGCCGACAAAAAGTTTCAAGTGATTGAGAAGAACCCGATCGGCGAGGATTGCTACGCGTCGCCGGCGTTCTCGAAGGGCCAAATCTTCATCCGCGGATCCAAGAACCTATTCTGCATCGGCGCCAAATAGCCGCTTGCGGCCTAGCGCTCTGCGACCCGCGTGAGCCGCGTCTGCCATATCTTCCCAGCCACGTTGTGCGTGCTCCCGGTGATCGTGTCGCCCACGAGTTTGCCGTCGAACTCGCAATAACGCTCGTTCATCTCGTAATAAATCTTGTCGCCTTCCTGCCGCCAACTCGCCTTGTTGAACGATGTGCCGTTGTAGGCCACGGTCATTTTGCCATTGGTGTTGAAGTCAATGGTCATGTCCCAGCCTTCCGCGGTCTTTCCGGACCACCGGCTCCCCACGATCGCCGGCGCCTCCTTGTCCTTCTCCGGCTTCAATTGCGGCGCGGCCAGCGCTGACCCGGCAAATAACAGGGCCGCGAAGATCAGCATCGAACGAGTGAGCATGGGGCACCAGGGTCAGCGATCTTTGCCAACGGGGGTCAACGTCACGTCCCACTGCGTGTTGGCGATGTTGTGACATTGTCCCACGAGCTTGTCGCCCTTAAGAACGCCATCGAATTCGCAGTAGTTCTTGTTGAGCTGAAACCAAATCTTGTCGCCGTCTTGCCTCCAGCCGGCGTTCTCGATGGGGCTGTCATTGTAAGTGACATGCACCGCGCCGTCGGCCAGGAACTCGATCACGATCTCGCGCTTCTCGTAGGAATTGCCGACCCATTTGGTGCCAATCAGCGACCGCACCTTGCCCTTCTCTTCCGGCAGCCGCGGGGCGGACCAAGCCGGAATGGCGACGAATATCGTCAGAACGATCGTGACGAAATGGCGTTGCATTCGAGAACCCAATTGCTGAGTTGATAAATCATGTCACGTGAACACCGTCGTTGTCAATGGGCTGGCCAAATTCCTTCCAGCACCCCACAGTGCACCAGCGTCGGCACAATCCGATCGGCAGGCTCAAAACCAACTTCCCGCAGCCAGCTTCGATACTCGCCGGCCGAATATGCCCGACCTTCGGTCAATGTGAATAGGGCCGTTGAATAAAGCGCGATCGGCAATGGGCCACTCAGATCATCATCCAGGAAGACATCGTGGATCAACACCCGGCCGCCAGCGGGCAGAGCGTTGAAGCAACGCTGCAGCAACCGCCGGCATTCGGGTATGTCCCAGTCGTGCAGGATGTTGGAAAGCAAGATCGTGTCGGCCCCAGCAGGCACTGGGTCTGCGAACATATCGCCGGCCACCAACGCGACGCGATCCGCGACATCGTACGCGTCGATCATCTCGCGGGCCACTTTCAGCACTTCCGGCCGATCCCAGACGATGGCTTGAAGCTGCGCATTCTGTTGGACACAGGCGATCGAGTAAATCCCGGTTCCGCCACCGACGTCGAGCAGCAACCTGGAATTGCTCAACGAGACGTTCGCGGCCAGGTAGGGAGCGACATTCTTCGCTCGTCCCGCGAGCGAAAGCGTCAGCCGGCGAGCTGACGCTTCGCTGTCCATCGCTGAATCGAGTCCTTCGCGGAAGATGAACGCTGCTCCGGAATCGTCGGCACGATTTTCCGCCGGGCGATTGGTCTTGAGCCGCTCGGCCAGCGCTCGCACGTTGGGTGACTCAGCAACCAGGCCGATGTAGCCGCCGACTTCGAAGTACTCCCCCGGAACCAGATGCTCGCGGGCCGCCGGCGTCAAATCGAGTTGCCCAGCCGCGTTCATTACCAGCAGGTCCACGGCACGCAATGCCGTGATCAACACGTTAGCTGCCCGCGGTGCGAGGCCGAGATCCGATCGCAATTCATCGAATGTCATTGGCTTCTTCGCGAGACGGCTGAAAACATCAAAGTCTGTCGCCGCGACCGTCAGCAGGTCGGTGGCATACCCATTGCGAAAATGCTCGAAAATCCGCGTCGGATCAGTCGCGGGCTTCGTGAGAGCCGAGAGTGCCATTCCAATTGTTCCTCCGGGTCTCCGACGCCCCGTCGGCCCCTTCGTCCCATTCTTGCTATCAAACGCTCCGCCCCGCGAGCCAGCCGGTGCTCCACGCGGCCTGGAAATTGTAGCCGCCGATGGGGCCGTCCAAATCGAGGACCTCGCCGGCCAGGTGGAACCCCGGCGCCAGCTTACTCTCCATCGTTCGCGAATCGACTTCGTCCAGTGAAACGCCGCCCGTCGTGACCTCGGCTTTTTCAAAGCCGAGCGTGCCTTGCACCGGCACGCGCAACCGCTTCACGCATTGCACCAGCTTCTGCCGATCCACTTTGCTCAGGCCGGTCGCCCTGCGATCGAGCGGTTGTTCGCAAAGATTGAGCAACGCGTCGCAGAGGCGCCGCGGTAGGCGTTCGCTCATCACCACGGCAAGTTGCTTCTTACCCGACGCGAGCGATTCGTTGCGGAGGAACTCGTCGAACTCTTGCTCCGGAAGCGCCGGCAAGAAGTCGAGTTCAAGTTCGAGTGATTGCGGATCGTCGTGTGTGCTGATCGCTTTGCTCACATCGAGCGGGGCCGGGCCGGACAGGCCAAAATGGGCAAAGAGGAATCCGCCGCGTCGCGCCGCGATCGGCTTGCCGCGATCGATCACTTGGATGCCAACGTCTGCCAGCGTGACGCCGCGGAGTTCTGCAATCCATTCAGCCCGAACCGTCACGGGAACCAGTGCCGGCCGAGTTGCGACGATCGTATGTCCGAAGCGTTGGGCCCAGGCGTAACCGTCGCCGCGCGTGCCGCTGCCGGGATACGACTGGCCGCCGCTCGTCAGAATCACGCGTGGGCAGCTCGCGATCTGTCGAGCCGTCTGAACTTCAAAGCAATCATGCGCCTTGCGAATATCAGAAACCGGCTGCTCGAGCGCGAGGGTCGCCCCGCTGCGCTTCAACCGGCGCAGCAGGGCATCGAGAACATCGATCGCCTTGTTGCTCACGGGGAAAACCTTACCGGTTTCTTCGATCTTGGTGGCGACGCCCTCCGCCTCGAAAAACGCGATCGTCTGCTGAACGGAAAGAGCGGCCAGTGCCGAGTGAAGAAACTTACCCGGCGCGCCATAGGCCTGCACGATGCCGCGGTTATCGCAGTCGTGCGTGATGTTGCAGCGCGTGCCGCCGGACATCAGGATCTTCACGCCGGGCTTGCGGTTCTTTTCCAACAGCAAGGTCCGCCGGCCGCGCTCGGCAGCGTGAATGGCAGCCATCAAGCCAGCCGCGCCGGCGCCGATCACGACAACGTCCCACGCGGCCGCCATCCGATTTCCCCATCCGACTCGTCAATGGCCTGTCCGAACCGGGCAGGTATACTCTACCGGGCCACCACCTCGCGATGTTGTGTATCAGGGGAGTTCTCACGTCATGCCCGTCGTGACCTGTCCCAAGTGCCGGGAACGCTACGACCCTGGCGTCGACGACGAACTGCGCGACTTGCCCGCCAACACATCGCTGAAGGTTGTTTGTCCGAAATGCGGCCAATGGGTTCGTCTGCCGGAGAACGAACCGGTCGACGCTCCCGATGTGCCGGATCACGTCGCCGACGAAATGAAGGCCCAGTCGCGAACAGTTTCCGAACGCGATGACCGAAGCGAAGGCGCCTGGGGCGAAGTCGAAGACCGGCCGCGTCGTCGTCGTCGTGACGAAGAGGACGACCGCGATCAAGAGTTTGGTCGCTACGGCCCCACGGTCGATCAGGCCGCGGAAGATTTCTCCGATGCGCCGCTCCGACAAAAGCCGATCGATGGCCTTGGTCTGGCGTCGATGATCGTCGGCATCACGAGCTGTGTTATCACAGGACTCGGCTGTTGTTGTTTCTTCGCGGATATCTTGAGTCTTGGGGCCGGGATCGCCGCCGTCGTACTCGGGTTCATGGCGCGCAAGCGTCCAACGGCCTCCGTGATGGCTTTGATTGGCCTGATCACCGGTTTCATTGCGATTGCTGTATCGCTTGGGTGGCTTGCATTTAACCTCATTTCGCTCTTGAATGGGATCATCTAGCGAGTCCACCCATGAGTCGAGAAAACCCGTTCAATTTCGACGACGATGATGATCGGCCGAGCCGTCGGCGTGATCGCGACGATGACGATGACCGGCCGCGTCGGCGCCGCCGCGATGACGACGATGACTTCGCCGACGATCCACGACCTCCGCGTCGACCCGCCAAGCCGGGAAGCGGCACGGGGATTGGCGGCTTGGTCTGCGGCATCATAGCCATTGTCATCGCGCTCGCCAGTTTGGGTTCGTTCATCTGCATCATCTGTTGCTTCTTCTTGATTCCATGGGTGGTCGCTGGCGTGGGTGCGATCCTGGGACTGGTTGCAACAGTCCTTGGCCTCGTATCGCGATCCCAGGGCAATCCCACGTCGATTCCGATTTGGGATATATCACTGGGAGCCGCGGCCATCGCCATTGCGATTGTTTCGATCGTCTTGTCCTTTGTCCTGACGGACCAGCTCTTGAATCTTCCGCCGCCAAATAACCCACAGGTCCAGCAGCGGCCGCAGCTCCAACAGCCGCAGCCAAGGCCGAACATGAACAACAATCCGAAGCGCTAGTCAAGCATCGTTGGCCCAGCCACGGGAACGCTCGACCGCGCGTTGCCAGTTGGCACGCAACTCGCGGGCACGCGCTCGGTCCATTCGCGGCTCGAAGGTCCGTTCGACCGCGCGCTGCGCGGCGATCTCCGTCGGTGATTTCCAGAAGCCGACGCCCAAGCCCGCAAGGTATGCTGCGCCCAAGGCGGTCGTCTCCGTTACGACCGGCCGAACGGCCGGCACGTCGAGCAGGTCGGCCTGAAACTGCATGAGCAAATCGCTGCGCGCGGCACCGCCATCGACGCGCAGCTCGGCGACGGGATGACCGGCGTCCGCACTCATGGCGTCGAGTAAGTCTGCCGACTGAAAGGCAATCCCTTCAAGCGCGGCACGCGCCAGATGGCCGGCCGTTGTGCCGCGTGAAATGCCGACGATTGTGCCGCGTGCGTGTGGGTCCCAATGCGGAGCACCGAGGCCGGTGAATGCAGGCACCAAATACACGCCGCCATTGTCGGGAACGGTCAAGGCTAATGCGCTGACGTCCTCGGCATTGCGAATCAGGCCGAGCCCGTCGCGGAGCCATTGCACCACCGCCCCGGCGATGAACACGCTGCCCTCGAGTGCGTAGTTCGTGCGGCCGTCGATCGTCCAGGCCACGGTCGTGACCAAATTGTTCTTCGATGCCACCGGAGTGGTGCCGGTGCATTGCAGCATGAAGCAACCTGTGCCATACGTGTTCTTCGTGAGGCCCGGGCTCGTGCAAAGCTGCCCGAACAGCGCGGCTTGCTGGTCGCCGGCGATTCCGGCAATCGGAATGGAACCCAGGCCCAGCGCCGACGTGATCGAACCGAAGACGCCGCTTGATGGACGGACGTCCGGCAACATGCCGCGCGGAATCTTGAAGACGTTGAGAAGCTCGTCGTCCCAATCGCGCTGGTGAATGTCGAACAACATCGTCCGCGACGCGTTGCTCGAATCGGTTGCGTGCAGCTTGCCTTCGGTCAACTTCCAGACGAGCCATGTATCAACGGTTCCGAATGCGAGCCTGCCGGCCTCGGCTTTGGCTCGTGCCCCCGGCACGTTGTCGAGCATCCACGCGATCTTGGTGGCGGAAAAATAAGCGTCGATGACCAGGCCGGTCTTGTTACGAATCAAGTCGCCGAGGCCATCCGCACGCAGGCGATCGCACTGCGTTGCGGTTCGGCGATCTTGCCAGACGATGGCATTGCTAACCGGCTCGCCAGTGTGCCGATCCCAGACGATCGTGGTCTCACGTTGATTGGTGATGCCGACGGCCGCGACGTCACGCGGCCCGATGCCGGCGCGTCCCAGAGCCTCGATTGCGACGCTGATCTGTGCCGTCCAGATTTCGAGCGGATCGTGCTCAACCCACCCAGGCCGCGTGTAGTGCTGCGTCAATTCCTTCTGCGCAATGGCGCGCACGGCCCCGCTCGCGTCGAAGAGGATTGCGCGGGCACTGGTCGTGCCGGAATCGAGTGCGAGGACGAACGCCATGTCAGTCACCGTCCAACGGGTACGGACAGTGTACGGGCGTGGTCTCGATTCGA
>DATANR010000434.1:0-4934 GCA_036266155.1 Gemmataceae bacterium | reverse complement strand
AACTGCGCCAAGAAACGCAAGCGTGGGCGGACCACATCAACGATCGCCAACGCGGCGTCGATTGGCAATTCCGCATCGGCGACGCGCGGAGAAAGCTGCGATCTGTCTATCCTAAAATCATCGTGTGACGCAGCACTAGCCCATAAACCCTTACAGGGCAAAGGCATCTGACCTTGACAAGTCTATCACGGGATGTTAGACATACTCTCCGGAGGATGGTATGCGCTATGAACGGGCCTTGGCCATCGCCAGACGTCACGAACAGCTAACCGAACTGATTCGTGCCGGCAATTTTTCGTCTCCTGAACTGGCGCGCAAGTTGAAGGTCTCAGAACAGACGATTTACCGCGACGTCGATTCGTTGAAGGAACGAGGTTTTGCCATCCAGGCCGTCCGGCTGGCGAAGGGATGGGCTTACAAGTTGCATGGGGAGCCGGAGCCGGTTTCGAGCGGGAGAGGGTCATCGCGCTGATGAACACCGAGACCCATAACGATTGGCGAAAAGAGCTGGGCATCAGCCACCTGAAGCCACCCGCATTCTTCGCGCGTAAGGATGAAATCGGTGATACAGCCCAGCCAGCTCCGCAGGCGCATGCCCTCCGTCGCGCGTTCGACCGACTAGATCTTAATGGAATCCTTTGCCTTCATCAGAGCCCGGTTGCCTACTTCAAGGAAGTGGCGCGTATCGATCCGCAGAAAGTGAAATCGCTTCATCGCCAGTTTTGGAACCAAGGCCTTGCTCCGATTCTGGTATTGATCGATCCGAAGGAGGTACAGTCTACTCGGGACTCACAGCGCCGTTAGCTGATAGCGAGGAGATGACGGATAAGACCTGCTTAGTCGAATCACTCAAGCGTGTCGCTGAAGAAGCGGAACTTCGGCAGTTCGTGCTGTCGATCGAATCGGGCGAGTACTTCCGGGCGCACTCCAAAGCCTTCGACCCAAGGCAACGCGTAGACCGCGAACTGCTACGGAATCTTCAGGCAACCCGACGGCAGCTTGCCGCCGTCACTGGCCGGAAGCGCGACTCTCAGGTTCTCGATGCCCTGCTTTGCCGCGTCGTATTCGCCTGTTACCTCTTCGACCGAAAGATCATTGACAATTCCTATTTAAGGGCAATTGGAATTGACGAGTCCAATGAACTCCGCGACATCTTGAAAAAGCCGAAGCAGGATGCGAAGCACCAACTCTATGCGCTTTTCAAGAAACTCGGGGAGGATTTCAACGGGGACCTCTTCAATCTGGACCTGGATGACGAAAGTCAATTAATCACCAGCAAACATTTGGAGATTTTGGACCACTTCCTTCAGGGCGTCGACCCTGACACGGGTCAAGGTTCGTTTTGGCCTTACGATTTCAGCATCATTCCGATTGAGACAATCAGCGCGATATACGAGCACTTCCTGAAGGAAGAGGACCCCGAAGGGAAGAAAAAAAGCGGTGCATTTTACACGCCACGCTTCCTAGCCGAGGTTATCCTCGACTTCGCTCTGGACGGGATCGGGTCGGTGCTCGACAAGAGGTTCCTTGATCCGGCGTGCGGATCGGGCATCTTTCTAGTAGGGCTTTTCAACCGGCTTGCAGAAGAATGGAAACGGAAGAATCCCGGTGCACGGTACGATCGGCGTGCCAGTGGCCTGATGTCAATTCTGCGCGACAATCTCTTCGGAGTGGACCTCAATCCTATCGCTTGCCGAATCGCCGCGTTCAGCCTTTACCTTGCACTGCTGGATCAGCTTGCGCCGCCGGACATCCAGGAATTGCAGCGGAAGGGAAAGATGCTGCCCCGGTTGGTGTTTGCGGCGGGCGAAAGCGAATCCGAAGCGACGGGGCGGACGATCCTCTGCGGTGACTTCTTCAAGCCGGAGACGGTTGTTTCCGACCAATTCGACTTAGTCGTCGGCAACCCGCCATGGGCAAGCCTGGAAGGGCCTGCATCACCTGCCGAGCAATGGTGCATGGTAAATCACCTTCCCATCGCCAACCGACAGCTTGCAATGGCTTTTGTCTGGAAGGCGACGAAGCATCAGCGGCCGAACGGTCGAATCTGCTTCGTCCTTCCGCATGGCGTCTTGTTCAATCACCAGGACAAAGCGGTCAAATGCCAGCAAGAGTGGCTCCAGCAGCATTCCGTTGACTTGGTGCTCAACCTTGCCGACATGCGTTTCAATTTGTTCGATGCCGCCGTCGGTCCCGCCCTGGTCATCCGCTATCGGACGGAGGCGCCAGACCACCGCACGGCACGAATCAGCTATTTCTCACCCAAGACCAGTTGGAGTATCTCCCAGGCGGAGCTCATTTCGATCCCCCCGGAGGATCGCACGGAAATACGGCTTGCCGAAATCCTTGCCGACCTACGATCAGTACGAGCCGCGCAAGTATGGAAGGAGCGTTTTTGGGGAACCCCGCGTGATTGGAAGTTTTTGGACAGGCTCTCGGAACTCCCGCCCCTGAGCGACATTGTTGCGAGTACCAGAGAACGCGGACAAAAGCGGTGGGTAATTGCCGAAGGCTTCAAGCCCCAACTGTCGGGAAATAAGACCGACCACCCGGTTCGCCGGCCATGGCCCGACAGCCAGCTTTTCATTGAGGCGGAACACGCCGGGCCAGACCTTTTCTTGCTGCAGTCTGATTGCACTCCTATCGGAAAGCGATTCCCGTGGCTGCATCGGACGATATCCGCGTCCGAGATTTTTTCAGGCCCACACGTGCTGGTCTGGTACGGCCTGCGCGTAGCATTCTCTAAATTCGATGTTTTGTTTCGGCACGGAATTCGTGGCATTCACGGACCTAGCATTGATACCGATCTCCTGATGTTCTTGGCGGCGTACCTTCGCTCGCCGCTCGCTCAATATTTTCTTTTCCACACGTCCGCATATTGGGGGGTCGAACGCAAGCAAGTGCATCTGGGAGAATTATTGCGGGTGCCGTTCCCGCTGCCTGACCAAACACAAGATCCGAATCGTAGCCGCGAGATTGTCAAGATCGTCGCCACGCGGATAAAGAAATCGATTCGCGAGTCGGACCAACCCTTGGTGGACCGAGCCGGAATCGTCCGAAAAACGCAGGAGAATTTGAATTCTCTCGTTTACGAGTATTTCGACATGGATGATGTCGAGCTGATACTTGTCGAAGACACGACGAAAATCGTCATCGAGAGTATCCTGCCAAAGCGGGCATCCGCAACCTTACCGACGCTCCGGGAGAGTACATCTGCTAGCCGCACGGATTACACGCGGCTCCTGTGCGATACGCTCGATGAATGGGCGAAGGGTGGCCCCTACGACGTGCAGGGGCGCGTTCACACGTCCTCGAAAAGTGGCGTGGGCGTGGTCGTCTTGGAGCGTGCGACGCGGAAAAGCAAGGGGCCCAGCATTGCGGAACACGGCGACGGAGTCATTGAGGTCCTTGAACGCCTTCAGCGAGCTTTCAAGGAGGAACTCGGGTGCGTGGAGCTTCTTCGTGGCCTGAAGGTGTTTGACCGTGACACCCTCTATCTCATCAAGCCCTTGAGCCAGAGATACTGGACGCGGACCGCCGCCCTGAACGACGCGGACGAAATTGCAGCCGCCGTTCTCTCTCACCGTGTCCAGGAGAAAGCATGACGGTAATCGGTGATCCCGGCTTGTGGTCCAATACCTTTCCCGAAGATTTGGTTCCACGCATCCTCGACCTGGTAACAGACACCTGGGAGGGATTCGAGAAGCCAGCCGCCAACGACCATGAGGTGCCGATCACCCGGCGATTCAAGCATCGACTCAAACAGGCGAAGGACTACCGAAAGCTACCGGTACGGATAGAGCGTGAGTTGGCGGAGGACGATCCGGCGACAGGTGCCGAACTTGGCAGAATCGACCTGAAGTTCCTTCCCGCGATGTCTGCCCTGGAGGAAGTGTATTTCGCCTTTGAATGCAAGCGCCTGAATGCCCTTGTGAACGGCACCCGGCGCACACTGGCGTCCGAGTATGTCACGGAAGGAATGATGCGTTTTGTAACCGGACAATACAGCGCATCAATGGCTCACGGTGGTATGATCGGCTACATTCTTGACGGGAAACGGGATGATGCCATCAGGCTCGTGGAGCAAAATGTCGGGATCCGGCGCGGTGAATTGATGATGGACGATCCTGCGAACTTGACAGAATCTAGGGTGCGCCCCGACAGTCAGGAGGTCCGTGAGTCAGTCCACAAGCTCTCACGCCCCTTTCTCTTGCACCATCTGTTTTTGGCTTGCCCAACAATCGTGAACCCGGTCGCACTCACCGCGTAACCATCAGCAGCGGTTGACTCGGCGCCCATTACCGCAGCAAGCCGACGACGATGCCGAGGACGCCGGTGCTCAGGCTCAGGAAGCGCACGCCGGCGCTCTCGCCGCGGGCCGTGGATTGGATTTTCATGGATGCCCCAAAGGCGACGCCGTCGAGTTGCTTGGCCTCACTCGAGGTTGCCCCCGGTGCGTTGCCGGTGCCTTCACGACCAGAACCGGACATTGAGCATGGCGAACCACTTCGTCCGTCCGGCTGCCGCGGAGGAGTCGTCGCAGTCGACCGTGGCCATGGGAACCGATCACGATCAGGTCGCAGCCAAAATCCTCCAGCAACCGGACGGTCCCTGCTGGCGACTTTCGGCCGACCACGATGACCTCGTGCGTGACGCGGACGTCCGGGTCATTCGGAACGAGCGTCTGGAACTTGTGCCACAGGTTGACGGGCTTGCTCGCAGCACTGCCGGTGGTGACCTGCCCGTTCTCGACGACGACTGTCGGCGACCGGGTGACGTGGGCGACGATCACCTTGTAAACGCCGAACGAGAAGTGCAGCGCCTGCCGGCCGAGAAATGTAGCGCTCCGTGCCAATTGATCCGTTCTGGGCGGCACCGCCGGCCGACCAGAACCCAACCCGTCACTCCGCCGATGATGCGGCGGGTTCCCGCCG
>DATANR010000433.1:0-13872 GCA_036266155.1 Gemmataceae bacterium | reverse complement strand
ATCGCGAGAACACGCTCTTGTGGCGACATCCACCCCATCGCCTCGACGCCGAGTCGATCCGCGATTCGCTGCTCTTTGTCAGCGGCCAACTCGACGACAAGATGTATGGCCCAGGCACGCTCGAAGACAATAGCCGTCGGCGAAGCATCTATTTCACGATGAAGCGGAGCCGGCTGATCCCGATGCTCACGATCTTCGACGCCCCGGATGGCACCGTTGGCGTCGGCGAGCGGCCAGCGACGACCGTCGCTCCGCAGGCGCTACTGCTCATGAACAATCCGCAGGTACGGATGTGGGCGCGGGCGTTTGCCAAGCAAATTGGCGACGCGAAGGCTCCCGAAGAGACGATCCATCGAGCGTATCGGTTGGCACTCTCGCGCGATGCGACCGCTGACGAACTGGCTGAAGGCACGGCGTTCGTCAAAGGCCAGGAGGATTCGTACAAGGGTAAAGCGGACGCACACGAACTGGCGTTGGCAGACCTTTGTCAGGTGGTGATGTGTTTGAGCGAGTTCATGTACGTGGAGTGAGGGACGAAGATGGCAACTGCGACGGCGACACTTGAACCCAAAGCGACGCGTGCGTCGGGCCTGCAGCCGGGCACTCCGATTCGCTTTACAACCGATTGGAACGGCTATCTCACGGTATTGATGCTAGTTGGCGATCGGAGGCTCCGCACTTTCTATACCGATGGCGAAATGGAGATACTCATGCCGTCGCACAGACACGAGGTGTGGGTTGCGTTGCTCGGGCAGTTCGTCGAGTTGCTAACGCTTTTGCTCGGGATTCCGCGTAAGAGCGGCGGAATGACAACCTTCCGCCGCGAAGATATCGAACGCGGCCTCGAACCCGACCGCTGTTACTACATTGCGAACGAGCCACTGGTTCGGACAAAGTTTGAACTTGACCTGAGCGTCGATCCGCCGCCTGATTTGGCAATCGAAGTTGAAGTTACCTACAGCATCGAGAAGCGAATGCGCGTGTACGCGGGGCTTGGCGTTCCTGAGGTTTGGCGATTCGATGGCCAGACGCTTATCGTTAATCACTTGGTTGCAAACGGCGAATACATCGTCGCCGACGAGAGTAAAGTTTTCCCGTTCCTACCGGTTCAAGAGCTCACTCGCTTCGTCAATATGTACGAACAATTGGGCGAAACCGCAGTGGCTAGCGCATTCCGGGATTGGGTTATCCAGCAGGCGGCCGCCGGTTGGCCAACGAGGTCTGAGGCGTGAGGTATCGAAGGAGGATTACATGAATGTCTCTCACCTATTCGCCCCGCCGTCGCCGTTCTATTCGTCACGCCGGCAGTTCCTCACGCGTGCGGGCAACGGATTCGGCCTGCTTGCGCTCGGATCGCTGCTTGCAGAGCAGGGATTAGCCGCTCCGGCCGCTGCCGCTCCCGCCTCGTCCGATCCATTGGCGCCGAAGAAGCCGCATTTCGCGGGCAAGGCGAAATCGGTGATCTGGCTATTCATGAACGGCGGTCCCTCTCACGTCGACACGTGGGACTACAAGCCGGAGCTGGAAAAGCGCGACGGGCAGGAACTCAAGGGGTTCGACAAGAACACCGGGTTTTTCACGGATCAAGTTGGTCCGGTGATGAAGTCGCCGTTCAAATTTGCTCGGCATGGCAAGAGCGGCGCCTGGGTCTCTGACCTATTCCCGCACATGGCGAAGCACGTCGACAAGATGGCCTTCTTACATTCGTGCTGGACCGATTCGAACAATCACTCGCCGGCCTTGTTCAAAGTCAACACGGGCATGGCGCGCATGGGCTTTCCATGTCTCGGATCGTGGGTGACCTACGGACTCGGCAGCGAGAGCCGCAATCTGCCGGCCTTCTGTGTGATGTACGACACGCTCGGCCGCGGCGTGCCGAAGGGACATTCGCAGAATTGGGGCGCCGGGTTCTTGCCGGGCGTCTACCAGGGCACAGCATTCAAGCCGCAGGGCGATCCGATTGAAAATCTGAAACGCCCCGCCGAAATGGGTGAATCCCAACAGCGGGCACAGCTCGATTTGCTCAAGAAGCTAAATGCGAAGTCGGCAGCGGCCGAGGCCGATCTGGCGGCCCGTGTGGAATCATTCGAACTGGCGTACCGGATGCAGATGGCGGCGCCGGAAGCGCTCGACCTGTCGAGGGAAACAACCAAGACACAGGCGCTCTACGGCCTCGACAATCCGAAAGCGACGCATTTTGCCAAGCAATGTCTAACGGCCCGGCGACTTGTCGAACGCGGCGTGCGCTTTGTGCAGATTTATTCCGGTGGCATGGACAACGACCTGAGTTGGGACGGCCACAGCAACATTCAGAAGAATCACGGCGGGTTCGCGGCGGAAACGGACCAGCCGATCGCCGGTTTGCTTGCCGATCTCGAAATGCGCGGCCTGCTTGATTCGACATTGGTCATCTGGGGCGGCGAATTCGGCCGGCTCCCCATCGTGCAAAAGGGCAGCGGCGGCCGTGACCATAACCCGCACGCGTTTACCGTCTGGATGGCTGGCGGTGGCGTCAAAGGCGGCGTACATCATGGTGCAACCGACGAGATTGGTTTCAAAGCGGTCGAGGATCGGGTCAGCATCAACGATCTTCACGCCACTATCTTGCACCAGATGGGACTGGATCACAAGCGGCTGACGTTCCGCTACAACGGCCGCGATTTTCGCTTGACCGATGTCGCGGGATCGGTCGTTGACAAGATCGTCGTTTGATGCTTGCGTTGGGATCACTGTTGCCGGATTGTTTCAGCCGGTAGAATGCCAATACGGGTCTTCATCTCCCAAGTGTTGGCGGGATTACGCAAATCGGTATTGAGGCGGCCATGCCCACGATGAGATTTCGCGTGCCGGCCGACCTTGCGGAGACCGCGAAACGGGACCTGCTCCAATCTTCCGTCGCCGGCGGCCACGACCGGGCGCCGACTCCGACGCAATGCAGCTTTGACGGCGAATACCTCGTCTTGCAGCGCGATTTGGGCGAGAGTGGTCCGGCGAACATCCGCTGGCCAGTGCCGCGTTTCGGCAGTTTGGCGACGCCAACGACCACGCTCATGTTCCGTGATCGGCCGTACAATCTGGTCGCCGAGTTGGCACGCGGCAAGATCAATCAAGTCCGCAATCAATATGCGGAATGGGTTTCCGGCGGGCTAACGGCGGCTCCTGATGTGCAGAGGTTGCTGAGCCAGTCGGCGAGCGCGTTTGGCAAATCCATATTTGCCGCGTCCGACGCCGACATCGACCACAACGCCGATGAAGCGCTGGCGCTAGCGCACGAAGCGGCCGTGGCGCTACTTCGGCGCTACGAGGATCAGGTTTTTCGTTTGCGTCATCAACGGCAAATCAAGCTGGATGCCGTGCTCGGCTGCCGAATTGGGACCGTGCCGCCACGCGGCATCGACGATGCCGTCCGTCTTTCTTTCAATGCCGTGTGCTTGCCGTTGACGTGGCGCTCGATTGAACCAATCGAGTCGGCCTACCGTTGGGACGAAGCGGATGCGGTGATCGCGTGGGCTCAGCAGCGCAATTTGCAGGTTGTCGCAGGTCCACTCATCGACTTCAGCGACGCCAGCCTGCCGGACTTCGTGCTGAAGCTGCGCGGGGAGCCGTTGTCGTTCAAGAGCTTGATGTGCGACTACGTCGAAACCGCGATCGCGCGTTATCGGGGCAAGGTTTCACGCTGGCAGGTGACGTCCGGGGCCAACGGGTCCGAAACGCTCGGCATTTCCGAAGAGGACATGATTCGGTTGACCGCGATGGCCGCGGACGCCGCCTGGCAAATTGACTCAGGTCTGCAGTTGACCTTTGGTTTGTCGCGCCCGTGGGGCGACTACCTGGCCGGTTCGGTGAGCGAGTATTCGCCATTTGTCTATGCCGACACCTTGCTGCGCAGCGGCTTGCCATTCGCGGGTGTCGACGTCGAATGGCTGTTCGGCACGACGCCACGGGGGAGTTATTGCCGCGACGTCCTGGCAGCATCGCAATTACTGGATTTGTTTGGCATCCTCGGCGTGCCGCTGCAGGTGTCCCTCGCGTACCCATCGTCCATCGCCGCGGACCCGCTGGCCGATCCGGACGAGCGAATCGACGGCGGCCGCTGGCATGGCCAGACAACCGACGCACAGGCGGACTGGGCCACCGCGTTTGCATCGTTGGCCTTGTGCAAGTCCTATGTGTCCGGCGTTGTCTGGGATCATCTGAACGACGCGGAGCCGCACCGCATTCCGAACGCGGGGCTGGTGGATCGACAGGGCGCGATCAAGCCGGCATTCGAGCGGCTTCGGTTGCTGCGCGAGGCACATCTCAAATAACGCTGCCGGTTCAAACCCAGGCCGACAGCAATCGTTCCAGGGCGGCCGTCCAGACGTCGATCGCTTCGTCGCCGGGCAGTTCAATGGGATCACTGGGCCCAATGCAGAGCACGGGGCGCGGTCCCCCAACGACAAATTTTGCGATCGTGGGAACGACTTCATTCGCCGGTTGCGACGCGGCGCTGACCGTGAGAGCGTGGCAGAGACCTCGCCGCGAAGCCAACTCCACGCGTGCCTGGATCGATGTGGTCAAGTCTTCGATTAGGACGGTATCGTTCTGAATCTGTTCGTGCAAGAGCACTTCGAGTAGTGCCTTTTCCTCAGCCAACGGGCGAGGATCCATGTCGCCCGCGAAAAGAAACTCGAACTTCAGGGCATCCGCGCTAAGCCATTCCGTTAACTTGGAGACCACCGTGTGGAAAAGTGCAAGTATCCACACGAGGGGTTGGGCAGGTTCCCTTCGGGTCTTGACCAAGTCGGCATTTAGACAGAACAGGAACGTCCGCCGACGACGAAGGAATTGGTTTTCGTCGCGGGAATAATAGTACAGCTCGTCACGCAGATACTTAATATCGAATAAATCAGGGCGCAGTTCCGGTGCCGACTCCATGTAGGCGAGTTGCGAATGCAGCAAGCTCTCCACGCTGCCACGAGTGGAAATGGAACTGAATCCGCCGACCGGGTAGGTATCTTCGTCGGCAATGCGCGTCGCCACGTCGCGTCGTTCCATCGCCGGCCTGACCTGATGCTTCGGCAAGCCAGCCTCGAGTCGATGAGCGATCTGCGCGACCTGTCGGTGCGCGAAGTACTGCGCAGCGCCGAAAAGTGCTGTTCGCTTTTCGAGCGCCTCAGCATCCTCCTTCCCCAGAAGATCCCCCATGCGGCGGGCGGCCGCAACTATCGTCGCATATAAGTGGATCACCACCGGCATTGGCGCGTCGACCAGCGATTTCCAGCCGCGGCGCAGCAGTTCGTCCGGCGGCGTTTCGAGTTCGGCGCGAATTATCCCCGGCGGCAATTCGACACCACTCAATTCTGATCGATCGCGAATCTGACGAATGAGATAGGCGACGCCGCGCGACCGATCGCGGCCCTGAAATCGTCGGATGGCATCCGCTGACCGTTCGAACAATCGATCGCTGTAGACCTTGCCGAGGAAATGGTCTTCGTAAGTACGCAGCAGGCTCGGTGGAAGGCCAGGAATCGCGGGCGCGAGCGGCGACCGATGGTCACGCTCAACGCCCAGAGCGGCATGGCCCAAGTCCGCGATAACGCCGAGCGGTGGCAAAAGCGGTTGATCGCTCGCTGCGACCTGCAATGCCCACTCCAGAATGTGCCGAACGTTGCCGGCCACGGGTGGGACGGCGCGTTGCAGCCAAAGGCTCTGTCGGAGAAACCGACTCGCCTCATCGGGATCGCGGAGGATCACAACGCTCATGAACTGGTCCTAGGCCGCGGCGTAATCCGATTTTACGCATAATCGCTGCCGAGGACCGAACTGGATCAACAAGAACAACTCGCCAAATCCGCACAACCGCTCAAGTTTGCCAACTCGAATGCCGATGAAGAAAGACGAAGGACCCGGATGCCCTCTCCGGCGTTCGCCCACGGCAGCGAGGCAGACCATGCGCGGAATTCGCCGGTGGCTCACGAGTGCGGCCCTGCTGACGGGGACGACGGTGTTCGCCCAAGCGCCGAAATTGCCTGCATCACCAGAGCCCGAACCGCCGATCGCCGCCGCATTGCCGGGCGGCGCCGTCGTTGGCACGCAGCGAACGTCGACTGCCAGCGTTTCGGTGTTGACGCCGGCCACAAAAGGATTGGTGCTGCCGCCCGCGGTCGCGTCGCCGATCGATTCGCCGGCGCCCACGGTCCTCGATGTTGCGCCGCCGCCCGCTTCCGTGGCCGCCGACGCTTCCGTCGGTCCGATCCCGGCGCCGTCAGCCGTTGCGCAGCCGGTCTCGGGTTGTGCCGCGCCAACCGGCGATTGCTGTGGCCCGGTCGGGGCACATGGCCCGATTGGCCAGGACGTTTACTTGCGTGTCGGCCCGACCTTTGCGCTTGGCCATGGATTGCTCGCCAAGGGCCTGGACATCGGTGTGATGGGTCAGTTCGGAGCGCGATCGCTTTTCTTCAATCCTGCGGGAGACTCCGCATGGGTTCTCGATGGGCACGTGATCTACACCTACAACAACGCGACGGGCAACGATGTCGCGACCGTGCGTCAAGAGCCTGTGACGGTGCGAGCCCTGCACCGATCGGCAATCGGTCTTGGAATTGGCCGCGATCATTTCCTGGCCGGCCCGGGTTTCGTTGGCGGTATCTGGGATGCCAACCTGAGCTATGGCTGGGACGCCGGCGCCCGTTGGGGGGCCGGCCACGTGGATTTGAATCCCGTTCTCGAGTCGGGTTACCGTCGCAATTACGACGTTTTTGGCCAGCCCTTCGTGGGCCTTCACGCTGAATTGAACATCCCAGTGGGCGCCTACACCTGCATCATGGGCGGGCGACTCGAATGGGATTACACGTTCTCGGATATCCTGCCCAAGCAAGGCAGCTTCCAGGAAATCAGTGCGTTGTTTGAGATTGGCGTGCGGTATTGATCGGCTGAGTTGCCAAATCAACGATAAACCGGGCGGCTTTCGTACAAGCGCCTGGTTTGGCTACTTGATCGCACAACGCGTCGAGCCGCGTGCGCACCGCAGCATAGCGGGTGGGATTGCACAGGAACTCCAGGATTTCGTCGGCAACCCCTTTTGACGGATCGCGGTCGGTCAAAAACTCCGGATAGATCATCTCGTTTGCCAGCAAATTCACCAGGGTGATATACCGCACTTTGATAAACAGGCTCGATGCCTTCAGATCAATGCGCTTCAACCGATAGACGATCACCGCGGGCTTGCGGCGATACATGAGTTCGAGGCTGACCGATCCCGAAACGGCAATGCAGCACTCGGACAGTTCAATGATCTCGGGCGTTCGGCCAACATAGACCTCGAGCGGCATGCGCCAGCGTGCCGCAACCTCGCGGGCCTTGTCTGCTTGATGGTCGTTGAACGCGGCCACGAGGAAGCGCGTGTCGGGCAGGGCCGCATGAATACGCCGGGCGGCACGCAGCATCTCTGGGATGTTACGCGTCACCTCTTGGTTCCGCGAGCCCGGCAGGATGCCGACAATCCGGCCTGGCTTGGCACGCTCGGCCGCCAGAAACGACTCATCCAACCGCTGAGCAGCCAGTTCATCGAAATACGGATGACCGATGTAGGTTGACGGGACGCCGCGCTTGGCGAGCCATTCGTGCTCGAAGGGGAGGGCGGAGAGCACGTGCGTCATCAGGCGGCGCATCTTCTTGACCCGCCACTGAGCCCAAGCCCAGATCTGCGGCGGCACGAAGTACACGAGGGGAATTCCCTCGGCCTTGGCTCGCTGGGCGAGCTTCCAGTGAAAGCCTGGATAATCGATGACGACGACGATGTCCGGCCGTTCCTTGCGGAAGAACTCTTGGGCCTCGTCGAGCAAGCGAAGAAACGTGAAGATTTGCTTGATGACGTGAAAGAACCACATCACCGAATGCTTGCAGAGCGGGTAGAGAAGCTGACACCCGGCCGCTTCCATCCGGTCGCCGCCGAACCCGCTGAGACGGACGTTGGGATCTAGTGCCTTGAGTTCTCGGATCAGATTGGCACCGTGGAGATCGCCGCTTGGCTCGCCAGCGCTGATGAAGACGTGCATCCGAACAGTTTCAAGTTTCAAGTTTCAAGTTTCAAGTTCAACCGCCCTGAATGAACTTGAAACTTGCGATATGAAACCGCTCAGCCTTTAGGCGGTGCGTCGCGCTTGATGCCGGGCAGATCGCCTTCGGGCTCGACTTTGCGATAGCCCAGGGAGATGAGCACTTCGAGGACCTCGCTCCAGGTCGGGAACGGCCGGCGATTTTCGCGCTTGTAGCGCTCCATCGCCTTCATGAACGAAGTTTCTTGTTCGTCGTAGTCGCGTTCGCAAGTCGTCGGATCAATGAGGCGCCGGCGTTCGCTGGTGCGCCGCTTCTCCGCGGCGTTCTGGCGGCGGCGGTCAACCGCGACGGGGATGTTGCGCTTGCGGCGCTCGTCCGCTGCGGCCATCGGTGACAGTGGCGCCGCCGGGGGGGCCGGTGTCGCGGCGGCTTCGGGGGTTGTCGTCTTTTGTGTCATCGCGGGGTGGCTCATGCTGACGACGGTCAGTACGTTGGATCGGGGCCGGAATTATGCTCGTCGGGACAAAACGACCCGGACGACTCGGACGGACGATACAGGACGGCCCTCTTATTTATTCGCTTCTAGCGTAACCGCTGGAATCCGGTAGTCAAGCAAGTCCGTCCCGACCTTGATGGAATTCGGGGGAGTACGGTCGACTTTCCCATGTTCCAGGAAAAAATGTAACGCTTCGGCAAGGTTTAAGGGCGTCATTCCAACGATGCAGCCCCACCTTGGGCCGAGATGCAAATGGACGCGCCTGGCGAGTTGCGATCCTTCTTCTCAATACTACCACCAAAATTGGTGCAATCGAAAAAATCCGTGGAATCCGTGTCTTCAGCGAGTTTGGCGAGATCCTCAGGGGGTTACGTGGCTGAATCCGTGAGAATTCAGATCGCGACCTGCGGGAAAACTGAATTCTCACGAATTCAGCTACGAGAGCATTTCTTCGTTGCTACTTCTTCGCCGCGCCGCACGGTTTAGCCATGATGGCGATGAAGAGTTGGGTCTTCTCCTTGCCCTTACCCTCGAAATGGTCTGTGGCCATCGAAAAGAACTTGTCGCAGGCGCACTCGTAGGTGATCTGATTCATCTTGGGCGGCTTGATCGTCAGCGTGATTCGTCCCTGCTCGTTCCGCTCCTTGTTGACCGTCACTTCTACCACTTCGTTGCCCGTAAGCAGGAACTTTTTGGTCTCGCCCAGTTTGAGTTTTTCGCCGTTCGTTCGGTCGAGCTTGAAGCCGGTCAGGCTCGGCTCTTTCTTTTGCACCTGTTTGGCGAACTCGGTCAACTTGGGATTCACTTCCTTGTTGTGTTCACTGGCAAGGATAGCCAGCACCTTGACTTCGATCTCGTCGCTGGGCGGCGGACATGTGGACACCGTCGCTGCGCCGAGAAGAAGGATTGCGAGAGAGAGACTTCGGGGCATGGGAATCACGGTTCTCGAGGGGCCCAAAGATTAGGTATTTCTTCAGTCGCCGGGTCGGCCGGCCGTTCCGGGAACCGCCCAGCCAGGTCGGACCCGACACCAAAAAACTCAACCTCATCCGCTCGAGCCAGGACAAAATTGGCATCACCCAACGGATGTTCGCCGACCACGAGCAGATTGGCGGCGGCCTCAGGAAGGCTGACGATCCGAACTTCATTGTCAGCGGCCATCGGAAATGGCGGCTCGACGGCGGCAAATTCCCTTACGGTGGGTTGGGGCTCAATCCGCGTCGAACGATCTTCATTGAAAATCAGGAGAAACACGGCCGCGGCCGTGGCGAGCAGCAGCACCTTTCCGAAGCGCGACGCCCAGCGTCGGCGGAAAACCGGCAGGCGCAACGCATGGGCGATCGATTGACGACATTCACCCCAGCATCGACTGCTCGGCTGCGGCGGCGTCACCGCAAGCCAGAGGTCGTCGCTGTCGGCGGCAAACGACTCCTGCGCTTCGAGCAACGCACGCCGCTCCGGATGGTCGGCCAACCAGCGCTCGACGCGAGCCCGGTCGCGCGGGCCGAGTTCCCCGTCGACGTATGCGGCCAGAAATTCAGGCGGAAAATCGTTCGGTTCGTTGGTCATTGCGATACTCGTTCGGCAAGCATCTCCTTGAGTTTCTGCCGGGCGTAATAGAGCCGGCTCATCACGGTGCCGATGGAAATCTCCATTGCGGACGCCACTTCCCGATAGCTCAGTCCGCCATCGACGTGCAGAACAAAAGTCCGCCGCTGCGCTTCGGGAAGTTGCTGCAGCGCCATCGTCAGTGAGCGACGCAGGTCCGATTCCTCCGCTTCACGGGCGGGATCGAGATGGTCGGGCGTGGTTCCGCCCGCGAGGGCTGTGCGCTGGATCGCGGCCTGATTCAATTCGTCCCGGCGCCGGCGCTGCCGGCCCAAATCCAGGGCGGCATTGCTGACGATGCGCAGCAGCCACGTCTTGAACGAACTGCGTTTCTCGAAGCTCCGCAGATGCGTCAGCGCCTTGATGAAACCGTCTTGGACGGCGTCCAGCGCGTCTTCGGTGCTGCCGAGCAGCCGATAGGCGACTCGATAGGCCGGCTCGCGAAAACGACGAAACAATTCGTCCAGGGCCGCCGCGTCGCCGTCAGCGGCAAGGGCGGCCAGCAGCTCGTCTCGCGGAGGCGGCGTCGTGGTCGTGCCGGGGCGCATGGTGCAGCGTACACTCCATTGATAAAGACGCATCCGGGCTGACCGCTATTCTACCGGCCCTCGCGACGAACACGAGTCATTTCCATGATCTCCCTCTATCGCTGGCAGCCGGGGCAGAAATTCGGGATCTGGTCCGAAGGCCCAGAATTGCCGGCGAATATCAGTCAAATACCGGATGGCGAAGTCTGGTGGATCGACCTCGACAGTCCGTCCGATGAAGAGGAAAACTGCATTTTCAAGGCGTTCTTGCCGATCCATTCGCTCACGTTAGAGGACATCCGGTTGTCCCGGCGCGAAGCGGACCGTCCGCCGCACTTCCCCAAGGTCGAGGAATTCGCGGACTACCTTTTTGTGATCGCCAACCCCCTGCGCACATCCGACCCGTCGGCAGCGAAGCCGGAGACCGATCCGGCACGCTGCGTCGTGCAACTCAATGGCGTCATCACGCCCCGCCTGCTCGTGACGCATCACTACCAGACGCTCTCTTCGGTAGATGACGTCAAACAATTCCTGCGCCGGCACGCCGAGCAGGCCGGACGTGGACCGGATTATCTGTTCCACCTGATCCTCGACCAGATTGTCGATGACTACGCGCCGGAGGTCGATCATCTGGTGAATCGCCTCGACGAAATCGAGTTGAAGGTATTCGAGAGGCCTTCAAGTCAGCTGGTCGTGGAACTGGTTCACTTGAAGCGACGCGTCATCGCTTTGCGCAAGACACTGATCCTGATGCGCGAAGTCCTCGCCCGATTGATCCGCGGTGAATTCGAACTCGTCGACGATCGCGAAATTGCTTATTACCGCAATGTGTTCGATCACCTGGTGCGCTACACGGAGTTGATCGAAGGCGCCCGCGAAATGATCAGCGACTTGATGCAGACGCATCTCGCTGCTCAGTCAAACAAACTGAACGGCATCATGAAAGCGCTCGCGATGGTGTCGACGGTTATCCTGCCGATGTCGCTGATTTCAGGCATCTATGGAATGAACTTCAAAAACATGCCCGAGCTGGAATGGCAATGGGGTTATTACCTGGCCCTTGGCATGATGGTGGTCGTGGCCGCCTTCGCGATGGGAATCTTTTATTGGAAGAAGTGGTTTTGATGGCCCAACAAGAAAGGCGACGCGGTTCACCGCGTCGCCATCGCATGACGACTCGACTTCAGCTACGTTCGACTCGCCGCGACCCACAGCATGTAAGCGACACGTTGACGCAGCACGTGATCGGGGCCGTGATGCCAACTCAGGCGGGCGCGATGCCAGGCGGCGTAGATCCCAGAGATTCCGATCGCGGCCAATGGGCAAAATAAAGTTGCTAGCGGCACCATGTGCGTGCAGCCTCCAGGGGCGGAGTTTGGGTATTGGCGGGGGTTTTTGGTTTTGGCCGAAGGGATGGGGCTTGGCCTCGACATGCCAAACTTAGATCATTCGATTCGGGCCGTCAAATCATGATGTGTTTATTGTTTCCGCGCAAATTTCGCCTGAATTCAGGGTGAAATTCGCTCGCCGCGCAGCCCGGCAAGGCCCTCGCTGCCCACGCGGATCGTCGTGTCGCCGACACCGACTTCGAAGAGATCGTCCAGCTCCTGATAGCTCACGATCTGCACCTGTGCGCCAGGCGTCAGACCAAGAGTGCTCCACCGGCGCAGCCGGGCCGGGTTGTCGTCGGCAACCTCGCGAATAACCACGCGGTCGCCGGCACGAAAGTCGCACAGCCGCTGCAACTCACGCTGCCGCAACTCGCCGCTCGACGTGGGTATCGGATGACCGTGCGGGTCCTCCAGCGGCTCGCCGAGGTGCGCTGCGATGGCGGCTTCGAGCCGGGGCGAGATGGCATGTTCCAGGGCCTCAGCCTCGGCGTCGACTTCGCTCCAGTCGAGGCCGAGCACGCGCGTCAACAGGAGTTCGACGAGCCGATGCCGGCGCACGACCCGGCGGGCCTCGGCGATGCCGGTCGCCGTCAGTCGGGCGCCGGCGCCGGGCTCATAAGCAATGAGTTCATCTTTGGCTAGACGTTTAAGCATGCCCGTGACGGAGGGCGCACGCACGCTCAAGGCCGCGGCGATGTCGATGGGCGAAACAAGCCGGTCGCTGCCGCCGAGCGCATGGATTGCTTTCAAATAATCCTGGACGGCCGACGTGATCGGGCCCGTCATGCGGGGGGCTCGGAATGAGGTTGCGCCCCGGGCAGCATAGCGGCCGGCGGGTCGGTAGCCAATGGCGCGGGGTCTTGGGAGGGGTAGAGTGCCCAAGCGGTCCACAGACAAAGCCCGTACAGCGTCCGCAGGCCGGCCTGGGCGGACATCCACCACAGCGTGCGATGCAGGAGCCCGCGGCCTTCTTCGACGGCTTTTTTGACTTCGACAAACACCATTTGCCGCGGGTTGATGTAGCCGAACGTGACCATTTGGATGAGCGGGCCCTTCCACGACGTGAGCCAGTGTTCCGCCTCATCGAGGTATTCCTCGGTCTCGCGACGATCGAAGGCGCCGACGCGGATGATGAAGTACGCGTCCACGGCGAGCATGGCCGCGAGGGCCAAGAGCACCACCGGGGTCAGCCACCATTCGCTCAAAAGGTTGCGCAACGTCAAATTGGCCGTCGGCCAGATGAGGCGTGAGCAGATCATTTGCGCGAGCAAGAGACACAGCGCGACGGCAGCGGGCCGCAAGGTCGCCCAGGTCAGGAACATGATCCAGTGGCCGCGAATCTGCTGCATGACCCGTGGCCAGCGATTCGGCGCAGCAAGGGCCAGCTGGGCCACGTCGTGATACTGCCGGAGCCGTCGACCCGTGCTGAGGGTGAAGGCGGCCGCCAGGTAGAACGTGAACAGGTGAATGAGATTCAGATCCAGGGCCCCATTGAACACGCGCAAAATCCCCCTGGGTTATTGTTCTTCGCGAGCGAGCGATTTCTGAACGCAGTTGGCCGGTCAAGGCGAGTTGACTGAACGAGCCAGCCGAATCGACCGACAAAATCATTATGACTGGCCTACCTCCAGGCCGTTTTCAAGCGACTGGCAAATGTCGTCTTGTCAGAGCTAACCCAAGTTACGCTATTCAGCTCGTCGGCAGTCGTTTTCCCCGGCGAATATGGCCGTCGGGGTCGAAAGTCTTCACTACACAGGCCGGTGGTCCTCGGGTCGGCGGAGGCGGCGCGGCAGGATCAGGCCGAGGCGGT
>DATANR010000432.1:0-15929 GCA_036266155.1 Gemmataceae bacterium | reverse complement strand
CCACCCCCCTGAACGTATTTCTCATAATTGGTCTGCTATGGACACGATTGACGCAAATTGCTTATCAGCAGAGTCTTAAGTATGACAAACAAAGAATTTGACGATTTTGCAATTATTTGAACTGAATGTGTTTCGCGAACGAAACGCGCCAAACTCCTCGCCACACTGTGGCGCGAACCACTCTGATTAGCGGCACGCGAGCGTCGTCGCACGGCGCCAATCAGTCCGGACCCGATAGAAGTGCCAGGCGAATTGCCTCCTCTTCATTTCCCCTCAAGCTTCTTGACCGCCTCCGCCGCCGCATCGCGGACTTGTTCGTCTTTGTCGTCCGCCAGCATCTTGAGCGCGGCCAGGGCTTCTTTCGCTTCGGGGCCGATCAAGCCCAGAGCCTCGGCGGCGTTGGCACGAACTTCGTGGTCGGCGTCGGTCAACACATCAATGAGGGCTTTCACGGCAGCTTTCGCGGGCGGGCCGATCTCGCCCAGGGACGCGGCGGCCGCCTGACGCACCTCGGCTTCCTTGTCCTTGAGCGCTGCCGCCAAACAAGGCACGACGTCCTTCACCGTCCCCAATCCGCCAAGCGCATCGGCCGCGGCCGCCCGCACGGCCGCGGTTTTGTCTTCCTTCACGAGCTTCATGAGCGCGGGGGCTGCCGGCGCTGCGTCTTCATCGAGGTCGCCGAGCGCCTCGGCCGCGGCTTGACGTACCTCCGCGTCGGCGTGGGTAAGCTCCTTGATGAGCGCCGGCACCGCCCGCTCGATGCCTTTCGGAGTTTCCGCTAGCGCGACGGCCGCGTCGATCCGGACCATTGGGTCCTTGTCGTCGAGCAGTTTCACTAATGCCGGGGCGGCCGCGTCCGATTTTGGGCTGACAACGATGATGGCTTTCGCGGCCGCGGCACGGACGGTCATGTCGTCATCCGAGAGCGCCTTCGTCACGGCATCCGCCGCATCTTTCGCGGCAGGACCGATCGATGCCAGCGCTCGCAATGCGTCGACGCGCAGTTCCGCCTGCTTTTCATTCTTGAGCAACTCGGCCAGCTTGGCGGTCGCGCTAGCCGCGTCCGGACCGATGGCACGCAAGGCCAGGATCACACTTTGGCGGACGCCGGCATCCGCATCGGCCAGCGCCTTGGTCAGCTCCGGGACGGCTGTCTTGGCATCGGGCCCCATGGACTTCAACGCCGTTGCCGCCGCGTCGCGAACCAGGATGTTCGCATCGGCGAGCAGTTTGGCCAGGGCCGGGACGGCCTCCCTGGCGCTTGGGCCAATTTGTCCGAGCGCCATGGCCGCCGCTTCACGCAGGCCGGCGTTGTCCTCACCGAGTACTTTGGTCAGCGGGGCGATTGCGGCCTTGGCGCTCGGGCCCATGTCGCCGAGCGCGGTGGCCGCGGCCTGACGGGTATCGGCGTGCAGGTTGCCGCCGAGGACTTCGATCAGTGCCGGTATCGCGCTCTTGGCGCCCGTGCCGATGTTGCCCAGGGCGACGGCGCACGCATGAACCACACGTTCGTGCTTGTCCTTCAAGGCCGCCGTCAACTTCGCAACGGCGGGCTTGGCCGTCTCGCCGAGGCTGCCGAGCGCCAGGGCCGCGGCCCAACGGACCTTCTCGTCGGTGTCCTTCAACGCATCGCCCAAGGCGGGGACGGCTTTCGCCGCCGCCTCGCCGTGACCGCCGAGCGCGATGGCGGCGTGGCGTTTCTTCTGCGCATCGCCGCCTTTCAGATCGGCGATGAGCTTGGCGATCTCTTTCGCGTCGGGCTTTTTGGCTTCCTGAGCAAGCGAGGCGCTCGCCGCGATGAGCACGGCGAGGGCAAATGCGGGCAACCGTTTCATGGCGATGATCACTTAGTGCTTCTTGCCGTGGGCATGGTGATGAGCATGCGTGTGCGTGTGATGCGCCGCATGATGGTGTGCGACGCTGGAGGGCTTCGCGCGATGATGTTGCTTGTTCAGCGAGTGTGCGCTTTTGCCTTTGTGCGCCGTCTTGGCCGGATGATGTGCGTGGTGGTAGTGATGCACCGTTGCCGTCGACAGGTGGCTGCCGGGGCCGAAGACATGGCGATATCCGCCGACGAGGTTGGGAGCGTATACGCCGCCATCAACCACAACAGTCGGCGAACCGTGCGAAGTGGTCTTGCTCTTCTGGATGGCCGCGCCATCGACGACGATGTCGGTCTGATAGCCGAGGTCCTTCAGCTCCTTCACGCTGGCATCGGCGGACGCCTTGTTTGACTTGCCTGCGTAGAAGGTCCACTGCACGGCCGAAGGCGATTTGAAATAGACGTTGTAAGCGGCCGCCCGAACCTCGGACGCGGTCACGCACGCTGCCAGCAAGACGCCGGCCACCAAGGAATATTGTCGCAAGATCATGGGCAACTCCAGATGAGTTGATGTCGCACGGTTTACGAGTCGGATCGAAGTCGGTCTGAAGGTGGATGATGGCGCAGAATAGCTGGATAGTCAAGCGAAAAACATGATTAGCGTTTCAACCTTGAATGGAGCCCACGACCGAACTCGGCGTCGCCTTGTGGCCTGGGCGCCGAACCGCTGTAATGACCCGATGGGAGGAGCAACCATGGCTGACGAATTGCGCGACGAATACACGTTTGACTACAAGCAAGCCAAACCGAACCGGTTCGCGGCCGCGATCAAGAAGGGCGGACGGCTCGAGGTGATCGACCCGGAAGTGGCGGCGGCGTTTCGGGAGTCCAGCGCGGTCAATACCGCTCTTCGCAGCCTCCTACCCACGATGCCGGGGCCGACCGTCGAACCGCCGACCAAGGCCTGACAACCTCCCGACCAACTCACAGCGACCGGACCGGGCATTGGCTTGTGGCCCGAGCGCCGAACCGCTGTAACGACCAGCCGCGAGCAAGTCCGGGCCGACCTTCGGACGGCCGACGCGACCAACTGAAGCGCATCGCCGGCCACTTGCTGCGGCACCAGGAAGCGGACGGCTCGTGGGCGTGGTCGTCGGCGCCGGCCAAGAATCGGCCGCCGCCCTTCTTTGAGTCGGACGAGATCGCGACGCTCTTGGGCGCGATGGCCCTCGATCCGCATGTTCCGGCCGATACGAAGGAGAAGTCTCCGATGCGTGATGCGCGTGCGAAGGCGGCCGCGTGGCTCAGCGATCACAAGGCGACCGACACGACCCAGGCTGCGGCCTATCGTCTGCTCGCCAAGGTCCGCGCGGTCACGGCGGCGAAGACGCTGCAACAGGAAATCGACCAGCTCCTAGGCCGGCAACAGAAAGACGGCGGGTGGGCGCAGGTCCCCGATCGCCCGAGCGACGCCTACGCCACGGGCCAGGCGCTGTACGTGCTCAACATCGCGGCGGTGAAACCCGATCACGCCGCGATCCAGCGTGGCGCGGCCTTTCTGGTGTCCACGCAAAAAGAAGACGGCAGTTGGCCGATGACACGCCGCGGCCACGCCGGCGTCACACCGGGCGAGTTCACGGTGCCGATTGTTTACTTCGGCAGCGCCTGGGGCACGCTGGGATTGATGCGGTCGGTGGTGCGGTAGTTCGATGTCCTCGTGGCATAACATTCCGATGTTGTGCGGTCGGGCAAGCACAAGATCGGAATCTTATGCCACGTGCACGGCCTCACACCGTCGTCTTCACCTCACTCAGTTTGACGTCCAAATCCTTCACCAGATCGGTGGCGCTCACGAGGAACCAGTCGACGCCCTTCTTCCCCGTGAGCGTGTCCTTGACGCTGTCGTCGTGAACGGTGGCAGAGGTCAGCTTGGTGCCGCTGACGCCGGCGGTTAGATCGGTGATCTTCTGGGCGTATGGAATGACGGTCGAAGTCCATTCGGTCATGATGTTAGTGAGGCCGGTCAGGTCGGTGTCGAAGTCGGTGTTGCCGGCGATGAGGAGGTCGTCGTCAGAACCGGCCGTCAGTTTGTCGACGCCGGTCCCGCCGATGAGCACGTTCAGGCCGGCCGCGTCGGAGAGCGTATCGTTGCCGTCGCCGCCGACGAGCAGGTCGTTGCCTTTGCCGCCGGTCAGTTTGTCGTTGTCGGCGCCGCCGAACAAGCGGTCGTCGCCGGCGCCGCCGGTGAGCGAGTCGTTGCCGGCGTCGCCATACATGTCGACCCCGGTCGTCAGCTTGGCGTTCACCGTGATCTTGTCGTTGCCGCCGAGGCCATGCACGACGACGCGCTTGCCGACCGCGACCGTGTAAGTGCCGAGCGTCGCCTTACCGAGCTTCACCACTAGTTGAGTACCGTCCTTGAACGAGTTAATGGCGATCGCGTCGTTACCGCCGGTACCACCGACGAGCAGGTCGCCGTTGACCTGAGCCACTGTGGAAAGCGTGACAGTGATGGTCTTCGAATCGTGCAGCGACGGCACACCGTCGTCGGCGACGCGCACCTTGAAGGTGTAGACGCCGAGCGGGTTGCTCTCGTTGGGAGTCCACGCGAAGGCGCCGGTGTCCGGGTCGATCGAGGCATTGGCCGGTGCGCCAACGAGGCTGTACGTCAGCGCGTTCGGCAGTCCGTTGAGCAGATCGCTATCGCTTGCCGACGCGGTGAACGTCACCGGCGAACCCGGAACGGTGGTCACCGTGGCCGGCACGGCGCTGAGAGTCGGGGCGGTGTTCACTTCGCTGACCATCACGGTGATCGCCCGGTCATCGGTTGTCGCGCCATCAGTGAGACGGACCGTGAACGCGTATGTGCCGGGCCCGTCGGCCTCGGTCGGCTGCCAGCCAAAGTCGCCGGTGGTCGGGTTGATGGAAGCGCCGGTCGGCGCGCCGACCAAGCTGAAGGCTGGTGTTACTCCGTTGGTGATCGTGGCCGTGAAAGCGAGCGTTTGCCCTTCGTTGATCTGGGCCAGAGTCGGCACGCCGCCGAGCGTCGGCAGACCGTTTACTTGCTGTGGCAGGTCGGACGACATGCTGACTTCGTAGTAGGGGTCGCTGCCGTATTGGGCGTGGAGATTGTGCGCTCCCGCAGGGAGGTTGCTAACGTTCAGCACCGCCTGGTTGTTCGAAATAGTGCCAGCTCCGAGGAGCGTGCCGCCTTCGTAGAAGTAGACGATTCCGCTCGGCGCCGGCAGGTTGTTCACCTGCGTCCAGTGCACGGTGGCCGTGAGAAGAATGTTCTGGCCCACCAACATTGGACTCGCCGAGCTGATCAGGTCCGTCGTCGTCACGACCTTGTCGACCATCTGATCGACAACGAGCGAGGTGCTCGGGGCAAAGTGATCGTCGCCGCTGTATTGGGCGGTGATGTGGTGTGTGCCGGCGCTCAGCGAGGATATGTCCACTCTCGCCGTGCCGCCGGGATCGAGCGTGCTCGCGCCGATCGGACTAACACCATCGAAGAACTGGACGTTGCCGGTCGCCGTCCAGAACGGGCCTGTCACCGTGGCCTTGAGTGAGATGGTGTCGCTGATCGTCACCGGGTTCGGCGTATCCATCAAGGCGGTGTTCGACGGCTGGAAATCACCGACCGCGAAGAGGATGGCGTTGTTGATCGCGTAGACGGCGCCGTCGGCGCCGATCAGCGTTGGCGTGTATGCTTCACCGATGCCCGGCGTCAGCGTGATCGACTGCGTGAACGAGTTGGTGCTCAAATCCCAGCGGTAGAACCGACCGTCTTCGCTGTTCACCAACACGCTGTCGGTCGCGGGATCGACGACGGCGTTGTTGATGCACCATTCGCGGACGGCGCTGGGTTTGGATGGGAATTCATCGTCGGGGGTCACGCCCGCGATGGTCAAGATCTCCTTCATGACCGTGTGGCCGGTGATCGGATCGGTCATCGTCGCGTTCGGGTCGAGGATGGCGACTTTGTTCACACCGTCGCCGCCGACACCCGCGTAATTGTTGTACTTCGTCATCATCAGATACGTGGACGGCCCCGCGTAGGACGCCACCATGTTTGCCGGCACGATCGAGGCCGTGTCGTCCCAGCCGAACGCTCCCGTCGTCTTGGCGGTTGCCAAGTCGCCCGTGAAGTGCAGGAGCCAGCCGCGGTCGTGGTTGGACGGGAATGGATTTTCCAGGACCCCCATGTAAACGTCGCCATCCGGTCCGACGGTCGGCGAGGCCGTGCCGTCGTCGGGCAACAGGGCGGCGGAGCCCGAGGGGTCCATCAGTGCGACCCGGCTTTTGAACGCCAACGTGGCGCTGTCGACTGCGACGAGAGCGCCGGTGCCGAAGCTGCCGCTGCCGTTGGAAGCGGCCACGTAGACCGTCAGTCCGTCGTTGCTGACAGCCGGAGCGCAGTTGTAGACGACGCGGTCGCCCGCGGTGGCATTGCCCAGCATGGTTTGGGCCGAAGTGACGACGGCGGTGCCGTCCGGAGCGATGCGGGCGAGACCGTTCTTCAGGCCCAGTGGAGGGCTGCCGGAGGTTTGAAAGCCGAAATAAATATTCCCGGCCGCGTCCGCAGTGAGAGGGGTGTTGATGAAGACGGTGCTGTTAAAAGCGGATTGGTTGGCAATGTAGTTTGCGAACCCTGCCAACGCGAACTGGCCGGTGACGGCGCCCGTGCCGTCGGGGTCGTCGGTGTAATAGACGGTGCCACCGTTGCCGGCATAGTAATAGCGTCCGGTCGGCGTCAACACGGCGCCGAAGCTCGACGTCCAGCCGACCGACGGCGGAAGGGTATAGTCGGTCGTATGCGTCCAAAGCTGCGCGCCGGTGCTGCCGTTGAAAGCACTGACCTTGAAGCCGCCGCCCGCGCCGGTCTTGCACGGAACGATCACGGTGTTGGCGACCGTGATCGACGGCGAGCCGTAATGGATCAATAGATCGTCGCCGTTGTATTGCGGCTGCAAATCGACGGGCGTCTGCCAGCGGATGGCGTTCACCGGTTGCGAGGCGACCGTCGACAGGGCCGTGTGTTGCGAGTCCATGCCGTAGCCTTCCCACAGAGCCGTGGCGGGGGTCAGGCGATCTTCAAGCGGTTCGCAACGTAGTTTTGACTTGGTGTAACGGAACGAATGTTTCGACGTTTTGAAAACGAAGGCGCGCACAGACATGATGGATGGTCCAAGGAATTGCGGGGAAGGCACGAGTCAGGCGAGTGGTCGCAAGTATACAACCGTCCGGACGTTACTTGAAACTAGATTTTGCGAAACGAGCCAAAAAAATGGTCTCCGCGGTCGAATAGTGCGACGAATCCGCGATTAGGGGGTCTCCAAGGACTCCAGCCAGGTCGCCACCTGGGCATCGCTCGGCATGCGCCAGTCGCCGCGTGGCGACAGGCTGACCGAGCCGACCTTGGGCCCGTCCGGCAGGCACGAGCGTTTGAACTGGCTCGCGAAGAAACGCTTCAGGAAAACGCGGAGCCAGTTCCGAATCTCGTCGGGTGTGTAGTCGCGATCGAACTTTGCGTGTTTCGCCAAGAAGAGAATCTTGGCGGGCGTCGTCCCGAAGCGGAGGAAGTGATACAGGAAGAAGTCGTGCAGTTCGTACGGGCCAATCATCGATTCGGTGGATTGCAATTTATCGGCCCACGCCGGCAGTAGCTCGGGTGAAATGTCCGTGGCGACGATGTCGAGCAAGGTGTTGCGCGCGTCGCCGGTGAACTCGTTCTCGGCAGCCCAGCCGACCAGGAATTTGACCAGCGTCTTAGGCACACTGACGTTCGGGTTGTACATGCTCATGTGATCGGCCTGGTAGGTACACCAGCCGAGGGCGAGTTCGGACAGGTCGCCCGTGCCAACGACGAAGGCGGTATTCATCAACAGGCTGGTGCGTGCTCGAGCCTGAACATTTTCGAAGGTCAAGTCCTTCTGCTTCTCGGCCGGAACCGTGCGCAGCTTGGCCGTCAACGTTTCCACGTTGAGCCCATCGAGTGCGATGCCGAAGGGTGCGTGGCCCAGCGCTTTCATTTCGTCGAGGCACATAACCCGAATGTCGACTTCGCGGAAACTGACGCCGAGCGACTGCATAAGGGCCTTCGCGTTCGCCAGCGTGCGCGGCGTGGTGCCGAAGCCGGGCATCGTCAGTGCGCGAACGCGATCGCGGGGGACGCCGAGAGAATCGAGCGTCTTGCAAAGCACGAGCAAAGCGAGCGTGGAATCGAGCCCACCGGAGACGCCGATGGCGACCGGCGGCGTGCCAATCTGTTCGAGCCGCCGGGCGAGGCCAGTCACCTGAATGTGGAAGATTTCGTCGCAGCGCTCGCGAAGTTCGCCGGCCGCGGCCGGGACAAACGGATGAGCATCGACTTCGCCCAACAGCGGCGCATCGGCAGGCCGATCCGGGGCCGACCAGTCGACGCGGCGATACTCACGCTTCAGGCCGGCCGCGAGGATTCCGTCGTTGAAGTTCGTCGTCAGGTTGCGATTGACGCGCAGGCGATCGAGATCGACATCGGCGATGGTGAGATGCTCGTCGCGTCGGAAGCGCTCGGATTGTGCGAGCCGCACGCCGTTCTCGGCGATCAGACAGTGGCCGCCGAAGACGATGTCGGTCGTCGATTCGCCCGGTCCGGCGCCGGCATACGCGTAGGCAGCGATGCAGCGTGCCGATTGCTGCTCGACGAGTTGACGGCGGTAGTGGACCTTGGCAATAGTCTCGTTGCTGGCCGACAGATTCAAGAGCACCGCGGCCCCGTGAATCGCCTGCAGCGAACTCGGCGGTACCGCGGCCCAGAGGTCCTCGCAGATTTCGACTCCTACAACCAAGTCGGTGACGTTGTCGCAGCGAAAGAGCAAATCGGCACCAAAAGGGACGTCACGTCCACCAAGACGAACCGAACTGCTGAATGCGGCAAAAGCCGGAGCGAAGAAACGGGCGTCGTAGAACTCCTTGTACGTTGGCAGGTACGACTTCGGAATGACGCCAAGGACATTGCCGCGGTGCAGCACGGCCGCGCAATTGAAAACGCGGTTGTCGACGACGAGCGGCAAACCGACGACCGCCAAGCCGCCAAATATTGTTGCGGTCGCCTGGGCGACTTGCTCAAGGGCCGCAGTCGCACCTTCTTGCAGCGCTCGCTGGAAGAACAAGTCGTTGCACGTGTAGCCGGTGAGGCCAAGCTCCGGAAAGACGATGACATCGACGGATTGGGCGGCCGCGCTCTCAAGCAATGTGATCGTGCGCGCGGCATTGGCGCGCGTGTCGGCTAGGTGCAACGGCGGGACGGCGGCAGCAACGCGAGCGAAACCGTGGCGGGGCATATAGGCTCCGACGAGTCAAATCACTTGAACTCGCACACCCGGGTATTGCTTCAATCGACGCTTGCGTGTCAAGAACTCGTCACATTGATAATGCGCGGCTGCCGCAAGATGAATCGATTCCAACTCTAGAAAGCCATGTTGGACCCGAATTTGGATGGCCAAATCAAAGACAGCGGTCATGAGCGTAACAACTTCTCCGGGCGCCCAAAACAAATTGTAATCCGCTTCAAGCTGCGCATTGTGCGCGCGGCGTGCAGCCGACAAACATTGGAAGCGCGTTAAGTCCGAAACAACCGTGGTCACGCCAGGGACATAGATCCGCGAAGTTACTCGACCTGAAATCGGCACGTTGGCAAGCAACACATGGCTGATCAGTTCGGTATCGACGTAGATCCTCATGCTGCGTCCTTCTCCTCCTCCTCGGGTGGGTCCGCGTGAAACGCTTCGACCTGAGCGGTGTTCATGGGAACGAATCCGCGTTCTTGCTGCCGTCTCCGAATTTCCGCAACCGCCTCTTGCATCGTCGGCCTCGGCGTGGCTGTCATTTCCTCAACAACGACGCGCACGCGCACACCGTTGACCGGGACAGGCGCATCGAGCGTAATGGTCCGCGTGTCGGTCAAGGTTCCGGTGACAACATATTTCGGGGTCATCGCTTGGCCTCCTTTGCCAGCGCTCATGATAGCATTCGTAGTCGTTCTGCCGCGACCCCGATCGCGAGATCAGGGCTTCGCCGCGGGAAATTCCACGCGGAACACTGTGCGCCCTTCGTCGCGTCGCCAGGTAATCCGCCCATTGTGTGCTTCGGCCGCATGCCGCGCGACGGCGAGGCCCAGGCCAATGCCCTCTGGCTGCCCGGTCACGAACGGTTCGAACAATCGCGCTGCAACGTCCGGCGCCGGGCCTGCACCGGTATCGCTCACTTCAATGATGACCTGGCCGTGCGGGTTGTCGAGCGTCACGGCGACTTCCCCATTGTTGCCGACGGCATCCACGGCGTTGCCGATCAGGTTGGCGAACAGGTCGCCGAGTTGGCCTTCATCACCCTCCATGCAGATGTCCGTCGCCGGAAGGTTCCAATGCAAATCGATCCCCACGTGCTTGCAACGGGGACGATGCAAGTCGACGACGTCGGTCAACAACGTGGATAGGGAGACTTGCGATCGCCGCCCCGCGCTGGGCCGGCCAAGGTCGATGAAGCGGCGCAGATTGGCTTCCATCAGGGTGAGTTGGCGCAAGGTGACGGCGAGTGCTTCGGCGTCGTCGTTTGTATGTTCGGCCAGATAAACCTGCACCGCCAGCTTGGCGCCGGTCGCGCTGTTGCGAAGTTGATGGGCCAGTCCGCTCGCGAGTTGGCCAGTAAGACGAAGCCGCTCGGTGGTTTGCACTGCTTGTTGCAGCCGGGCGAGCCGATCGGCCATTTCATTGACCGACGCCGAGAGATCGCGCAGCTCATCGTTGGTCCGCGGCAACGGCATTGGCGAAAAGTCACCGGCCGCGATCTCCCGGGTTCGTCTCTCCAGGGTCCGAATCCGGTTGACGAGCCGTTGGCCGATGCCAAATGTCAAGCCGACCGCAAGCAAGCCAAATGCGAGACCAAGGAACGACGGCCGCTCCGCGTCGGCGATCGCTTCATCGAGTTGCGCTTCTGGATAGAAGATCAGGACCATCCCGCCCGTGAATGGATGCGGGTCCTTCAAGAGAAGTCGTCGGCAGCGATAGATTGCGCCAGCCACGTTCACGGGCGGACCGAGTTCTGTTTCGCCGGCGGCATCGAGTGCGACGTCGGACGGAAGTTCGGTGGGTTCTGTTGCAAATGTCGAGATCCGAACGCCGTCCGCTCGGACAAAAATAAACTCGGCTCCGGAATAGCTCTTCACTTGTTCGAGTACCGGCGACGTCAGTGGATAGCGTGCGGCCGCAAGCGTTTGTGATATGTCGTGGACTTGTCGGGCCACGCGTGCTTCGGCGCGCCGCGCCGCGATGTGCGCGCTCCAGAGGCTGGCCCCGACCACGCCCACGAGGAGCAACCCAAGTGGAACCAGCAACCGATAGCGAATACCGAGACGCAAGGCGAGTTACCGCAAGAAGGCAAAGAAGACCGGACAGGCAATTGCTTGTGTTTATAATACCGGTTGGTCCTTTGTGTTCTTCGTGACCTTTGTGGTGAATTGATTACCAAGGAGCGATCGTGGCTGTGAGCGTGGCGGTGGTCGGCGCGACGGGGGCCGTCGGCGACTTGATACGGAAGGTGCTGCTCGAACGCGACTTCCCCGCGAAGTCGATCAAGTTCCTCGCGTCCGAGCGCAGTGCCGGCAAACCGATCGAGTACTGCGGGAAACGCTACGTCGTCGAACCCATCCGCCCGGAAGCCTTCGCGGGCGTGCAGATCGTCCTGTCGAGCACGCCGTCGAAGATCAGCCGCGAATATGGGCCGATTGCCGCTAAGCAGGGGGCCATCGTCGTCGACAATTCGTCCGCCTGGCGAATGGACCCGGACGTTCCGCTCGTGGTTCCGGAGGTCAACGCGGACGAGCTACGCAACATCAGGAAAGGGATCGTCGCCAATCCCAACTGTGTGGCCATCCCCTTATGCGTGGCGTTGAAGCCGTTGCACGACATCGCGAAGATTCGGCGCATCATTGTCTCGACGTACCAATCATCCAGCGGCAAGGGAGCGACGGGGTTGGTCGATTTTGAACAGCAGCTCGGCTCGTGGATGAAGGGTGAGAAGGTGACGCCGACCGCACATCGTGGGCAGTTGGCAGGCAATGTCATCACCCTCGACTGGACGCTCGATCCAAATGGCTATACGGAGGAAGAGAACAAAGTCGTCAACGAAACCAAGAAGATCCTCGGCGACCAGTCCATCAGCGTGTCGCCGACCTGTGTGCGCGTGCCGGTGCGAATTGCGCACAGCGAATCGATCAATGCCGAATTCGAGCGACCGATTACGGTTGAGCAAGCCAAGGCGGCTTTGGCGAAGGCGCCAGGCGTTGTGCTCATGGACGAAATGAAGGGTGAGTTCCCGCAACCGATTCACGCGGCCGGGCAGGATCACACGTTTGTGGGTCGCGTCCGCAAGGATCCGGGCCATCCGAATGCGCTGAACTTGTGGGTGGTGGCCGACAATTTGCGCAAGGGGGCGGCGACGAATGCGGTGCAGGTCGCGGAGGAGTTGATTCGCCGCGGCATTGTGCGCTAAGCCGCAAGCGGCAATTCACGATGCGGAACTTCAAGCTTACGGTGGCCTACGACGGAACGGATTTCAATGGCTGGCAATTTCAGCCGGGCCAGCGCACGGTTCAGGAGGTTCTGGAGCAGGCGATCGCGACGGTTGTCGCGTCGCGGTCGCACGCCAACGCGAGCGGCCGCACCGACGCCGGCGTTCATGCGGTAGGTCAAGTCGTCAACTTTCGTACCGAAACACGGCTGACGCCGGAGACGCTGCTGCGGGCCATTAACGCTAACCTGCCGCCGGACGTGGTTGTACGTGATGCGCGTGTGGTGGACGAAAGGTTCGACGCGACTCGCGATGCCCTGCGGAAGCTGTACCGCTATGTGATCCGGGACAATCCGGTAGGCGATCCATTTCAGCGCCGCTATCAGGCCTGGATATTTCACCGACTGGATGTGCCGGCAATGGATCGAGCGGCGCAATGCTTGATCGGTACTCACGATTTTCGCAGCTTCGAAAGCGAATGGCCGAATCGAATGTCGAGCGTGCGCACGATCACGCAATTGACTGTGACGCGATCCGCGGAGCAGATCTGGATCGATGTGGAAGCAGACGGCTTTCTTTACAACATGGTGCGAGCCATCGCCGGCACCTTGATCAACGTCGGCCGCGGCTTCTGGCTGGAGAGCAAGGTCGCCGAGATTCTGGCGGCGGAAGATCGCAACGTAGCGGGCCCGACGGCCCCGGCATGTGGACTGCATTTGATGCGAGTGACTTACGGCTAAATGACGGCGCGACAAAAGCGCATTACGAGGACCCCAACCACGTCTAGCGTTCGAGCCGTCGGCTCGAACGCTAGACGGTTTGATGAACTCATGAGTCAATTGACCTATCCCGATCAACTTGAGATGCAGCCGTATGCCGGTCCGCCGTTATCCGCGAACGTGACGGTGCCGGGGTCGAAGAGCATCACGAATCGAGCACTGGTGTTGGCGGCACTGGGGTCATGGGGATGCAAGCTGTCAAACGCTTTGCGAAGCGAAGACACCGAGGTCATGGTGGATTGCCTCCGACGCCTAGGGTTCGACGTGCGGACGGACTGGCCGAACTGCGTGATTGATGTCTCATTCGATCCGGCCGGCGACTTTATCCCGGCCTCAAGTGCCAATCTGTTCGTCGGTAACTCTGGAACGACGGTCCGCTTCCTCACAGCCATGCTAGCCCTTGGGAAGGGGGTATACCGTTTAGACGGCGTGCCGCGAATGCGGGAGCGCCCGATTCAAGATCTGCTCGACGGCCTGCGACAACTGAAGGTGGACGCCGAGAGCGAGTCAGGCAACGGTTGCCCGCCGGTCGTAATCCGCGCGGCCGGCCTGAGTGGCGGTCACGTCAGCGTACGCGGTGACGTTAGCAGCCAATTCCTCAGCGGCCTGCTGTTGGTTCTCCCCTGTGCCGAGGGCGACACAACAATCGACGTGGCCAGCCCGCTCGTATCCAAGCCGTACGTCGAGATGACCGTGGCGATGCTCCGCCAGTTCGGCTTGGAAACGCGCGCGATCGGGTCGGCCGGTTTTATAGTCCCGGGCAATCAAATTCACAAACTTGAGAGCTACTTCATCGAACCCGACGCCTCCGCCGCGTCCTACTTCTGGGCTGCGGCCGCTATCCTCGGCGGCCGCGTCACCGTCGCGGGCCTAACCGACCAAAGCCTCCAAGGCGATGTCGCCTTCGTCGACATTCTTCAACAAATGAGCTGCCGGGTCGAGAAATGTGACGCCGGCATCACCGTACATGGCCGCCCCCTCCGTGGCATCGACGTCGACATGAACGCCATCAGCGACACGGTCATGACGCTTGGCGCCGTCGCCTGCTTTGCCGAAGGACCGACGCGGATTCGCAACGTCGCCCACATTCGACACAAGGAAACCGACCGAATCTCGGCCCTTGCGACCGAGCTGCGTCGACTAGGCGCTGAGGTTGAGGAGTTCGCCGACGGGTTGACGATTCACCCGCGGCCGTTGCATGGCGCAACGGTCGAGACGTACAACGACCATCGCATGGCCATGAGCCTGGCACTAATCGGCCTCAAGGTGCCCGGCGTCATCATCAAGAACCCCGCCTGCGTGGCCAAGACATATCCGGGATTCTGGCAAGATCTCGATTGCTTGACCCATGCTCGGTAACGGAGCACCACCGCCTTGGCCAGCGCACGCGAGCAACGACGGCGAGTCAGCCTGATCGGCCTGGGACTCGTCATCATTGCATTTCTGATCGCGGTCGGCACATTGATTCCGATCCGAGAGTGGAATCGCCTTGCGGCCTTGCGCGACAACGGAGCAAGAGCGTCAGCGCATGTCGTCAAGACTGAAGCCGACATCACCGGCCGCCGCGCTGCCGACGTGATTCACTACGAGTTTCAACCGGCACAAGGGCCCTCACGAACCGGAGTGCTGCGGCTGATACGCGGCCGGTCGCAGCCGATCGATTTTCCCGAATTGACGCGTCAGTTCTACGAGGGCACGCTGATCGTTCGTTACTCGCCCGAGAACCCAGACGACTTTGCACTCGAAGCCTGGTTGCCGGAGAAGATCGAACGGGTGCGGATAGAAGTCATGGGGTATGGGGCGCTGGCAGGCTTGCTCGGCCTCGTTGGGATCGCACTGGCTGTGTGGGGCTTACCCGCCTGGCGATCGCGCCGACGGTAAAAGCATCGGAGCCCGTCGCACCAAAGGAGGCATGCAACGGGCTCGAGTTGTATTGTAATGGTGTGCGATCAAACCTTCTTCGGCTCGGTCCAGAACGGACTCAAAGCGTGAATCTTCGCGAGAACCTTGTCTCGGACTTCGCCCTTGGACTCAGCCAGCTTCCGCTTCAGCTTGCGCATCTTTTCTTTGCGGTGATACCGGCGATCCAATTCCATACGACGTTCCACCATGGCGGACGTTCCCCTAGCGTGGTTCGAGTGATCCGGTGACTTCGTTCGGACTACCATACGGCTCTTCCGCCGCCGCGACAAGCGCATCTGATCGTCACGTCCGTTGGATCTTGTTTGCGGTATGGGTCGGAACGCTTATTCCAGGGATCGTCTTTGTTGCCCGTTATGCACTGACGAATCCCTTCGTCGATGAATGGGCGTTCGTGCCGGTCCTCTTCAAAGCGAAGCCGGCCGGCCCGTGGTTGTGGGAATTGCACAACGAGCACCGCTTCCCGTTGCCGCGCTTGATTTACCTTGGCCTCTTTCGTTTGACCGGCGATCTGCGGACGGGATGCTACGTGAGCTTGCTGGGCATTAGCCTGGTGGCCGCCGGGTTGATGCGTCTGGCGCGGCGAATTCGCGGCCAGGCCAGCTTGGCGGACGCGGTCTTCCCGCTTCTGCTGATGCACGTCGGTCAGGACGAAAACTTGTACATGGGCTATCAATTGGCCTTCATGTTGACGGCCGCACTCGCGGCCGGGCTCCTGGCAGTGATCGTGCGAAGCGTGGATTTTCTCCCCTCTCCCCCGCTTCGGGGGAGAGGGGCCGGGGGTGAGGGGGTTGAGGCCCGCCGTGTCGAGAACGAGGTTTCGGACGGCTCAGGCCCCCAACCCCCTCACCCCAACC
>DATANR010000431.1:0-45708 GCA_036266155.1 Gemmataceae bacterium | reverse complement strand
CCGAACAGAATCGCCGCGATTTTTCTTTTTGTGCTGCCCAGTGGATCCTCGTGCGATGTCTGACATCAAAGGCGCGATGGAAAATCCGTTCGCATCGTATGTTGCCCGTCTGCGTGCCGGCGACCAGGCGGCGCTCGAGGAACTTGTGGCCCGCTACACTCCGGTCATCAAACTCGAAGCCCGGATGCGCCTGCGCGCGCCGCACCTGCGCGCGGTGCTCGATTCGATGGACGTCTGTCAATCGGTGCTCAAAAGCTTCTTCCTTCGCGCCGCCGCGGGTCAATTCGATATCGATCGGCCGGACGACCTGCGCAAGTTGCTCGTCCAAATGACGTGTAACAAGTCGCTTGAAGCGGCTCGGCACGAATACGCTCAGAAACGCGACGCGCGACGCTCCGTCGAATTGGGCGATGAGGCTCATCAGGTCTCCGGCGGCGATGATCCCGTCGGCGAAGTCGAGTGGCAGGAACTGCTAATGCGCGGTCGTCAAATGTTGTCGTCAGACGAGCGTGAACTTGCCGAGGCACGGGCGGCCGGTCGAACATGGGAAGAGATTGCCGCGACGTTGGGCGGCAGTCCGGACAAATTGCGGATGCAGTTTAGCCGAGCCCAAGCGCGAGTGGCCGAGGCCCTTGGACTGGAGATCGGTCGTGGCTGAACGACGACGTCGACCGACAGCCGCCGATCAATATCGCCGGGCATGGGCGGCTGGACCGCCTCCTGACCTGGCGCAATTCCTCGATTCCGTTCCCACCCTGTTGCCCGACGATCTGCTCGATGTGATCGAGATTGATCGCGCCGAACGGTGGCGCCGCGGCGAACGCGTCACGGCCGAGCGCTATTTGAAGATGTTCCCGGCCATGCGCAACGACGCGGAATCGGCGCTCGTCGTCATCTACGGCGAGTTTTATCTGCGGAAGGAACTGGGCGAGGTGCCTTCACTTCTCGAGTACAGCACACGGTTCCCACAACACGCCCGGCGGCTGCGCGATCAGGTTATGTGGCACGAGGCGATCGAACTGGGTCCGCCCGCGGCCGGACCCCCGGAGATTCCCGGCCTGGTCGTGGGCGATTTGCTTGGTCGCGGCGGAATGTGCTCGGTCTTTCGCGCCGTTGACGCGGAATCCGGCGACACAGTCGCGGTCAAGGTGCTCGACCACGATCACCGACAGCATCCGTTGCGCGCGGCCCGATTCGCACGCGAGATCAGCTCGCTACTGCGTTTGTCGCATCCGCACATTGTGCGTGCGATTCGCACCGGCGAAGCGGGCGGCCTGCCGTTCCTGGTCATGGAGTTTTGTGCGGGCGGCACCTTGGCGGCGCGTCTTGCGGGACGGCCGCCTGCCGCGACCGTCGCGATCGACATAATTCTCGCGCTCGCACAAGCCGTCGAGTTTGCGCATGGCATGGGAGTGATCCACCGCGATCTCAAGCCCTCGAACATTCTGCTGGCGGATCGGTCGACTTCGGCGTGGCAAGCCGCCCAACCGAGGGTTGCCGACTTTGGCCTGGCCAAGGTGGCCGCCGAGATCGGTGGGTCGCTGACAGCGACGCGCGAGGCGCTTGGCACCCCTTGTTACATGGCCCCCGAGCTGGCGACCGGCGCCCGCGACGCGGATGCTCGAACCGACGTCTATGGCCTCGGCGCCATCCTCTACGAACTGCTGACCGGCCGCCCACCGTTCATTGGGACGGCGCCGCTGGAAGTAGTACGCATGGTCCGCGAAGAAGCGCCCATGTCGCCCTCGGTGATCAACGCTGACGTGCCGCCAGGGCTAGAGGCGATCTGCTTGAAATGCCTGGAGAAAGAACCGGACGATCGGTACCAATCGGCCGCGACCATGGCCGCGGCCATCGAACTGCTCACGCCAACACGTCCTTTACAACCTTCCCATGCACATCCGTCAGCCGGAAGTCGCGACCCGCGTAGCGATAAGTGAACTTCTCGTGGTCGAACCCGAGCAGATGCAACAATGTCGCGTGCAAGTCGTGGACGTGGATCTTGTTCTCGACGGCCGCGAAGCCGAATTCGTCGGTCGCGCCGATCGCCTGGCCGCCCTTCACGCCGCCGCCGGCGAGCCACATTGAGAAGCCGTGATGGTTGTGGTCGCGGCCGTTGATCTTGCCCGCGTTCGAGCCGGGCGTCGGCAACTCGACGGTCGGCGTACGGCCGAACTCGCCGCCCCAGATCACGAGCGTGTCCTGGAACAAGCCGAGCCGCTTCAGGTCCGTGAGCAATGCCCCGATGGCCTGGTCGCACTGCTTCGCGAGATTGCGATGGTTGACCTCGATGTCGTCGTGGTTGTCCCACGGTTGGCCTTCGCCGTGCCAGACCTGCACGAAACGGACTCCGCGTTCAATTAGGCGGCGCGCGATCAGCAGTTGGCGAGCCTGCGTCCCCGGCCCATAGGCTTCGAGAATGTTCTTTGGTTCCTTCGTCACGTCGAACGCGTCGGTCGCCTCGGCTTGCATGCGGTACGCGAGTTCAAACGACTGGATGCGCGCTTCGAGCTGCGGGTCGCCGGGCCGGGCTTCCTGATGCTGACGGTTCATCTGCAACAGTAGATCGAGCTGTTTGCGTTGGGCCGCTCCACCGAGTTGATTGTTCTTGACGTACTCGACCAGCTTCTCGACGGCCGTGTTTTTTGTGTCGATGTAGGTGCCCTGATACACACCCGGCAGGAACCCGGCCTGCCAGTTCTGCGACTCCTGGATCGGGTAGCCGCCTGGACACATGGCGATGAAGCCGGGCAGGTTCTGGTTCTCGGTGCCCAGACCGTAGGTGAGCCATGAACCCATCGACGGGCGGATGAGCCGGGATTCGCCGCAGTTCATCAGCAGTAGCGACGGCTCGTGGTTCGGCACGTCCGCGTGCATCGAGCGGAGCACGCACAAATCGTCGATGTGCTTGGCGGTGTTGGCGAACAGCTCGCTGACTTCGAGGCCGCACTTGCCGCGCTTCTCAAATCTGAACGGCGAGCCGAACGCGGCGCCTGTCTTGCGCTCGGTCGGCAGATTCGCCTTCGGCAGCGCCTTGCCGTGGTGCTTCGTCAACAACGGCTTCGGATCGAAAGTATCGACGTGGCTCGGCCCGCCGTTCGCGAAGATGTGAATCACGCGCTTGGCCTTCGCGGGAAAGTGCGGCGCCCTGGGCGCCAGCGGGTTGACCACCGGCTCAGCCGCGAGGAGCCCGGCCTCGCCCATTAGATTGGCAAGTCCGAGAGCGCCGAAGCCGAGGCCGCAACGGCGGAGGAGATCGCGTCGAGAAAAGGAATTGATCGAGTTCATACCGCTATTTCTCTTGCCCTTACACTTTTACAGGACGAACAACTTCGACACCGAACACTCAAACTCCGGTAGCACGTCTTCGCCGTCCAACACCTCGTCATCCCACATGGTTAACCCGCGGCCGGGTTTGCGAATCACGGTCACGCAGCGGTCGTCGGGGTCCACAACCCAGACCATCCGGACGCCGGCCTTGAGATATTCGGACGCTTTCTCGCGAAGTTTCTTGGCGGTGTTCGATGGCGATCGGACTTCGACGCATAGATCGGCCGGCACTTCGGCATAGACTTCGGGATCTGCATCCGCCGGCAACCGTTCAAAGCTCCAGAAACTCACGTCCGGGCCGCGGACGCTATCCGGGTCTTCCTCGGTTTGAACCCCCGTCTCTGCGACAACTGTTCCAAGCGGATGATCTTCGATGAAACGCATCAGGCGATAGCCGACGACTTGGGCGACTTTGCCATGACGAAATCCGGGCGGCGGCATGGTGACAACCTCCCCGCGAACGAGTTCCTCACGCGATCCGTCGATCGGACGCGGGCGGCGCGCGAATTCCTCAGCGGTGAGTAGCGGAGTCGTGACGGCGGACATCAACGCGGCCTCGGAAGACTTTCCATCATTATTGCAGGTTTCACTCAATCTACGAACGCGAACTCGTTGCTCAGCAACAGCACTTGCGCCAACTCATCCCACGCGGTTAGTCCTGATTTCTCCGCGGGTGCCTTGACGAACTCGAGCGCCAATGCGGCCTCCTCCGGCGTTGGGCTCCGCGAGTAGGCCAGGCGATACAGCGCCGCGACACGCTTCGCCGGATCGGCATCACTGGCACGGCTCGCGAGTGTCTTCGCCTGCTCGATCACGAACGGCGCGTTCATCAGGAAGAGGGCCTGCTGCGGGACCGTCGTCGTGAAGCGCTGCGGCGCGTGTGTATCCGGCAGGGCGAAGTCGAACGAGCGGAACGTGCCCGGCAGGTTCTGGCGATCGATGAAGCCGTACACCGCTCGACGCGTTGAGAACGGCTCCTTGAACAAGTCGACCGAGCGACCGCCGACGGCGTCGTCGAGTCGCGCCGACGCCACGAGCAGGTTGTCGCGGAGGCCCTCGAACGTCAGACGTTTGCGGCTCATGCGGCCGAGCAAGCGGTTCTCCGGATCTGATTTGGCGAGGTCGGCCGAAGCCGTCGACGACTGCTTGTACGCATTCGACGTCACGATCAGTCGCTGCAATTGCTTGATGCTCCAACCACTCTCGACAAAGCGTGCCGCGAGCCAATCGAGCAGTTCCGGATGTGTCGGCGGATCGGAGCGGACGCCAAAGTCGCTTGGCGTGCGGACGATCCCTTGACCGAAGAGATGGCCCCAGACGCGATTGACCATCACGCGAGCCGTCAGCGGGTTCTTCGGGTCGGCCATCGCTTTCGCCATCTCGAGCCGGCCGCTGCCCTCCTTGAACGGCTTGCGGTCCGGGCCGGCGATCAGGCCGAGATATTGCCGCGGCACCTGCGGCCCGCGGTTGTTCGGGTTGCCGCGCAGGAACACGACCGGCGACGTCATCGAGCCTTCCGTCATCACCATCGCTCGTGCCGGGGCGGCCGGCGACTTGGCTTTGAATGCCTCGGCCTCGCGGCGCAGCCGCTCGAGCCGTTGCTTTTCCATGACCGTGAACAGACGCATGAGTTGGCGATCGCCGAAGTCGAGCGGTCCGCCCGTGCCAAGCACGCCCGCGAGGGCTTTGTCATCACCCGGCGCTGTCACCAGCTTGGCGTACGCATCGCAAACATCCGTGAACTTCGTCGGCGGCTTGGCGAACGCGGCGGCAACGGCCGGATGCGGCTTGACCTTGGATGCTTCCGTGATCACGGCGGACGCTTTCGCTTCGAACTCGGCGTCCGGCAGCGTCGCGAGGGCCATGAAAATACGGAAGATCGCGTCATCCTTCGGGCGGCCGGCCAAGTATCTTTGCCACGACTCAAGCGCGATGGTGAACAGCTTGCGCTCGGCCGCAATGGCAGCGGCCTTATCGCGGCCGTTGCCGAAGGCGTCGCGAACGGCCAGCAGATACGCGGACACGGCGGCCGGCGTCTTCAGCTTGGTGAGGTATTCGGTCTTCAACTTCTCGTACCCTTCGCGGGCCGCGTCCTCGCGCTTCTTGAGTTCGGCCTCGAAGGCCTTGACCTCCGGCGTGTCCTTCACCTCATCGATCAGCGGCAGCTCCTTCGGTTCCTGCGACGATGCGAAGACGCCGTAGAGCGAGTAATAATCCTTCGCCGGGATCGGATCGTATTTGTGGTCGTGGCACCGGGCACAGGTGACCGTCAGTCCCTGGAACGTGCGGAACGTCACGTCGAGCCGATCATCGATGATGTCGTGCGGATTGTTCAGGAAGCGGCGACCGACCGTGAGGAAGCCCATCGCGGCCAAGTTTGGCTTGTCGTCCTTCACCACGCGGTCGGCCGCGAGCTGGTAGGTGATGAACTTGTCGTACGGCAGGTCCCGGTTGAACGAGTTGATGAGCCAGTCACGGAAGGTGAACGCAAACGGGTAGTTGCGATCTTCGGTGAAGACGTAGCCCTTGGTGTCCGCGTAGCGCGCCAGGTCCATCCAGTGCCGGGCCTGCTGTTCGCCGTAATGCGGTGAATCAAGCAAACGATCGACGAGCCGCTCGTACGCGTCCGGCATTGGGTCGGCAACGAAAACCTCGACCTCCTCTGGCGACGGGAACAGCCCCGTCAGATCATGCGTGACGCGGCGAATCAACGTTCGCTTGTCCGCCTGAGGCGCGAGCGACAATCCCTTGGATTCGAGCCGGGCCTGCACGAAGCGGTCGATCGGCACTTCGATATTGGCCTTGGTCGCCGGGATCGGCGCGTCTTTCACTGGTTGAAATGCCCAGTGCGTCTTGGCCGGATCGCCCGCGGCGTTCACGTCGTCCGCATACGGAGCGCCGAGCTTCACCCATGCGGCCAACACGTCGATCTGATCCGGCGTCAGCTTGGTCTTGGGCGGCATCTTGAGTTCGCCCGTCTGCCGCACCGCGTTGACGAGCGTGCTCTTGTCCGGATCGCCGGGCACGACGATCGGGCCGTTGTCGCCGCCCTTGAGAAAGTCGGCCTTGCGATCGAGCCGCAGCGATGCCGACTGCTTCTTCGGCCCGTGGCACGAGTAGCACTGTTCGGCGAGGATCGGCCGCACTTTCTTCTCAAAAAACTCGACGCCTTCGGGACTCGGCTTCGGCTGAGCGAAGGCCGGCACGGCGCAGGCGACGGCTAGTAGACAACACAAGCGCATGCGTAGGTCCGATCCCGGAGAAAGCAAGGCGGAGAGGGCTCTGGCAGGTATCGGCATTCTACCAGACGACCGCAACCCCGGCACGGTATCGCAGTGCATCGACGCCAATTCTCATTTCTTCCACATGTCTTTGACATGGGCAGATTTCAACACTCGCGATCAGGGCATTTCAAAGGGTGCCACGAAGGGCGCCAGCGGTCTGTCGGGTTGGCGCCCTTTGAATTTGCTGTCGGCACAAGATCTGATCTCGTTCGATCTTGCGGCGATCCGGTCAACAAAAAAAGTGGCGTAATAGAGTGGTCAAGAAACTGGTTAGTCTGGCGCTCTTTAGAATATCGCCGCTCTGGGTTTGGTGCGCCAAACGTCGGGGAGCCAGCGAATGACCTGGAGTATGTCGCTGCGGGTTGAAAGTCGGCGCTGCAGACCACTACTTCGATTCTCCGCATACGATTTCCAATGCCACCACGCCCTCGAATCGCCCTGAAAGAGGCTCATGGCTGACGAGATGCTGACTTCGGCCGACGGCTGGACGGTCGGCGTGCGCGTTTGGGCGGAACGGCATGGGCAGGCGGTTCTCGGGCCTGGCGGGCTCGAATTGCTCGAACATCTTAACCGCCTTGGGAGCATCTCGGCGGCCGCTCGGCAGATGGGCATGTCGTATCGCAAGGCTTGGAGCCTCGTCCAGACGATGAACGCGGCCGCGACTTCGCCCATCGTTGCCTTGGCAACGGGCGGCACCGGCGGCGGCGGAGCGACATTGACGCCACTCGGCCGGAACCTCGTTCACGTCGTTCGCTCGCTGAATGCGCGACTGGCGCAAACGGCCGCGGAGGTGGTCCGCCAAGCGCTACCGCATGCCTTGCACTTGCTAGCGGCCGTGAGCCTGGAGGAAGTTGTTGGCCGATTGCTATCGGATTACGCGAGGTTACACCCAGACGTTCGCGTGCGGACCGTCTTTGGCGCGTCCGACGAATTGGCCGATTTGATCCGCGGCGGGGCACCGGCCGATCTCTTCCTGAGCGCATCGCCCGACCACGTCAACCGTCTCGGTCGTGCACCGGCCCGCCGCGGCCCGCTTGCGGAAAACGCACTGGCCGTGATCACGCCTGTCAGTCATCGATCATTGACAGGTCGCCTGTCGACACTGCTCCGGCGATCGGAGGTGCGCGTTGCCCTGGCGGCAGTCGGTTGCCCGCTTGGCAAGTACACGGCGGCCTATCTCGCCGACGCTGGGATGAAAAGTATTTCCGAAGAGCGTGTCATTCGCGCGGAAAACTCACGCGGTGTGGTCACGGCCGTGCGGTCGAATCGCGCCGACATTGGCGTCGTTTACGCGAGCGATGCGATTCGCGCCGAAGGCTGCCGGCAAATCGCGCGCATCGACAAGTTGCCGTTGCCGATTCGCTACGAGGCCGCTGTCCTCGGCGCTGGGTCCGACGATTCGCCGAGCGCCAGCCTGCTTCAATTTCTCACGTCCCAATCCGCTGCCACCCGCTTCCGTGAATGCGGCTTCAACCTGCCGGCGGAACACAAAGAGAATTAGGACACTCCTCGCTGAACGCGACCGGGTCCCGTCCTCTTGATCCCGAAGGGATCGAAGGGAATAGCCGGTGGTCGAGCGGTAGCTCGACCACCGGAAGGCGAGGTCAGAACGCCAACCGACCCCATCGGGGTCGTAGAACGCCGATTTTGCAGACAATAGATCTGTTGGGGTCCGCCACGTTCTGCGACTCCTTCGGAGTCGGTGGCAATTGAAAGGGTTTCCGGCGGTCGAGCTAAAGCTCGACCGCCGGCTATTTTCTGCGATCCCTACGGGATCAATAGGGCTCAGTCGTGTCGCGCTCGGCGAGAAGTTTCAGAATTAGAGAAGACTTCAGGTTTTCGTAGCGGAAGTCGCCAGACTTCCGACTTCACGCCTGAAGGGAAGTCTGGCGACTTCCGCTACGAATACTCGAAGCCGGCTCGGCGACGACCTGAATTCCTCAACACATCCCTCGCCCCCGATCGATCCGGACATAAAGTAGAGGCGTTATGCACACTCGGGAATAACGCCCCACTCGGTGGACCCAATGACTCGTCGTGCCGCGTTTACGTTGATCGAACTGTTGGTCGTAATCGCGATCATCGCCATCTTGATCGGGCTGCTGTTGCCCGCCGTGCAGAAAATTCGCGCGGCCGCCAATCGCATCAGTTGCGCCAACAATCTGCATCAAATTGGCCTGGCTCTGCACAACTACGAGTCGACGCTCGGCGTGCTGCCCAAGTATCGTCAGTGCGATACGACCAGCGGGCTTTACGACGCGGATTGCTTCTCGCTGACCTCGGCGACCACTTGGACCGGCACAAACGAGGTCTGGTGGGCGCCCTACGACAATCGGCCGGCGCCCTCCACCACGACCAACGCCCAAGGTGCGCCAAACCCGGACAACACCTATGCCAACGGCGGCTACCCAGCCGGCATCATTTGGCCGTACGTCGAGGGGAACACCAAGATCTTCAAGTGCCCGAACGGCGTCGATCCGGCGACTGGCCAGCGCTATCAGTGCGGCTATGGGATGAACTACGTCAACGGCGGGCCGAACGGCAAAAGCCTCGGCTACCTGACCAATGGCAACGGCTCTTCGCATATCTTGATCGTCTGGGACCACGGCAAGACGCCCGGTTGTGCCGATTCATCCCATGCCGCGACTGCCGCCAACCCGCGCGGCCCCTGGCCCTATCCCGATACGACCAATCCGCACACGCACTATCCGGATCAACGGCACACCAATGTGTTCAACGTCCTCTATTGCGATGGACACACGGAGCCGTTGTCGCAGCAGGCGCTGACGGTCCTGGGCACGGCGGCGTTTCTGTCCGATGGCACGACGCCGACCTTTCCGTAATTGCGGTTGCTCCGGATGTGCCGATTCGACCGATGGTTGCCGTCGGTCCGCTTGTACCAATCGCGCCACAGCCAATTCCGCCGGTGACACCAACGTTGCGAGCGTGAATGCAGCGTCGCCACGGTAACCGCCGAAAAATCGTCGGCATCGCTCCTTCCCGAGAGATCCCGATGATCCGTCGTTGCTGCATCGCGGCTCTGATCGCTGCCTCGCTCGCGTCCGCTGCAACCCGCGCCGAGAACGGTCCGGATGCACCGTTTCTGCTGCCCACAACGACTCTGACGGTTGCGGACGAGCCGAGCATTTTCGCACGCGGTCTAGCGCCGGAAGCGACATCGGGCGTCGACGGTTGGTTTCAAACCGGCGTCAACTCGACGCAGGTCCTCGGCGGAGCGTACGCTTCGGGCGCCCCCGGCCCGCGTAGCCGGCAGTTCAACTACGCTCCCTTCAGCATCCGGCAGTCGGTGATGATGACCAACCCCGACGATCATTGGTGGGGCCGGACCAATATGGAAGCTCTTCTCGACCTCACCGGCGCGTCGATCTGGTCGAGTTACGGCAGCTACTTCGTCGGCGGCACGCTCTTCGCGCGCAAGAACTGGGTCGAGCCGGGCGCGAACGTCATCCCGTATTCGCAACTCGGCGTCGGCATCGTCTACAACGACGTGTCGAAGGATCAATCGCAACACGCCCTCGGTTTGCCGCTCGAGTTTTATCTCCACGCAGAGGTGGGACTGAAGTACTTCATCAAGCCGAACCTATCGCTCGACATCGAAGGCGGCCTGCAACACATCTCGAACGGCAAACTCGGCGATCGCAACTACGGGGTCAATTGCTACGGCGGCGTCGTGGGCTTCACGTACTACTTGCCGTTCGGCAGTTAATTTGGCACGTCGGGGCGCGTGTTAAGCTGTACCGATTGTGCTGGCTGCTCTCGCCCTTTCGGCAATTCCGGCGACGGCGAACGTGCGGGTTAAGCGGCCCGGAAGTCGATTCTTCTTGCGACAGGAGCCGGCAGGGACGCCGGCGTTGGGCGCGGGAGGGGCTCGAAATGCGACGACATGGATGGGCGTTTTGTTTCGGACTGTTCCTCAGCAGTGCTGCCGCGGCTCAGCCGCCGGCCGATGAGGAACGCTTTCCTCCCCCGCCCGACCTGCCCGGCGAAGTCGTGAGCCAGCTCCCGAGCCCGCGACCAGCCGCCAAAGTGACGCAGAAGGACGTCAAGCTCGACGCACCCGCTCCCCTGCCGGACATCACGCCGACGCCGTATAGCGGAACGGTCAAGGCGAACGTCACGCCAGTTGATCCGCTGATGACCGCGGGGCCGACCGCAGGCTGCAATCAGCCGGCGTCGTGCCCGGTGCCGACCGGTCATTCCGGTTGCTGCATCAGCCTGAGCGATCTGAAGGAATGGGCCCTGTTCCGGTCGCAGGCCCGGCAATCCGGTCCGTACGTCCCACCGTATCGACCGCCACTTCAGGCCTGGTTCCCTTGTGATCCGCGCTCCAGTTCTTGCGGCGCCGGACTGCATGCCAAGGCGGGCTGCGCGACGTGCGCCAGCGGGATGCCACTGCCGGCCGCCGTCGCCGGGGCACCGGTGAACTCCGCCACGAAAGTCGATGCCCCGCCCGCGGCGACGGAGCCCGCGCTTCTTGGCGGGAACCCAGTCGGCAAGTGTGCGGATTCGGATGTGCTGACCAGCTTCCAGCCGGTGAATCCCGGCCTCGGGTTCGCACCGGGCGGAGCGCCGATGGCCAATCCGACGACGCAGGTCAAGGCGAGCACCTGGAAGCCGCGTTGATCGCCATCATTGTCCAACACTTCTCTTAGAACGCGACACGAAGGGGCTTAATTGATCCCGTAGGGATCGCAGAAAATAGCCGGCGGTCGAGCTTTAGCTCGACCGCCGGAAACCCAATTTCCCATTGCCGCCGACTCCGTAGGAGTCGCAGAACTTGGCGAACACGCACACATCAATTGTCTGCAAGATTAGCGTTCTACGACCCCGTTGGGGTCGGTTGGCACGCTAGCCTCGTTTTCCGGTGGTCGAGCTACCGCTCGACCACCGGCTATTGTCTGCGATCCCTCCGGGATCAAACGGACGAAACCTGGTCACGTTCAGCGAGGAGTGTCCATTTCCCAGATCAGAAACGCGAAGGGGGCGAGTCATCGACTCGCCCCCTTTCATTTGTGCTCGTTCTGGATCGCTATTTGACGCCGTTCACGGGCAACGCTGGCCCGATCGGCCCCGTACGGCCTTCCAGTTCGAACTGCTTACCCTTGCCCTCGTCGATGCCGATCTTCGGCGCCGGAATCTTCGGCGGCATCTGCTGACCCGGGAAGCCGGGTTGCGGCAACGTCTCGGCGCCAAACGGTGCGCCCGGCGGCCCGCCCATGATGATCGGGGCGCCGCCACCGTACGGCTGGCCGGCGATCGGCACGGCGCACCCGTTGTCCATCATCGGATAAGCCACCGGCGTGGGTTGCGGGTTCCACCAGTCGCGCCAGCGCTCGCACACATTGCGGCGATCGCCCGAGAACATCCCGCAGCCAGGCACAACGGATAGGAACAGGAACGCCGAGGCAACCAGGCGAATGCGCGACATGGTGGGAGGGTCCCCCGTCCCCGGCGGCAACGGCCAGAGGGACATTGTGGGTTGTGCGGAGGGGTCCATCCCGCGATCGGTTCCGGTCATGAACGTGAGGCAATTCTGCGCGACGACGGACTTTGGGCAAGCCGGCAAGCAGAATAAAAGAACCGTATTGGCGAAAGCTGGCGAATGTGATGGGATTGTGCGGGGCACAACAAGCAATCGCGTTGCGCGATGGAGAGCGATTGTGCCGGCGGAGTTGGCCTGACGGGTTGGGAGCTTATTCCCAAGAGGTTCAGGGGGAAATTGACCCGTGCTGGACCGAAGGGTCGGGCTTCTTTTTCGGGCTGCCATAGGGCTCGATGCGTTCGACTTCGTCCGCACGGACGGCGCGGATGGCATTGCGAAAGATCACTCCGTAGGTCGCCTTGCCGTCGGGACCGAGTTCGGCTTGCACGATCAGCCCGACGGCCGGATCCTCGTTCTTCGCATTCGACTTCAGGACCAGCCAGGCGGGCATTTTCACATCGGCAACTCTGCCCTGGCCCTTTTGCTCGAAGACCGCATCCCCGCGTGCCACGTCGGTCGCGGTTGCCAGTCGGCCCAATGGTCGAATATCCGGGATGTATTCCGGAGCATTGGGATGAAGTTCAAATCGAAAATGCTCCTCACGAGTCAGGTCACGAAACCGCCGGTCGTAGCGCATCAGGAAAGTGCGCATTTCGATCAATACGCGATCGGCGTCGCGGCGAAGCGGATGATACTCCGGCAACCCGAAAACAAAGTCGCTGAGTTTGTCCGCCGCCACGTCGGCCACGCGTTGCTCGACGTGTTCGTGCCACAACCGCGGGTCGGCGTGTGTCGTGGGCAACCCCGAAAGGTCTGGCCGCCGGCCAATCCGCAGTTCCTCGATTTCATCGCCGCGGAGGAAATAGTGGCCACCGGTCGGGGTCGTGTCGGTCAACAGGTTCCGCAACAAAGTGATGTGATACGGATGGTCCAAAACGAATTGATACCGCCTGTTGTTCCACCTGTCGATCGCACACTTCGACATGAACGGAAAATACGGATGGTCTTTTTCGGCGACGGCGAACAAGGCATCATCCGCCTCCGCGAGGGGTTCGTTGGAGATGGTCACAAGCAGGTCAAGAGTCGAATCTTTGTCAAATTGCGGCGGCGCGCCGTTGCCAGGGCCGACACTTGGGACCCAGACGTTCCCGGACGCCATCTCCCGGCACACGCGCACCATGGGGCCAGACACTCCCAACATGCGGGCAGCCCGGGCCAACTCCAACCGCTCTTCGAGATTGCGTGCTGCTTCCACGCGACGGGCTATCTCCGGTCCGACGCGATGATCACCGAGATCTTTGAGAGATTCCAAATAGCGCCTTTCGATGCCGGCCCAGTAACCGCGCTCGTCTTTCTGGCTTTCCCATTGAGCGCGATGATCGTCGAGCGCCGCCAGAATCGCTTCCGCGACCGATGGGTTCCGATACTTGGTAACCAGCGAACTGGGCCGCGCGACTGCGTCTTGCCGATTGGCCCGGCTCCACTGTCGATCGCCGGGCTGATGGGCCGCAACCAGGCACGCGGCCGCATCCCGGCGGACCAAGGGTTTGCTTGATCGGTCGGTCAGGATCGTCATCATCCGGTCGTCGAAGTTCAGGTGGCCGTAGTTCGCCCAGTAGCGACGGAGTTTCGCGGCCATGATCGGCGGGGGGAGCTTTTCGCGTCGCTGATCGACTTCGGCCGGGTCCCAATGTCGGGTGCGCAAGATCGAGCGAATCACATAGAGAAGGACAGGGCGAACCTCCGCGACGCGATTCACGCCAAGGTCAACCAACCGGTTACCTCGGAAAACGACTTGGCCATTGCGCGACGACTCTTCGTCGCGATGACGAATCAGCCGGCCATCGTGCTCATAGGCGTCGATGAGCGCCGGAATGGCTGCGTCCCCGAGTTCCTTGAGGGCGGCGACGCGCCAATCGTCAATGTTTTCTGTGGAAATGTCTTCAATGGACCGATGCCGAATGCCGCCGGCATCCCAATTCTCGATCTCGTCGAGCGAACCGATGAGGAATTCAATCTTGCGCGCGTTGGCCCAGGCTGCGAAGCCGGCCGGCGGACTCTTCGGCGGTACTCGCCCGCTGGTCCCCGCATGCTGTCGCCGGCGCAAGTCGCTGGCAATCGCCTCGGCCTGCGGCGTCTCGGCCGCGGCCTCTTCCGGGTACAAGCGAAAGAGCCGGTCGGCGTGAGCGAGCGCGTCGGCGTCGGCTCGAATGCAAAATGCGTCGACGAGGGCGCCAAGGGCTCGCATGGCGAGACGATAGCGCAGCGCCAGCCGCGGATCTTGGTTCTCATCCTCGCGGACGGCTGCCAAAGCCGTTGCCGCCAAGCGATCGTGTCCGCGTCGATGCAGCCACGCAGCCAAGACGAGATCGCTTTCGCCGTCGTCATCGATCAACCGGATCAATCGGTCGAATTCCTGTTTTGTCGACGATTGGCCAGGGTAATACCGACGTCGGCATTCATCTTCGAAATCGAGCTGCCGAATCTTCTGGTCCCCGACTGCGACCGAATCGCCATCGGCAAAATAGATGCGATCGCCTTCGCCCTTCGTCCCCTTCACGAGCCAGCCTTCGCGGACCGCATCTCGATCTCTCAAACGCATGATCCGCTGCCCACGGAGGATGAGATCTCGTTCCCGCGGACGACCGGGCGGCGCGATGCGCACATAGATGGCTCGCTGCGGATCGAACAAGAAATCCTCGACGAGCCAGTCGAGATAGCGAGCGTCTTCCGCCGACAGCGATCCACTGGGGACCGGAACGATTTGAGTGCCACGGTCAATCGTGGGCGCCGCTCCGGCCGTCAGCAGCAGCGGCAATGCGTAAACGGGCAGCACCCCCATCGTGTCCTCCCGCCGGGGTCGATCGATCCGGCGATTGTCGCGGCCGGTACTGAGTATTGCAACCAGAAAGACGAGCCGTCGTTGGCGAATTCACGCGTCAGGCGCCATGAGCCACCTGTTGCCAGCGTTCGCGCACCTGCTGCGGCGTCGCGGTGCCCGTGACGCCGAGTTGCTGGATCGTGATGGAAGCGACGAGGTTGCCAAATGCAGCCGCTTGCTCGAAGGTCGCGCCCGCCATGACGGCACAGGCGATGCCCGCGCTCGTGCTGTCGCCGGCGCCGACGATGTCGGTCGGGCCTGTGACCGGATAGGCCGGCGCATGGATCCGGTCGCCGGACGCGGCAAACAAATCGATCCCCTCCTCTCCCAGCGTCTGGAACACGTGCCGGCCATTCTCCCGGGCGAACGCGCCGGCCCCGCCCGGATAGGCGGCCGCCTCGCGTTGGTTCGGCTTCACGCAGACGTTGCGGAAGTGAAAGATGTTCTCGCGGCTGTCCGCCAGCACGAATTTGTCCGGCGTTGCCGCGGCGAGTTCGGCGATCCGGTCGCGGACGCGACGGGTGATGACCCCGCAATCGGGCTCGCTCACTTGATCGAGTACGATCCAGGCGTCGACGCGGTCCCAATGGATCTTCAGCAGCTTGAGGATGCTCTCTTCGGTCAGCGTCGGCGTTGACGTGCGGTTCTTGATGTCGAGGCGGTTCAATTCGCGCGGCACTTCGTCGCCGTGTTCCAACATCGGCTTGGTGTACGTCGGCGTCCGCCGTTGTGGCGTCACATAGAGCCCGCCCTTCTCAATGGCGGGCATCCGCTCGAGCGCTTGCTGAAGCTCGTAGCCCTCGCCATCGTCGCCATAGAACGCGACCGGCAGAATCTTGCCGACGCCCAGCGCCGCGAGGTTATTGATGACGGTTCCGAGCGCCCCCGGATACGACCGCACGCGCACGACCTGATATGCGTCAAGCCCCGTCTCGACGGAGGGCTCCGTGAGGTCGGCGTCGATGTCCAGGTAACGATCGAGGAACAAGTCGCCGACGACGCCGATGCGCTTGGTTGGAAGGGCGTCGAGGATTTGGTGGATGAGGGGGTCGGAGAGCATGATCGTTCACCCAAGTCTTCCGTATTCGTCCGCCGGCGACCACGGCTCGGCCGACCAGACCAATCAAGGAATTTTAGTCATCTTGCTCACCGCTCCGACTTTCGTACATCTCCATTGCACACCATCCGATTTTCTGCTTCACCGCGCTTTCGAAAGGAACCCGCCAATGGAAAGGTTCATGCGCTCTGCGGCCATCGTTACCCTCGCGTTGTTTCTGACAGTAGGCGTGACCGGCTGCGGGAGCAAATACAACGACAAGGTCGTCGGCACCTGGGACTGGAACGTCGGTGGCGGCACGCTCGTGGTGGTGGTCAACAAAGACGGCACCGGCTCTTTGAAAGGTCCGATGGGGGAGAAGAAAATCACCTGGCGCATTCAGCGCGGCAATAACTTCGTCTTGAATGACGGGAGCAAAGACTCGGGTTTCCTGATCGACAGTGCGGATGAAAACACGATTCGGGGCTCCGATCCACAGTCTCCCGGCATCCCGATCGTGTGGACGCGCAAGAAGTGAAAGGCTGATTCCCGCGCTCGAAAACGAGCATTCTGGCGATGGCCGCGAAAACGGCCATCGCCAGAATGCATTGGGCGGTCTTTGTGCCTCGTCACAACACAGCGTTTCTACTTGAATAATCCGACGACCTAGTTGATGAGTTTCTCAATATCGGCCTTGATTGCCTTGCCCCAGATGTCGTAGCCCTTGGCGCTCAGGTGCAAGTAGTCCGGCATGATTTCGCCCGACAGCCCGCCGTTCTGGTCGAGAAACTCCTTGCCAATGTCCTTAAAAAACACGGACTTGCCGTCGTCCAGCTTGGCGATGATGAGGTTGATTTCGCCGATCTTCTTGTTCAGCTTCGCGGCCGGAATCGTCCCCTTCTGTTGTTCCAGGACTCGAACGAGCGCATTCAGGCGCTTAGCATCTGGTTTGTCCTTTTGCAATTCCTCGTTAATGGGCTTGATGCTTGTGGTGATCTGTTCCACCGTTCGCTCGGCATCGCCGGCGCCGCCGCGGGGGAACACGCCAAGCACCAGAATCTTGATGTCCGGCTTCTGACGCTTCAGTTCCTCGACGATGGCCTTGATGCCGCCGGCGATCTGCTGAGCGGTATGGCCGCCGGTGTTGTTGGTGCCGATCATGATGACCGCCGCCTTGGGTTTGAGGTGGTCCAGTTCATGACCGTCAGTGATGCGCCAAAGGATGTGGCCCGTTTGGTCGCCGCCAATACCGAGGTTGACCGGCTTGAAAGATCCAAAGTGTTCTTGCCAGGCCTTTTGACCTTCCCAGCCGTGGGTGATGGAATCACCCAAGAAAATCACGTCACCGACGCCCTTGCTTTGCTCAATTCGATTAAGGAAGTCCTTGTGCCGCGGAATGTCGCGGTCGAGCTTTTTCGCGGCGGGGTTGTCCGCAGTGTTCTCTTGCGCGGACAACATGGACACTGACAAACTCAGTGCCAGCACGCAAGCGGCAGGGAAAAGACGGTGCATGGTGTTCTCTCTTGTGGGTCACGACTTCATGTGGACGCTCCAAGGAATGCTATGGAACGGCACGTTGATCCAAAGAGAGTTTGTTCAGTCGAGGTCGTCGTATGTTGAGGTTGTTGCCCATCACGCGAACAACTTCAATCGCTCGTAGCTGCCGGCGAGCACGTCGGCGGTGACGCCGAGCCAGTCGTGGAGAATCGTCGCGTAGATTCGCCGGAAGTCGGTCGTCATTTTTGGCTCTCCTTTCTCGAGATCGGTCAAGCTCGGCAAGGTTCCGGCGACTCCCGCCTTCACTTTCGGACCACAGAGGAACGTGACGCCGGCTGTGCCGTGGTCCGTGCCCAGCGAGCCGTTCTCCTTGATCGTCCGCCCGAATTCGCTGAAGGCGAGGAGCGTCACGCGCTCCGCGAGCTTTGCGGATTTCAGGTCGTCAAAGAACGCGTTCACTGCTCCGGCGAACTCGGCGAGCAAGTTCGAGTGCGTGAACTGCTGCGTCGCATGCGTGTCGTAGCCGCTTTGCGTTGTGTAGAAGACCCGTGTGCCGAGATCAGCCTTCATGAGGCGGGCGATTAACTTGAGTCGTTCGCCTAACGCATTGCCCGGGTAATTCCCGCCGTCGGTCGCCTTCGCCATCGCGGCCATCTTGTCGGCGGCCGCCGAACCGTCGACCGCATGACGGCGCACGAAGGCGAGCAGGTCCTGTTGCGCTTCCGGCCCGGCGGCGTTCTTCACGGTGCCGGAGTCGGCCAGCGTCAAGTCTTCGAGCCGCGTCATCGCGATCGCGGCGCTACGGCGACCACGCAAAGTGCGTGGCACGTCGTTCGAGATCGTGTAAGAGTCGCCGCCGATCGTATCGAGAGTGCGGCCGAGCCAGCCGTAGCCCTTGAATTCCTCCGGGTCGGTCCTGGCAGTCTGCCAGATCGCCATCGAATCGAAATGGGAGCGACTTGGATTCGGGTAGCCGACGCCCGGTATCGCCAGCAAGTGACCCGCCTTGATGAGCGTCTCGGCTTGACGGAACGACGGATGCAGACCGAATTCGTCGTTCAGCTTGATCGCATCCTTGTCGGCGATCTTCAGCCGCGGACGGAGGTTGGCGTAAGTCTCGTTCTTCAGCGGAATGAGCGTGTTCAAGGCGTCGTTGCCGCCATCGAGTTGAACGACGACGAGAACGTTGCTGTCCTTCTCCGTGCCGGCGGCATTGGCGGTGCGCGTGATAAACACCGGCACCGTCGGGGCCAGGGCCAACAGGGAGGACGATTTCAGGAACGAGCGGCGCGTTAGCATGACCTGGTTCCTCAAAGAGTCACATGTGACTCATAAGTCGCATAGGACCTATCAGTCCTATCGGGCCTTAGCCCAACTGAAATTCCGGCGTCGCCAGCAACAGCGCCACCATCTTGCGGTCCATGCCCTTCGCCAAGCGGGCGATCAGGTTCGGCGTCGGATCGCCGCCGAGCAGCAGTCGGCAGTGGAACGTGATCAGGGCATTGGCATCCGTCGGCAACTTATGCTGTCTTGCCAATTCACTCGGATCGTGAGCCTTCGACCGCCCCGCGTTGGTGCCCTCAACCAGTGCGGCGACGAAGTTCGCCCGCGTGATCATTGAGCGGGCACCGATCCACGCTCGGCCGCCGGTCCAGCCGCCGACGTTGGGCGGCTCGAATAAATCCTGCCCCATGCGGCCGCACCAGTCGGCCAGGGCGAGCGTGCTCGGCGCCGGATCGAACATCTCGAGGGCTCGGGCTGTCCCGACGATGAACTCGGCCGGCCCCTTGATCCGCGTGCCGATGTTGGCCTCGGCAAAGAACGCTTTCGAACGCAGCATTACGCCCAGCGCCCAGCCGATGTCGAGGTTCTTCTCAATCAGGCCGTCGGCAAGCGACTTCATCGCCTCGACCGACACGGCCTTCTCGCCAAAGAACGTGTCGCAGAGTCGCCAAACCAGGCGCTTCGCGGTGGCCGGATTTTCGAGCAACAGTTTGACCAGATCACTGCCGGCCAGCGTGCCCTTCTTGGTGAGGACTTTCTTCTCGCCGTCGTCGTGCTTGACCGGCACTTCGGTGAATTTGCCGTCCTCGGTCGTCCAACCCGTCAGACAACGGGCCGCCTCCTTGACGTCGTCCTCGGAGTAGTTGCCGACGCCGAGCGTGAATAACTCCATCAACTCGCGGCCCAGATTCTCGTTCGGATGCCCCTTGCGATTGGCGGAGGCGTCGAGGTAGATCAGCAGCGCCGGCTCACGGACAGACGCGTTCAACAGCTCACCGAACGGCGCCCGTGCCAGCCTACGGAATGTCTCGTTCTGTCTCCGCATGAACGCCAGATCCTGCACTTTGGCGTTGCTCGTCGCGAAGTGGTTGTGCCACATCAGCGTGAGCTTTTCGCCGAGTGGGTCCGGCCCGAACAGCATGCGGTAGAACCACCAGGCCTTGATCCGACCGGACTCATTCGTGGCGACCGCCGCATCGCCAAGCACATTGGCCGTGGATGCAAACTCCGGCGGGGCGTGCAGCGAAGCCTTGCCGGCCAGCAGGCGGTCGATGCTCTTCTCTGGCCCATTCTGAAGGTCGCGTTGAAGTTCGCCCCACGTCCCCGCGAAGCCGGCGCGACGATGCAGATGCGCGACACGGCGCAGGTCCCAGGGGTTTGTGTCCTCGGGAGTAAACGGGGCCCAGACGGGATCGAGGGTTTTCATGGAGTTCACTCCTTCGCTCGATTGGCGTTATTGCCTGCGTTCCAGCGTTCGTTCGCCGAGATCTTTCTTCTCGCCAGGCTTGAGCGATTGCAGGCCGAGCTTCGGCTTGCCGGCGTAGTAGTTGTCGCCCCTGCGCGTCTGGATGTAGAAGTCGACTCCGGGCACGATATCCGGCAGCGTGAACTTGCCCTCGGCATCGGTGATGACCTTTGGACGTTCTTGAACTGTGAAGCGATACAGTTCGGAAAGGATGCGATTCGGCGGATTGACTGTGATTTCGGCATTGGCCAGCGGCACGCTGTCCTCCATGAATCGACCCGTGATCGTGCCGACCGGAACGAGCTTCACGATGACCGGCTCCTTCTCGTCGCCGCGGACGGTCGCTGTGCCCGCGAGTTTCTTGCCCGGATGGAAGACCGCGATCTTGCGCGGCTTCTCGGGGTTCAGTGCATAGATCGATGCAGTCGCTTCCGGCAGCTTGTAGGTGATCGGCCAACTCGCGGTCAAGCCGGCGACATAGGCGCCCGCAAGCGGTTTGCCTTCCGCATCCCGGATCGCGATTTTGCCGACCACGCCGCGGTCGACGGTCAGCTCGATGGTTGTTTCGCCTTGCTCCTTCACCTCGATCACCTTCACGGTCTGCTCGGTGCTCAGGAATTCGAGGGAATTGTCGACCGTGGTGATTCGCCAGGAATCGTCGTCGGCGTCGTAGGCAAAGAGGTCCTTGTGATCGGGATCGGGGATCGCCTGGCGATAGGGGTTCAGGTACTGGCCCGCGAACTTCTCGTCGCTGTGCGCCTGCACCATAAATAGCGCCTTGCCTGGGATCGTGTTCATGCGGAATCGGCCTTCAGCGTCCGTGCTGGTCATTGTGCGATCGCCGCGATAGTTGTCGGTCCCCGGTGTTGCTCCAAAGAACTTGTTCCCCGGCAATGGCGCCAAGCGCACTCCCGCCTGCACGCCTTTGCCTGTCTGCTTATCGATGATGCGCCCACTGACGATGACGCCGCGACTTAGCTTCACGTCCACGCGCACCGAGCCGACTCCGTCCGTCTCGACGGCAGTGCCCTGGGTACTTAATAAGCCTGACGACTTGGGCGCCTGCACGCTGACCGAGTAGCCGAGCTTGCGCTTCGGGATCCCTTCCAGCCGATACTTGCCCTCTTTGTCCGTGAGCGCCGACACGCCATCACCCCAGCCAGTGTGCGCGAAGACATGGCAGCCGGCGACTGGTTTTCCGGATGCGGTCACCGTCCCTTCGATTACTCGGCCCGGCTCGACGACAAACACGAAATCCGGACCGACGAGGCCGAGGAAGCGGTTGAGCACAACCAAATCGTCATGCTCCTTCTTCCGGAGTTCGTCGTTAAAGGGCTTCGGATCGAAGCCTTTCCGAGCGACGACCTGCGGCTGCGAACGTGCAATGCCGGCCCCCTCGAACAGCAGGTAGGCCAGATATTCTTCACCGAGCCCATTCAGTTTGAAGCGTCCATCAGCGTCCGTCATGGCCGCACCGGCAATGCCGTCAAGTGGCAAGTACAGCCGCTTGACGGGCGTGCTCAGTGTCTCACGCAGGCTCTTCAGCCAGCCGGCGAGATAGCCATCCAGGTCGTTGTTGAGTGGCACATAGATGCTCCCAAGCGAGACGCGTACGCCTTTCACCGGTTTGCCTTCCGTGTTCATCACTCGGCCGGTGATCGGCATTTCCTTTGGCAAGCGCAACTCGATCGGCTTTGTGAGATCGACGCTTCGTTCGATCTCGAGCCAATCGACGGCGAGGCCGGGTGAGTACGCGATCAAGTAATTTCTGGGCGACTCGTTCATCAACTTCACCGAAAAGTTTCCCAGTTCGTCCGTTTTGCCGACTTCGACCGTGGCGATGTCATCTCGGGAAATCGGCTCCAGAGTTTTCCGAGCGGGCTGGTAGAGCTTGGCGGCGGCCACCGGCTTGCCGTCCGGGCCGAGGACTCGGCCCGTCAGCATCGCTTCCTTGTTCTCCGGCTTGGCCTTTTCGGCAACCGGAGGAGGCGTCGGCTTTTCTGACTTGTCCGCCGGCGCTTTCTCCGGCTTCGTCGGCTCGGCAGCCGTTGGCATTGACCCAACGCCGAATACGAGCGCCGTCAGGCCGACTACCGTCAGCGCCAGTGTCTTCAGTTTCGAGAATGCGTTGTTCACGAGAGTCACCTTCATGAGTTCGGCGACGGCGGTCGATGGCGTGCCAGCAACCGCAGCATTGATGGATTCTTGGAGCCTGGCCGGCATCGCGTTGAGTCCGCTCGCCGAAGCGGCCAGGAGCAGTGCCGATCCCAGGGCACAGCCGCGTTTGGTCAACGCCTCCGCCAGTCGCTTGCGTCCGCGTTCCAGTTGACCCTTGAGAGTCGCCACCGGCACGCCGAGCCGACTGGCGGCCTCATCCCGCGTCAGGCCTTCCAGATGGCACAACACCAGGGGCTCGCGATAGCGCGGCGCCAGCTTTTCGAGTTCCTCGTCGAGGGCCGTCAGCAATTCGCGACCGGACATCGCGTCCACCGGCGAGGTTAGTTCCGGAGTGGCCGCCCGTGCTTCACGAACTGCCCGTCGAGAAGCCGACAGTCGAGCGTTGCGCGCGACCTTTCGCGCTGTCGTGTACAGCCAGTTCGCGACCGATGTCTGCCAGCGAACGCTCTTCGCCTTCTGGGCGAGAATCAAAAACACGGCCTGGCAGGCGTCCTCGGCGTCGGCCGGATTGGCCAGCCCCCGGCGACAGACTCCCAGGACCATCGGTGAGTGTCGTGCCACCAATTCCTCGAAAGCGTCCTGGTTGCGTTCGCGCGCGAACTTCAACAACAACTCGCAATCGGCGAGCGAATGGTCGTCGCGAACACGGAGTTTGCGAAGCAATGCGGTCGGAGTCGTTCTGGTCATAACACCTCCCGGGTTCATGAAGTGTCATGTGCGCCGATCGACAAACGGCTACAGCGCTTTCATCGTCAGTAACGCTCACTTGAATAGTGGCGCGAAGTGCCGCGCGCGGCATGCCAACATTTTTGAAGGCCGGATCATTGGCCGCAAGTCAAGGTGACATAGTGACGCCCGCCGGCACGGTCGCTTTCGCAGCAATGGTCATTTTCGTCGCGCTACTTCCCATCCTTCGGCTTCGGCGGCTCCTCGGGCCGGACCTGCACGTCAAGCGTTGCCGTCTTGTCTTTGGCCGCCGGGTAGATCACTTTGTAGGCGTGCATGAATTCCGGGTTGTACATTCCGCCCTGGCCCAACGCGCGAAAGTGTCCGAATTGCTTGTCCACGATTCCGTCATCGATCTCCTTCTGCGTGGCCTTCGCGCGTGTATACGACCCGCCGTAAGCTTGAAAGTTGACCACGCCAGCGCCAGGCATCACGGTGATCTTGAATCGACCGTCCATGTCGGTCTTGGTGTCGCGGCCGCGATGCCAGGGGGCGGGATAATCGGGCGGATCGTAGCCGCCAAAGTTTCCCAACTGGTCGTTGATCATGAGCGGCCGGTAGAACACGCGCGATGGCACACCGGCGCCGGTGGCGGCATCGGTCACCCGCCCGGTTACGACTACCCCGCGGGGCAGCGTAAAATCCGCCGTGATCGGTGTGAATGCCGTCGAGTCCTCAAGAAGGGCAAAGCGATGCAGGTGCTCGGTTCCCTCTTCGGGATCAGCGACCAGGACGTACGCCTTCGCCTTCGCCAGTCCGCGCAGCGTAAATTTGCCGGCCGCGTCCGTCGTCGTGTGTGGCGTCGGCCAGGCATGGAAGTGGTAGGTGCCGAAGTGCAGTTCTCCGAGCATTGCAGCGCCGATCACTCGTATGCCAGCCAAGGGCTTTTGCGTCGCCTCATCGCGAACGACGCCGGTCACCGGCTTGTCGGGATTGACAACCAAATCGAACGTTGGCGGATAAAGGCGCATCGGCGTCTTCGGAGCGCTTTTCGGATCGAAGCCGGTTTGCGTAACCACGTCGGCAAACGTGTCGGCGATGCCAGCACCCGAGATGCGCAAAGTCACGACGCGGTCCTTGCCGCAACCGGCCAGCGTGAACGACCCGTCGGCTGCCGTCGTCGTGTGAAACGCCTCGCCGAGCCCGCCCCGATTCCAGATCGATCGCTCCAGCTTGCCGGCAACCTTGTCTTGCTCGTCGGCGGACTTCTTCCAATTCTTGACCAAGGCATCAAACGCCTCCGGCGTGCCGGCGTGAATGTTGTGGAGCGCTACGCTTGCCCCACGTACAGGTTTCCCTTGTAGATCGATCACGCGCCCCATGATCGGCAGATCGGGAACCAGCTTGAACACGGCGTCTTCCCGCGGCTCCGAGATCCAGTCGACGCCGAAGCCGGGTGCTGATGCAACGACTTGTCGCGGGTTGCGAACTTCCTTCGGGTACGACATCGCGAACGTGAACTTCCCATCCGCACCCGATTTCACCTCCGCAATGCGTTCCTCGACCTCGTCTGCGATGATGGCGAACTTCGCGCCGGCCACCGGCTTGCCATCCGGATCAACGACGCGACCGCTAACCTTGATTGTCTGTTCCGGCTTGGCCTTCGCGACCGAAGTCTCTTTCGTTTCCTGTTTTTCCGGCTTGCTCTTCTCCGCTTGCTGACCCGCGATGGTGGTCGTCGGCTGGCCAAGTCCAATTCCGATCGCGGCAGTCACGGCGAGCAGCGCCACGCCGATCACGAGCTTCTTGAGGACACCGTTCACGGCAATCCCCTTTGTCAACGCGGCGATTGTCGGCGGAACTTCGCCGGAAACAATTGTCTGAATTGATTTGATCATTCGCGACGGAGACGCCCCCACCCGGGTGGTGGCCACGAGGGCCAGGAGACCGGCACTCAGCGTGACGCCGCGTTTCGTCAATGAATCGCCCAGGCGTTTGCGGCCGCGTTCGAGTTGGCTCTTCAAAGTGGCACTCAAAACCCGAAGGCGCACCGCCGCCTCGTCGCGCGTGAGCCCCTGCAAATAGCACAACACGAGCGGCTCGCGATAGACCGCGGGCAAACGATCCAGCTCTTCATCCAGAATTGCAAAGGCTTCGCGGCCCGTCATCTGATCGAGCGGCAACACGACGTCGGGAACAGCCGCCTGGCCTTCACGCCGGGCGCGCCGATCCGCAGCAATTCGTGCATTCCGCGCGACCTTGCGCGCGGCCGAATACAGCCAGTTGGCGATGGACGGCTGCCAGTTCCCCGCCTTGGCCTTGCGCGCCAGCAGCAAAAACGTGGCCTGGCATGCGTCCTCGGCGTCCGCGGCGTTGGTCAAGGCACGCTGGCAAACTCCCATCACCATGTTGGCGTGACGATTTACCAGGGTCGTGAATGCGTCCTGGTCGTTGCCGGACGAGAAACGCAACAGCAGGTCGCGATCGGAAGCCCCGCGATGGTCATTGACCACCCGAGCGATTCGGCCCAGAACCGTCGTTGAATGTTTCGCCACGATCTGCCTCCACCTCGGGGCCATGCGTCTACCCACGTCATGTGCGCCCGAGAGGATGTGGCCGCAGGTGGAATGCCAGGAAGGGAACGCTGGCACGCTAGTCGAAATGTTTCAGATTCGAGACCCGCTCGGGGCGATCGCGACGCGAGTCAGCGAAGCATGTCTATGAAACCGTATTTACTCACTCAGAGCTTCCACCAGCGCCTTCAGAGTCTTCATGCCGCCGACCTCATTGGCCAATGCCTTGACCTTTCGGATCGTGGTCAAGGCATCGCTCCGGGTGACATGTGTGGACTCGGCGACGTTGGTGATCGTCTTTTGGACCTTGGCTCTACGGGCCTTTCGTCCTTTCATCTGACCCTTCACGAAGTAAAACAGATTCTCACTGACCTTGATCCCCGACTCGGCCAGCTTCGCCACTGCCTCCTTCGCCCCAATGTCTGGGTTCGCCTTCAACAGTTGCCGGACCTCTTCAGATTTGTTGACGCCGTTCTTCATCTTGGCCACAGCTTGTGTTCCTCGTTTTAAATAGGCGTGAGCAACTTTGTAGGGTTTTGAAGTGTGTAAACAACAACAATCCCTCACCAGGAGAGAATGCTTTGCCGTGCATTGTGATACCTTGTGGATCGGGCCAGGGCTCAACATGGGTGAAGAGGCAACACGGCGGGCATATCATAGGCGAGAACAACGCCACCCGCGCCGTTCATGGCTCCCACTTTCTAACCGAGAGGCACCCGAGTGTGAAGGAGACGGCCGCGCTCTTCCGAACTGTTTCGCTTCAATTCTTCTGATTCGAGCTCACCATGCGCATTTCCATTGGCATTGTCGCCCTCACGATCTATTGCGCACAACCTACCAGCACCGTTTTTGCCCAGGGTGTCGTCGTCCGGGGCGGTTCCCTCTTCGATCCAGTCGCCGGCTCGATGGCGCCCGTGCAAGCGATTGTGATTGATGGCGAAAAAATCGTTGCTGTTGGCACACCAAAAAAACCAGTCGATCTTCCCAAAGGTGCTCGTGTCATCGACGCCAATGGGAAATTCATTCTTCCCGGGTTGATTGACGCCCACGTCCATCTCGTTCACCGTCTGAACTTCGCCCACGTCACCGGCGACGAAGTACTGCCCCTCTTTCTGGCCAACGGCGTGACCACCGTCCGCGATACCGGCGACGAGATCGTGGCGCAGACACTGGTCGCGCACTTTGCCGCCGCTCATCCGGGCCGTTGTCCGCGGGTGTTCATGGCAAGCTTCCTGCTCGACGCCGACCCACCCATCCACCGCGACATCGGCTTGCCCGTCGCCGACCCCACGAAGGTGCCGGGAATTGTCGACGATATGGTCGCGTGGAAGGTGACGACGTTGAAGATCTACGCAAGCGCGGGACGGCCGGTGGGCCGCAAAGTGATCGAGGAAGGGCACCGCCGCGGGCTGTTCGTGACGGGACATCTGAGTGCCTATCGAGCACAAGACGCGATCGAGGATGGCATTGACTGCCTGGAGCACATCACGTCGGTGTTCGACTTCGCCATCCCGCCGGAGCTTGCACGCCAGCCCCATCCCCGATCGACTCTCGACCTCGCAAACCCGCAGGCCAAGGGATTGATTGCGCTCTTGGCCAAGCGAAATGTCATGGTCGATCCGACCTTGACTGTGTTCAAGAACATGTTGCTGCTATCCGATCTGGAGGAGGTTCACCAGCACGCCGACAACGCGAAGATGCCGGAGCGACTGCGAACGTATTGGGATGTCTATCGTCGCGGCCAAAGTCTGGCTCTCAGCACGCGCGACCGCCGCAAGGGCGAGTTTGCGAAGTATCAAGAATTGACCGGGTTGCTGCACAAGACGGGAGTTCCTTTGTTAGTGGGGACTGACGCGCCCGAGCCGTATTGTCCGCCTGGCTATGCTCTACATCAGGAAATGGAACTAATGGTAGAATCGGGCCTGACGCCAACCGCTGTGTTGCAAGCCGCGACGATCCACAACGCGCGTGCTCTCAAAGAACAAGACCGCCTCGGCAGCATCGCGGCGGGCAAGCTGGCCGATTTGGTCATTCTGGATGCCGATCCAACGGCGGATATTCGTAACACGCGGAAGATCATTCAGGTGGTTCGAAGCGGCATCGTCTGTGACCCGGCCCAGGTTTTAAGGTATGTGCCGACCAAGTGACGGCGAATTGCCTGCCTACCTGCTGCTCCATTGCATGAGACCTGCGAAGAGGTAGCCATTTGGGAGGAGACTCGACATGATGCGTCAACATTGCCCGCTCGCCGTGGCGCTCGTGTGTATTGCCGCGTTCAACCCGCTTTGGGCCGACGACGATAAGGCTGCTTGGGAAAAGAAGACCTACGCCGACGCCAAGAAGAATCAACTCCCCTATCGTTTGCTCGCGCCCGAGAAGCTCGACGCCAAGCAGACGTACCCGCTCGTCGTATTCCTGCACGGCTCCGGTTCACGCGGCACCGACAATGAAAAACAACTTGGGGGCGCGGTGTTTCAGTTCGCTACCAAGGAGAATCGCAAGAAGCCCCCGTGTTTCGTCGTGGCGCCGCAGTGCTCCAAAAAGGAGCCGTTGGATTATTGGGCCAAGACCGTGGACAACGGCATCGTCATGGGAATGATCAAGGACGTTGAGAAGAACCATCCAATCGATTCCAAACGGCTTTACGTAACGGGCCTGTCGGATGGCGGTTGGGGCGTGTGGGCTCTGTTGGAGAAATATCCAGACCAGCTCGCGGCGGCGGTCCCCGTCTGTGGCCGCGGCGAGCCTGATGCCGCTCGGAAGTTCGCCAACGTCCCGATCTGGGTGTTTCACGGGGCCAAGGACAACATCGAGCCGGTCAAGTCCTCGCGCGAGATGGTCGCGGCATTGAAGAAAGTCGGCGGCAGCCCGAAATACACGGAGTACCCGGACGAAGGCCACAACGCCTGGGACCGCGCTTACCGAGATGCAAAGTTGTTCGAGCGGCTCTTCGCACAGAAGCGGAACTGACCGCGATTGGCAAGAGCCGTATTTGTGGCGTGAATCGGCCAGCAGTCAGGCCGTCAAACGTCGTCACCACTTGCTGCCGCTGGCCCGGTCGGTCAGAATGCCGGCATGGGCCAAGAGCACGAGGATTACGAAGAACGCAGCGTCTCGCCTTTTTGGTTGCCGCCCGTTGGGTTGATCGTCGTTCTGTTCGCCTTGCTAATCTCCGGCGGCCTGTTCCTGATTACCTTGCTCGCTGCCAACGGTGTCTTCAGGCGTTGAAAAACGTACAGCCGAGTCACCTCGAATTCGCGTTGAATGGAAGCGCCCACTTCAAGAAAGAGCCCTTCATGTCGCTCCGTGGCCGGTGACATGAAGGGCTCGGACGATGAGGAAGTCATAAAGAGCCGGTCACTTCGTCGTGTTGAACAGCTTAGTCGAGGCCGAGGCCCCGAGCGTGTAGTTGCCGTCTTTCGACATCGCGTCGAGACCGAGGGCACCGGTCGGGGCGTTGCTGGCGTTGGTGGCCGTGGTGTTGGCCGCCAAGATCGCCTTCAGCTCCTCACTCATACTGAAGTCCACGTGGATTTTGCTGCCGTGGACTTCCGCCTGGGCCTGGACGCTATCGAGTCTGGGAAAACGCTTCACTCAACTGAAGGCAGGCCGTTAGCCTACAGCCCCGATGGCCGTTGGCTCGCCACGCTGGATCCTGATGACAAAACGCTGCTGCTCATGGACGCGCGAACGTACGAGTTGGTTGCCCGTTTTGTCGGTCATCAAGATACCGTCTTCAAAGCCTCCTTCAGCCCGGACAGTCGTCGCCTCGCGTCATGCAGCCGGGACCACACCATTCGACTTTGGAATCTGAAAGTTGAATGCTGCACATCTCAGTGCCGTCTATCGCCAGCCTCGTTCCGCGGGCATCGAACGCGGATGGGCATGGCGGCCTCGAAGGAAAGTAGTTGCGGGAGTCACCGAGAATGGGCGATCGAGCGTCTCGGGGTTACTTCTTCTTTTCCATGCGGTAGTAGAACTCGATTGCCGTTGTCTTGTCGTCGAACTTCGTCGGCCGTTCCTTGCCGTCTTCCGCCCATGAGAACTTGAGATCGTTGTCCTTCGACTCGTAGATGCCGATCCGTTTCACTGTCTTGCCATCCTTGGTCCTGGTCATGTCGATTGTCTTGGGGGACTTGGAGGGATCGACGGTGACCTTCCACGTGTCGAGGGACTTCACGTCCTCGGGGCCAAACATGCGGCCCGACTTCACCTGATCATCCTGAAAAAACATCACGAGTGAGAAGCCTTGTACCGTGACAACGAACCCACCGCTGAGACCATGCGATTTGTACCAGTCACCGGCGAGCTTCTTCAGTTCGGCCTTGGCATCTTCCTTGTCGTCGGCACGGGCGGATCCGGCTAAGGCGAGCGTTGGCAGCAATGTTGCAAGGATTGCGTTGCGCCACGACATTGTGTGTCTCCAACTTTGGATTGCTTTGAGCGTTAATAGTTGAGACACGAAGGTGAACTGCGAGAGGGAGAGAATTGCGTCTATTTCTCAAGCAAACGGTCGAATTCCTCGATTTCGGGCGTCAGTCTTTGCAAATCGACAACCGTCAAATGGTGGCCGGGACCGATCCAGGAAACGTACCGGCTGTTCGGGCTGAAGGCGGCCTTGCCCATGCCGTCCAGATCGCCGTTGGTGAATTGCAGCCAGGGCCGCTCATCGGGGCTTCGGCGCAGAAACTGCATCGGCGCCTTGCCGAGCATCGCGTCGGCAAACCCGTTGGTGGCAAACCATCGACGATCCGGCGAAGGGATTCGCCATTCCATTACGTCGATCGGCGGCGCACTTCCGAAGACTTCATGCTGAATGAACGGCGACACCGTGCCTTGAATCCACACTTGGCGGCCATCGCCACTGATTGTACTCCCCCAACTCTCCAGTTTCTTTTCGTGCGGGCAGTCAATCCGGCGGACCAGTCGATTGGTGAAAACGTCGTAGACTTCGACGCGCATCCTCTCGGGCGGCAGCCGTGGACCTGACCACAGGTAATACCGGCCATCTGGCGTCAGGTCCGAGGCGTGGAACATCTCTTCATTGGGGACCATTGGCCGGAGTTCATGCCAATCGAAGTCGACGTCGGTAGGCATGAACGTGGCGGTTAGCGTGCGCAGAGAACGGTCAGTTCGTTCCTCACGGACAATCACGAACCGCTGTCCATCGTGGCCGAGCCGCACGAAGCCGTCCGCGAGTGAATGAGTCGCGATCGGCACGCCCTTCACCACATCAAAGATTTCGAGCAAACCCTTCTCGCCGCTGCTGGCGTAAGCGAGATGCGTGCCGTCCGCATCGAGTGCGAGCGCCGCGTTCGAAACGGCGTACTGACTCGAGGACACTTTGAAACTGGCGATCGTGCAGCTCTTTTGAACGTCCCAGACGCGGACTTCGTAGTGGCCGTCGAGAGTCGCCAGAAAGCGACTGTCGCGCGACCACACCGAGTGTGCGATGATCGACCGATGGCCCGCAAGTTGCCTGACGTTGCTCGTCGGCGCGAACTCGAGAAATGAGACGCCCTCCGCATTGCCTCCGGCGGCGCGTGTGCCATCACGCGAGAATGTCCACGGTATGTCGGGCCCATTGAGCACCGGCTCGCCCGTGTCGGCGTTCCAAACTTGCATCGCGCCGCTCCGGCCGCCGGCAATCAGCCATTGACCGTTGCTGTGGAAATGGAGCGCGGCAATACCCGCGGCCGGTGTTGAGATTTCCCGGCGCAGCAGTCCGTCGCGATTCCAAATCTGCACAGTGCCGTTATGTGTGCCGACCGCTATGTAGAAGCTGTCGGGCGACCAGGCCAGCGCATCGATCGCAAAGCGGCCGGTTGCAATTTGCCGCAGCGAATGGCCATCCTGCGTTCGACACCAGTGAACGGTTCCGTCGCTCGTGCCGACGGCCAGCAACGTCGCGTCGTCGTTGAACCGCGCTGCAGTCACGGCGCCGATATTGAGATTGCGGTGCGGCAACGCTAGCCAATCTGGTGTCGACCACGTCAATATGGCGCCGTCAGCGCGACACGCCCACAATTGTTTGCCCACGAACACAAAGTCGAGGAACTGGCTGCCGGATGACGGGTCGAGGACAACTATTTGATGACTGGCGGCTTCGTCCCAGAGCTGCAGGCCGCCGTCGCCCGGCGCGATGGCGAGATATCTTCCGTCGGGATGATAAATGAGCCGGGGCCGCGGCTTCTTTTCATCGATTCCCTCGATGACGGAGAAAGGTTGCCCGCTCACCCAGCGGATCGGACCGCGAGGCGTGCCGACGACCAGTGATTTCCCGTCCGGATGAATCGCCGCACGCCAGCCCATCGTGAAGTTGCCCGGCAATAGCCAGTCACTCGGCTCGATGGACAATTCGGGATTGCCAAGCGAGTTCGCGAAGATCGAGCGTGTTTCCAGGGCGAGCAGTTCGGCGGCCCCACCGGGAGGCAGTTGTTTGCGCAGCTTGGCGCTGTCCAGCAGGAGTCGTTGTGCCTGACTGCGCCGGCCCGCCGTCGGAATGGCCATCCGCTGGCGAGCGCGGATCAAAAGCGACCATGCTTCGAGTTCGGTCCGCCGTTCGCTCTCGCGGCGTTCGAGTTCCTGGGCCGCCTCGGCTTGCTGCTTATGCGTAGCTTCACGCAGTTCGGCGCTGTGCCGATGCTCGCGCTGTTGCCAGATCGCATATCCGAAGATGCAACTGGTGGTGAGGAGCAGCACGGCAAATGCCCCGCTGAGTCGCGCGAGCGGACGGTGCCGGCGCGTCCATCGGCGGACGCGATCCATCGCGCTCGGCGGACGAATGGTCAACGGTTCATGAGTCAACCAGCGCCGCAGCTCATCGGCAAAGGCGGCCGCGGCGGGGAAGCGGTCGACTGGTTTTTTCTCCAGGGCCTTGAGACAGATCGTCTCGAGATCGCGCGGCAATTTCGCGTCAATCGATCGAAGGCTCGGCGGCGTCTCCGAAACAATTCGGGCTAACAGAGCCACCATCGAATCGGTTCGCTCGAATGGCAGCCGGCCAGCGAGCAATCGATAGAGGATCACGCCCAGGCTATAAACATCGCAGCGTTGGTCGGCCTTGTGACCGCTGCCTTCCGCCTGCTCGGGTGACATGTAGATGGGTGTGCCAATGATCTGCCCGTGCGCCGTCAGGGTTTGATCAGTACCGAGTCGAGCCAGGCCAAAGTCAGTTAGCTGTGGTTCATCGCGTTCGTCGATCAAAACGTTGGACGGCTTCACATCGCGATGAACGATGCCCACGCGGTGCGCGTAATCGAGAGCCAGCGCAAGCTTCTGGATGAGTTCGGCGGCGACGCGCGGTTCCCAGGCTCCGGGGCGTCGCAGAATCCGTGATTCAAGCGTTTCGCCGACGACGAGTTCCATGTCGATGAAGCGCAGGTCGCCTTGCTCGCCGGTTTCGTGGAGCGGAACGATGTTCGGGTGCCTGAGCTGAGCAGCGATGCGCGCGTCGCGTTCGAAGCGTTCGTGCGCATCCGATCCCGTGGGACCGAGCCCCTTGAAGACCTTGAGCGCCACAAAACGTTGGAACTTTGGATCGTAGGCGCGATAGACGTCAGCCGACGCGCCGCTGCCGACGAGTTTCTCGATTCGGTACCGGCCGACGACCGTGGGTATGGTGTAGGTCGCGGCCGGTTGAGTCGGCTGCGTGGTCGCAAACTGCAGGAACCGAACCGCTTCGAGGCGACTTTCGAGCCGTGCCGCCAGCGATGGGTTGTCGAGGACGTAGTCGCTGGCATCCGGGTATTCACCGGCCGCCACGCGCGACAGAAAATCGTCAACGATCTCTTGAAGGCGTGATTCGTCGGGGCCTGAGTCGGCGGAATTGATGCCGATCGGCGCGTTGCCGGCTTCGTTCATGACTCGGCTTTCAACTCGTCTCCCAGGAATTCCAATGCCCGCTGCAACCGGTAACGGATCGTGCTCTCATCGCGGCCAAGTCGCGCACCGATCTGGGCGAACGACAGAGCTTCAAAGAACCGCAGACGCAAAATCTCGCGATCGACGGAATCGGGCAGCCGTGCCAGGGCCTGTTCGAGCAACTCTCGCCCTTCCTTTTCCCGCACGTTTGTGCTTGGTGACGGATCGCGGGCGGCGGGGTCGTGCATGGCCCCGGATGTATCCTCGGGTCGCGTGAGCGAGACGATGCCGGCCGCGGGCATCCGCCGCTGGGCCTGATCATTGCGCCGCTGATTCAGCCAGAGATTCTTCATGGTTCGGGCAAACCAGGCTCGAAGCAACGCTCCCGTATCGGCGTCGTTGTCGGCGCCGTGAAATTGATCCAGCGCTCGCCAGGCGTGCAACCACGTCTCCTGCGTGAGATCGGAAACGCTTTTGTCCGGCCAGCCCGGTCCATGCGTCTGCTGGGCCAGCCGCAGTAAGTATGGTTGAACGACCCGATAAAGGCGTTCCAACGCCTCGGCATCTCCGCCTTTGGCGTTCGCGATGAGGGCAGTTATTCCTTCCCACAACATGCGCGTAGTATACAAGACACTGAAAATCCGCGGGTACGGGAAAGAAAAGCGAAGAACATCGGCCGCTGTTCGCTCAACGCGACGGAATCACACGTTACGGCCAAGCGCCGACTCGATTGCGACATTGTCTGGCAGATGGAAGGTGATCTTTATACGGGCGGCGGATTCGGCGGCAGTCAGAAAGTAGCGGCCCCCGGTCACGCGGCGCCGCTGCCCTTATCGTTCGCGTCGTGAACGTAACGCTGCCACGGCCCGTCGACGCTGCCGGGAAATTCGAGCACCTCAGTGTTCGTCCACTCGGGGGGCAGCCAGTTGGCGCGACTTACTTCGCAAGGCCGAAGTGATTGCGATCGCCGAAATTGCCGTAACGGAAGCGATTGAGGAACCTGAAACAGGCGATGCCATCGAAACCAATTGGCACCTTGGGAACACCAGCTACCAAGACGGAGTCTTCAAAACCCAACGCCGAGATGCGGACGATCATTGAGTACACATTGAACCAACCGACAAAGGCGCCGGAGAGTTGAACTTGGCCCTCGATCGCGACGTCGGTGTACTGACAGTCTGAGTCGAGGAGTACGAGTTCGAACGGCGCTTGATCAGAACCGCCACCAGTATCAGCCACGAGGCGTCGTCGGCGTTTCTTTTTAGGGGATACGAGCGACAACTCGACCATGGGCCGTCGATTGCGCAAAGGCCATTTGACCGGCGGCATCAAATCGGCCCTCAAACTTCATAAACTTGGTCGTAATCGCCAACGAGATCAACGCCGATACATTTTGCAGAGTCCGGCTCAGAATTGCGGAGCGCTTTCATCATTTCACCCAACGTCTTGGCAATCACGATGACCTTTCCATTCGCAATCCCCACATAGCGATTGGCGTACGGCGACTTCGGATTCTCCTTTCCCTCACGCTTGACTTTTTGCGCCAGACGTCTGTTCATCGTGCGAATCGATCCGTTCGCTTCCATGACTCCCTCCGACAACCAAAGGTGAGTGGAATTCTACCGCGCCGCTCGCTCCCGGTTCAACGCCAGCAACCGCCCCAGCAACTCATCGTCCGTTAAGTCGCTCGGCCACCCATACGCCGCGAATCCCGGCGCGCCGGGACGCGTCGAGTCGCTGGTGGGCGTTGGCCAGCCAGGCGGGGCGTTCGTTGTAGAGGTTCGTCAGCGTCCGCTTCTTGAGCTTGGCCGCGCTCGCGGCATCCTTGGCGACGATGCGCGGATAACGCACGGCGCCGATGCGCTTCCCGTTCGCATCGGACACGTAACGCTGCCACGGCCCGTCGACGCTGGCGCCTATTCAAGCCCAAAGGTGTTCGCATCGCCAAAGTTGCCGTAGTGAAAGCGATTGAGGAATTTGAAGCAAGCAATACCGTCGAATCCGTTTGGAACCTTCGGAACTCCAACCACCTTGACCTCGTCCCAAACCTTAAGCGCGGGATTCGAACTTCAATGGTGTAGACGTTGAACCATCCTGAAAACGAGCCGCTGATGCTGACAAGTCCTTCCAAAAACCCGCCCGAAGCAATGCAATCGCTTTCGACGAGCAAAAGTTCAAAGGGCGAATCATCAGATCCTCCGCCGGTGTCCGCGACCAGGCGCCGTTTTCGTCTTACTTTGGCTTGGGGCAGCGTAATCTCGACATGAGGACGGCGTTTGCGCAACGGCCATCTGGCGGGCGGCATGAAATGGCACCTCAGACCTCGTAGACGCGATCGTAATCCGCAGCCACGTCGACCGCGTAGCATTTCGACGCGTCGGGCTCAATCTTTCGCAGCCGCTGCGCCATTTCGCGAAGCGTATCGGCAATGATCACCACCTTGCCATTGGCAATGCCGACGAACCGATTGGCATACGGAGACTTCGGGTTCGCTTTCCCTTCCCGCCTGACCTTTCGAGCCAAGCGTTGATTCATCGCGAGAACCGAGCCGTTCTTTTCCATGATTCCTCTCCGCGATTAATTCGGCAGTATTCTACCGCGCGACCTGTTCCAGGTTCAACGCCAGCAATTGCCCCAGCAAGTCATCGTCCGTTAAATCGCTCGGCCACCCATACGCCGCGAATCCCGGCGCGCCGGGACGCGTCGAGCCGCTGGTGGGCGTTGGCCAGCCAGGCGGGGCGTTCGTTGTAGAGGTTCGTCAGCGTCCGCTTCTTGAGCTTGGCCGCGCTCGCGGCATCCTTGGCGACGATGCGCGGATAACGCACGGCGGCGATGCCCTTCTCATTCGCGTCGTGGACGTAACGCTGCCACGGCCCGTCGACGAGTTTCATTTCATTGCGACAAATTCGCGTGCGACGTCGTGGGCCGGTCGATTTCGAAGGTCCCTGGCGCTAGAATTGCGGATCGCGATTTTGGGCGCATCTGATTGCTCCGTAATCACTTCAATGCAGTTTTCGCGGGCAGAGATGGCCAACCCCGGTATGTGTTTGGCCATCTCTGGTTGGCCATCTCTCATTTTGCGACGGCTAGCTCACCGGCAGCAGGTCACGAGTTGATGGGCCAAAATCCCGACTGCGGTTCACTCCGATGTTGCCGAGTACGCCTTCACAATTCCAGCACTGTCCAACGTCACGAGTCGATTGCCGTCTGAAGTGAAGAGCACGCGAAGGACCTTGTGCCCGTTCGTTCGCAGAGCGATGCACTCGTGCCCGGTGGAAGGGCTCCACATTTTGACCGTCGTTGAATCCACGGCGGCGGCAAGGCGGCGACCGTCGGGGCTGACAGTCAACGACGTTAAGTTCTCGCCCGTTCGGAGCACAAGCGAAACCTCAGTGTCCGTGGCGGGATCCCACTCGACGACTTGGCCGTCCGCGGCCCCAAGGACAAGGCATCGGCCGTTGGCGGCCGGCGCGATGGTCATGATCTTGTGACGGGCTTCGTTGTAAGTGCCGAGCTGGCGGCTTTCCGACAAGCTCCAAACAGTTACAGCGCCTTCCCACGTGACCACCGCGAGCTGATTGCCGTCAGGCAGGTACTGCAGCGACCGGATTTCCCGCGAGTGTTTGCCCAGGTCTTGCAACTCGCGGCCGGTCGCGACGTCCCACGTTTTCACCATGCGGTCGAAGGTGCCCGTAGCGAGCGTGGTTCCATCCGGACTGAACGAGAGGCACAGCACTTCGCCCGTATGGCGGAGGGGAGGACACGCCGGCGTCATGCGCTCGACGTCCCAAATTTGAATCCTGTTGCGGTCGATGTTCACGGCGCACCAACGGCCGTCGGGACTGAACGCGATCCGCACGGGGGACGGGGCGCGAGCAGTCAGCGGACGGCGGGAAAGAACGCTTCCATTCCGGAGGTCCCACGTGACGAGTGTGCCGTCCGCGCAAAGGGCCAGCAATTTCCGACCGTCGGGAGTGATGGCAATCCCACGCACCTCCGAAGATTCATTGCTGAGCAACAAGGCGCGGGGGTCGTGGGTCGCGTCCCAGATCCGGATGGAACGATCCTGGCAGGCCGATGCCAGCCGCGTGCCATCCGGCGAGAAAGCGACGGTGTGGACGCCCTGGGTGTGCCCGCGATAAGTGGCAAGTTCAGCGCCCGATTGTGCGTCCCACAAGCGAACTGTCTTGTCATAGCTGGACGTCGCCAGTCGTTCGCCGTCGGGGCTAAACACGATGCTCCGCACGTAATTGGTGTGGCCGTGCAGTCGGCAAATCTCCCGGCCCGTGGCCGTGTCCCACACGACGCCGGCTCCGTCTTGCCGGGCCACAGCGACCGCTCCGCCATCGGGCCGGAAAGTAACGCGCCAGATGAAGCTCTTCCCGTCGCCGAGCGTTTGAATGTGCTGGCCGGTGGTTGTGTCGAAGATCTTGACGACTTTATCGCATGGCAGTGCGAACCGTTTGCCGTCAGGGCTGAAGTCGGCCAACGTCATCCACTGAGCGGGGCCGAGGCGCATTTGCGCGGGATCGATGTTGCCCTGAAGCGTGCAGATTTCCGCACCATTTCCTACGTCCCAAATGGCGACTTCGCCGCGCGGCGAAGCCGTGGCGAACCGTTGGCCGTTCGCGCTGTAGCCGAGGATCGGACTGCGGTCGTGATGAACCAGTTGCCGCCGACCCGCTTCCTTACCGGTTGCCGTGTTCCACGTGATCAGGTCGCGTCCGCTCTTGGTCAGGATCGTCGCCGGCCGATCGCGCTCTGGGGCGATCCAGAAGCTGGTTCCCTCAAGAATCTGGCACGACGGCTGGCCATCCACACAGCGGACTTCGACGTGTCCCAGCGGATTGCTGGCGACCAAATGCCGTCCGTCCGGAGTAAAGCCGAGCGCATGAAAAATGAGGGTTGGATGGTTGAGGACCAGCAGTTCGGGGTGGCACAATCGCTTGAGGTAGTGCCACTCCCACCCGCGACGTTCCGGCGGTTGGCTGTCGAGCAAGTGCTCGGCGTCGTCGACATTGTTCGCGAGCAACTCGCGATGGGCGAGGGCCATGCTGTGGTAGTAGAGGTTCGTGTTGACCTCACTGAGCGCCTGCTCCTTGGCGCCGGCTTCGTCGGTCGCGACCTTGCGCAGCCGCTCGGCATCGAGCCACTTCCAGGTGATTCCCCCGAAGCCGGCGGCGACGGCGACCATCAACGCGGCAGCCAGGCCGGTGACGATGGAGTTGCGGCGTGCCCAGCGCCAACCCCGCTCGAGAGGACCGACGGGTCGGGCGAGAATGGGCCGCCCGGTGAGAAACCGATCGAGGTCCTCGGCGATGGCCAAGGCGCTGAAGTAACGCTTGCCCGGCTCTTTGCGCAAGCACTTCAGGCAGATAATTTCGAGATCGCCCGGCAATTTCGGCCGCAACTTGCTCGGCGCGATTGGTTCTTCGTGCAGCACCTCGACCAGCGTGTCAAGGACGGTGTCGCCCCGGAAGGGGGGCCGGCCGGTCAACATGTCGTAGAGCACGGCGCCCAGGCCGTAGACGTCGGCGGCCGGGCCCGGGCGTGGGCGATTCCGTTCGGCCAGTTCGGGCGCCATGTAACAGGGCGTCCCGATGACCGCATCAGTTGGCGTTTGTGCGCTGTCTGCCTCAAGCCAGCGGGCCAGGCCGAAGTCGGCGATTTTCGGTTGCCGCAACTCGACATTGAGCAGTATGTTTGCCGGCTTCAGGTCGCGGTGAAGGACGCCGTGCTCGTGGGCGTAATGGATGGCGCGGGCCAGTCGGGCAACGAGTTCGGCCGAGTCGCGCGCCGGTTGCGGGATGCCGCGCATGTGCTCGGCGAGACTGCCGCCGGGCACCAGTTCCATCGTCAAATACGGGCCGGCCTCGCACTCGCCGGTGTCGTAGATCTGCACAATGTCCGGATGCTGGAGCCGGGCCGCGGCCGCGGCCTCCGTCCGCAGGCGGACCCGGTCGCTCGGCTCCAACCGGCGGTCGACGCGCAGGAGTTTCAGAGCGACGAGTCGGTTGAGTTCGAGATGGCGCGCCTTAAAAACCACGCCCATCCCGCCGCGGCCCAGTTCCTCCTGGACTTCGTAGCCGGGCACGTCCGGCAGTTTGGACGACTTGGGATCGGACACGCATTGGAAGGGTACACTCGGCCCCAATTCTTCGGTCTGCTCGCCTGCAGTGACTGCCTGCAATCGCCGCAAGAACTCGTCGTCGCGGTCGGAACCGCCCGGCCGTGGCGTATCGCGCGGTCCTCCGGTCGGGATCGCTCGAACGAGAAGCGTATCGAGAGTCGCCTGACACACGCTGCATTCGTCGACGTGGGCCTCCAGCGCTACGCGCTCGGGGCCAGGCAGCAATTCGGCCAGCCAGCTCCGAAGCTCGTCGCCAGTCGGGCAACGCGTCACAGGCTCTCCTCGGTGGGGCCACCGGGAGATTCGAGCCTGACGATTTCTTCCTGAAGCATCTTTTGCACCTTGCTGCGGACAACGTAGGCGGTCGACACTCTCATGTTCTGTCGCTGTGCGACTTCGGCCCCCGAGAGGCCGTCGATGGCCAGAAGCTTGAACGTCTCCCACTTGGCCGGCGTGACGCGTAGTCGAACGCGAGCAACGGCCTCGTCGAACAACTCCTTGTCAAACTCTCCTTCAAGCTGAGTCGCGAGATCATCGCGGGCGGCCACGGTCTTCAGCCGCTCGACAACGTGGCTGTCGCCGGTGCCGACGCCCGGCCGGTTGCGCGCCTCCAGGAAATCAGCCCACGCGTGATGCGCCAGCGTCTTGAGCCAGGAACGGAAGCTGCGGGCGGGGTCGTACACAAAGTCGCGCATCTTCGCGGCCAGTTTGAACAGGACGCTCTGCGTCACGTCCTCGGCGTCGGCCTGCTGTAGGCCCCAATGCCGGCACCAGCCGAGGATCTTCGGGGCATAGCGCGCGACGAACCCGTTCCAGGCCGCCTGATCCGCGGGATTAGCACGGAGGCGGCCGAGTAAGGTTGGACTCGTCTGCGATGAGGGTGCGCGTCCCACCAATAAGTACCCCGCCGGTCGCCGAAACCTACCGCTCAATTCTGCGACGGCGGCACAATTCACGCAAACAAAAAGCTTCCCGGTAGGTTTTCCGGCGAACGGGCGTACTCACCCTAACGACAGTCGGTTCTTCGTGGGGCAGGCCTCCCGGCCTGCCAAGCGAAGGCAGGCCGGGAGGCCTGCCCCACGACGTATTGGTGTGAAAGCAGGGCCTTATGAGATTCCGCCGTTCAGCCCTTGCCCTCCGTCAACTTTGCGACCGCGTCCTGCCGACCGCGATTCTTCATTACACGGATGTCGATGGCGACATCGTCACTGTTCGCACGTCGGCCGGGACCGACGCGGACCTGCCTGCCGTGGCCAGTTTCGACGCCAGCATGCACCAGCTCCAAGCATTATTCCTGAATAACAAGTTCGCGGGAACTTCGGTCTCGATCACAGCCAAGCCGGGCTCGACTGGCGGCAACGGACTGGTAAACGTCGGTTACATCAGCGCCACTGGGACTAACCTCGGGGCCGTATCTGTCCATGGCGATCTCGGGCGGATTGACGCCGGAGCCGGGACGGCGAATTCCGTCGCGGTCAAATCGCTGACGGCCATGTCGATGGGCCGATTCGGGACGACGACCCAAGGGCCATTTTCGTCACTACTGAGCAACCTGCATGGGGCGCTCGGCTCACTGACGGTCCACGGCGACCTGGACGGCGTGTCGATCGCCATGAGCGGGCCGAACGGAAAGGCCGGTCCTGTGCACATCGGCGGGTCGTTGATCGGTGGGTGGAGAACCGGCGAGATCCGAACGAGTGGAGCGCTCGGTCCGGTTTCGATTGGCGGCGACCTCGTCGGCGGCGGAATCTCACTGAACGGAAGCGTGACCCCAACCGGAATCATCGCGGCCGGTGGAAAACTGATCGGGCTGACGATCGGCGGGTCCGTGTTCGGCGGCGTGCTCGACGGCAGCGGCCAGGTTACGCTTGGCACGGACGCCGGGCCGATCCGAATCGCCGGCAACCTTGTCGGCGGAGGCGGGAACAAGTCGGGTTCGATCTCCGGGTTGACCCTCGGTATGGTCGCCAGCGTGTCCATCGGCGGGTCGCTCGTCCCTGGTCCCTCGCAATCGATTTCAGGTCTCTTGGACATGGGCAACGACACGATCGGGTCGATGACCGTCGGGGGCAACCTGCTGAGTTCCATTACCGTTAACCGGTCAGCGTCGGTGGTCGTCCATGGTTCCATCGGCGACTCGACCAACAACGGTTATTTCAACGCGAACACCCTGGGCGACGTCCGGATTGGCGGCTCACTGACCGGCGCGATCGGCGCAGCGCGGATCGCGTCGTTGATCGTCGGCGGTTCTGTTCATGGCGGGATCTGGGCTTACTCGTCGCTCGGGCGGCTCGTGATTCGGGGCAGTTTGGTGAATTCATCCGTGAGCTGCATGGGGCCTCTGGTCCCCGATGGCAAGCCGTCCGTGGGGATCGGGAGCCTGACCGTGTTCGGCCGAGTGGAGAACTCGCAGATCGTCGCGGGGTACGACATTCTCGGAGTCACTGGGAATGCGGACGTCCAAATTGGCGCCGTCACGGTCCATGGGGACTGGATCGCGAGCGACCTGGCGGCCGGGATCGCCGCGGGATACCTGACGAACACCTTCGGCGACAACGACGACTCGAAGATTACCGGCGGTGCCGCGGTCGACCGCCCACACAGCCATTCCCGGATCGGCCCGGTCGTGATCCAGGGGCAACTTCTCGGTACACCGGGCAACGCATCAAGTCACGGGATCGAGGCCGAGGAGTTAGTGTCCCTCAGCGTCAGTGGGACCAGCATTCACCTCAAGCCTGGCCGAGGCAACGACACAACGGCGATCCGGCTCGGGGCCGTGGGGGACGTCGTCGCGCGCGAGTTCTAGCGAGTCGGAGTATTCGACCACCACCCAAAGGAAACAACGATGATCCGGACACTTGCCATTCTCCTGGCGGTCGCCGCCGTCGCTCAGGCCAAGAAGCCGGCCGCCGAGAAGAATCCATTAGCGATCCCGCCGTTGGAAGTTCTCGACCGGCTCGGCAAGGCCGACGTCGGCACGATCCCATGTCCAAGCGCTGACGACCGAAAGTTTCTCGACGCGGTCTGGGGGGCACGATCCAAGGCGACTGCCGACGACACCCTCCGGGCCTTGCTTTTCGTATCGGGCGTCAACGACCCAGCGGAGCGAGAGAAGTGCGCCCGCCGACTCGATGAACTGACAATCGCAGCCAAGAAAGCGGCTGGCGACGCTGTTCCGCGGGAAAAGGCCGACAAGCTCCTCCGCTTCCTGCACAGCGGAGCGATGAAGAACGGTTACGTCGGGCACCAATCGTCGCTGCCTGCGGTCCTCGACACGGGCAAGTTTAACTGCGTCTCGTCGGCGGCCTTGTATCACGTCGTCGGCACCCGGCTCGGGCTGGAGTTGAAGGTCATCCTCATACCGGGTGGGAATATCGTGGCCGGGCACGCCTCGATCGACCTGGTCGACGGCAAGGAGCGCATCCAGATCGAACCGACGAATCCGGACGGATTCGACTGGCCGGCGAAACGGAACCGACCAAATGTGATCCTCTTTGGCAACGAGCCGGACCGCAAGGATGGGTACGACGCCGACGCGCTCGGGCTGGCCGCGAGCACGGCGAGCAACCGGGCGACGAAAATCGCCCAGTCCAAGTCGCCGCGGCACGCGGAGTCAGTCGAGTGGAATCTGATCGCTTTGGCCCTGCACCCGACGAACCGAACGGCCGCCCACAATCTGAATGCCGAGTTGGCACGCTGGGGCTCGTCCCTGGCCGACGCGGGCAAGATCGATGCCGCCCTCCGTCTGTTCGCTGTCGCTGCGGCGGCTTCGGATGACCGGGACCTCCGAGATCATCACGCTCACGTCTGGAGAAAGACTATCGAGACCGAGTTGAACGCCGGCCGTCTCGAAGCCGGGCTGGCCTTGATCGACAAGGCGGCTGTCGCTGTTCCCGCCGATCCGATCTTTGGCCGTCCTGCCGACTGGCTATCCGAGGCCGCCGGGCGGAAGCGCCGGGCCGCTGGCTGGGAGGCAGGGATCGCCTACGCCGACCGCGGAATGAAGCTCTTGAGTGAGGACAAGTCCGCTGTCCTGCGCTGGTGGCGCGGCAGTGCTTATCGTCAGTGGTCGCAGGAGCATTTGGCCAAAGGCGACTTCGACGGTTCACTGAAGGTTCTGGCCGCCGGCTTGGACGTCACCTCAAAAGACCGCGATTTGACCGACGGGCTGGATTACCACGTTCACAAGGCGCTCAAGGTTTTGCACGCGAAGGATTCGGAGGCGGCCGCGGCCCATTTCACCGCGGTGAGCAAGCAGTTCCCGACCAACGACGTTGTGAAACACGCGGGCGTCGGCTTCGTGCGCAACCGGATGATCGAATTGGCTGAAGCGAAGAAGTTCGCCGAGTCGGTCGATTTCGCCAAGGCCGGCAAACCGTTCGCTGGCGACGCCGCTCCTGAAATTACCGCAGAAGCTTTCGACCGCTGGGCCCATCATTTGGCGAAGCGGAAGGAATGGGAGCCGGCCATCGCCAAGTATGCGGAGGGCCTCAAGGCCGTGCCGGGCAACGACCGGCTGATGAACAACGCGGTCGTCACCGTGCTCGATTGGGCCAAAACAGAGAAGAACAATTCGGCGGAAGCGGTGCGGGTCGTCGAGCTCGGGCTGAAGTATTTGCCGAAGAACGAGCGATTGGAAGAGGCCCGCGTGGCGTACCGCGATCGGCCGCGAAAATGATCGGAGGGCCACCCCTGCGACGCGATTTATGGGTTCTCCGGACAGCGATTCCACTCGCCCTGTTCGGTGTCGTGACAATCGCCGTGACCACGATGCTCGACAAGGGCGGGCAGACCGACGGCCGTGTGAATTACCCAAAACTCGGGGTTCTGACGTGGGTCGTGTCGCCCCTTGTCGTTCTCGCGGCGCTGTGCGTGTGGTGGCGGCACAACAAGGTCGTTGCGAAAGTGGGCCTCGTTGCATTAGCGGCGGCCGTCGGAATGATTGTTGGGGGATCGCTGATCGACCACCTGAGTTGGCGCGACAAGCCATACCCCCAGAACCAGATCACCTACCTGGGTACGTTCTTTGGGTTCCTTGGAGCGTTGGGTATCTGCTTGGCGTTTGGACTGCTGGGGGCCGGCGCTTGGGTGGTCCGCCGCCGGCAGGCGGTCCGTTGTACTTCTTAGAGGAGGATCGTCATGCGAATCCTTGCAACAGCCTGCGTTTCAGTTGTCCTGGCGCTTATTGTTTCGCAGCCAATGGGCGAACTCCACGCCGGCGATGAAAAGGCCGACAAGGATGGATACGTCCGATGACGGCACCATCTTCACGCGCCGCGGCGGCGGCGGATGGTACATGACGAAGAAAGAATACGCGAACTTTGATCTGCATCTGGAGATCAAGTTGAGCGCGAACGCCGACACAGGAATCGCCTTCCGCAATTCCACGGACACCGACCCCAGCTTCGACGGTAATCAAATCCAATTCGTCGATGCGGCGATTTCGGAGAAGTGGCCCGGTGATTCGCAGACTGGCGGGATCATTGGGGTTGTTGGGCCCCAGAAGCGCGCAGTGCTAAAGCCAACCGGTGAATGGAATGCCGTCGACATCGTCGTGAAGGGAGATCGACTCAACGTTAAGGTGAACGGCACGGCAGTTTTGGATTGCGATTTGGCGAATTTTAAGCAGATGACCAAACAACACCCGGACCTGCTGAGGAAAACCGGGCACATCGGCCTACAGAGCTGGGACGGCCTGGTCGAGTTTCGCAACGTGAAGATCAAAGAGTTGCCGTAATAACAGTCCCAAAATCGAACGAAATTACTGGAGCTTAGTCATGCGTCAGCGGAAGGCATCCTTGGGTCTCGAGCGCCTGGACACACGCGATGTGCCGGCCTGCGTAGTCAGCCATGGCGTCCAAAACACGATGGAAATCATTGGTGACGGCGCCCCGGATACCGTGATCATCAATGACAACGGCACCGGCCTGATCACGGGGTCGGCTACAGGCTGGGGAACATTCGTGTTCTCGGGCATCGACACGATCAAAGTGAATACCTGGGCCGGCGACGATGCGG